>NZ_CP010869.1:2316562-2647500 GCF_001305615.1 Actibacterium sp. EMB200-NS6
CTGCGGTGCAGCAGTTTGCTGGCGAAATTCTCCTCCAGCAGGCGCAGCTGGGTATGCACCGCCGGCGGGGTCAGGCCCAGCGCCTCGGCCGCCTGCGTTATCGAGCCGCAGGCCGCCACGGCCCCCAGCGCACGTAACTGCTTGAAAGTAACCGCTTCGGGCTTGGTCATTAGATTTTCCTTAATGCGAATTACAGCTTATTAAATTCTATAATCTGAATGAGTCTGGGATAGCAAGATTGTTGCGCACTCCGGTGCCAGATTCGGGAGGAAATTATGCAGACTGTGATTCCGATTGGAAAATCGGAGCATGTCCCCACTGCGCTCCGGCCGCTTATCGTGGCGCTGGCCGAGGTCGGCGCGGAACTGGCGCGCACCATTCAGCGGGGTCCGCTGGGCGGCGCGCTGGGGCAAGAGGTCGGCACCAATCTGGGCGGCGACGGACAAAAGGCGCTGGACATCATGGCCGATGCCGCCTTTGCCGCGCGGCTGAAACTCGCCTCGGTGCGCTGGTACGCCTCCGAAGAGCAGGACGAGGTGATCGAGCTTGATCCCGCCGGCCGCTACGCGCTGGCCATCGACCCGCTCGACGGATCATCGAACATCGATGTGAACGTGTCGATCGGCACCATCTTTTCGGTGTTCGAGGCCAAGGACGGCGCCGATGAAAGCGTGCTGCGCCCGGCGACCGAGCAGATCGCGGGCGGCTATATCATCTATGGACCGCAGACGATGCTGGTGGTCACCTTCGGCGACGGCACGCAGGAATACCTGCTGGACCCCGACAGCCGCGAGTGGCTGCTGATCAACCCGGCGGTGCGCGTGCCCGACACCTCGCGCGAGTTCGCGATCAACGCCTCGAACTATCGCCACTGGCCGCAGCCGATACGCGCCTATATCGACGATTGCATCGCTGGCGAGGAAGGCCCGCGCGCGCAGAATTTCAACATGCGCTGGGTGGCGTCTCTGGTGGCCGAAACCCACCGCATCCTGACCCGTGGCGGGGTGTTTCTCTATCCGGGCGATGCCCGCGAAGGCTATGCGATGGGCCGCCTGCGCATGGTCTATGAATGCGCCCCCATCGCCTTTGTGATGGAGCAGGCCGGCGGCGGCGCCACCGACGGGCATGACCGGATCATGGGCAAGACCGCCGAAACCCTGCATGCCCGCACCCCGTTCGTGTTCGGCTCGCCCGAAAAAGTCGCCCGTGTCGCTGCCTATTTCGATCTGCCCGAACAGGAGGTCTCTGCCCTGTTCGGCGCCCGCGGCCTGTTCCGCGTCTGAGGAAAGAACCGATGAGCAAGAAACATCCGATCATTTCGGTCACCGGCTCGTCCGGCGCCGGCACCTCGACCGTCAAGCATACGTTCGATCAGATCTTCCGCCGCGAGGGTATCAAGGCCGTGTCGATCGAGGGCGACGCCTTTCACCGCTACAACCGCGCCGAGATGAAGGCCGAGCTGGATCGCCGCTATGCCGAGGGCGACCCGACGTTCAGCCATTTCTCCTACGAGGCCAACGAGCTTTCGGAGCTGGAGCGGGTGTTCCGCGACTATGGCGCCAGCGGCAGCGGCAAGACCCGCCACTATGTGCATGACGATGACGAGGCCGCGCGCTGGGGCGTGCCGCCGGGCGAGTTCACCGGCTGGGCCGCGTTCGAGGATGGCAGCGACCTGCTGTTCTACGAAGGCCTGCATGGCGCGGTGGTGAATGCGCAGGTCAACCTGGCCAAACACGCCGATCTGAAGGTGGGCGTGGTGCCGGTGGTGAATCTGGAGTGGATCCAGAAGATCCACCGCGACAAGGAAAAGCGCGGCTACACCACCGAGGCGGTGACCGATGTGATCCTGCGCCGGATGCATGCCTATGTGCATTGCATCACGCCGCAGTTCACCCAAACGGATGTGAATTTCCAGCGCGTGCCGGTGGTCGATACCTCGAACCCGTTCATCGCCCGCTGGATCCCCACGCCCGACGAAAGCCTGGTGGTGATCCGCTTCGCCAATCCGCGCGGCATCGATTTTTCCTATCTGACCTCGATGATCCACGACAGCTGGATGAGCCGGGCCAATTCCATCGTCATTCCGGGCGGCAAGATGGATCTGGCGATGCAGCTCATCTTCACCCCGATGATCGAGCGCCTTGTCCATGAATCCCGCCGCGCCTGAGGAGGAGCCGAGATGAACCAGATGCGTGTTTCAACCGCCCATGAGGCGATCATGGCCAATGCCATCCGCGCCCTGACGATGGATGCGGTTCAGGCCGCCAACTCCGGCCACCCCGGCATGCCGATGGGCATGGCCGATGTCGCCGCCGTGCTGTTCAACCGCTTCATGGCCATCGACCCAAGCGCGCCCAGATGGGCCGACCGTGATCGGTTTGTTCTGTCGGCCGGGCATGGTTCGATGCTGATCTACGCGATCAACCACATGCTGGGCTATGCGGATATGGGCATGGATCAGATCCGCGCCTTTCGCCAGATGGGATCGCGCACCGCGGGCCACCCCGAATACGGCCATGCCGACGGCATCGAGGTCACCACCGGCCCGCTGGGCCAGGGCATCGCCACCGCCGTCGGCATGGCGCTGGCCGAACGGATGCAGAATGCGCGGTTCGGCGGCGATCTGGTGGATCACTTCACCTATGTCATCGCCGGCGACGGGTGCCTGATGGAAGGCATCAGCCAGGAAGCCGCCGACTTGGCCGGCCACTGGGGCCTGGGCCGGCTGATCGTGCTGTGGGACGACAACAAGATCACCATCGACGGGTCCACCACCCTGTCCACCTCGACCGATCAGAAGGCACGCTTCGCCGCCTCGGGGTGGCAGGTGCTGTCGATCGACGGCCACAACACGGTCGAGATCGCCGATGCGATCGAGGCGGCGCGCGAGGATCCGCGCCCCAGCCTGATCGCCTGCCGCACCATCATCGGCTTCGGCGCGCCGAACAAGCAGGGCACATCCGCCACCCATGGCGCCCCGCTGGGCGAGGCAGAGATCGCCGCCGCCCGCAAGGCGCTCGGCTGGACCAGCCCGCCGTTCGAGATCCCCGAAGAGGCCGCCACCGCCTGGCGCGCCGTCGCAAAGCGTGGCCACGCCGTGCGGCTGGCCTGGGAGGAGCGGCTGGCGGCCTCGCCCCGCGCCGGTGCCTTCACCGGCGCGCTGGCGGCCCCCGATGCCGCGCGGCTGGGCGATGCGATCTCCGAGTACAAGGCCCGCCTTTCGGCGGAGGCGCCCAGGCTGGCCACCCGCAAGGCCAGCGAGATGGCGCTGGAGGTGGTCAATGCCACCCTGCCCAACATGATCGGTGGCTCGGCCGACCTGACCGGCTCGAACCTGACCCGCACCAAGGGCATGACCCCGGTCAGCCGCGACAGCTACGGCGGCGACTACATCCACTACGGCATCCGCGAACATGGCATGGCCGCCGCGATGAACGGCGTCGCGCTGCACGGCGGGTTCGTTGCCTATGGCGGCACGTTCCTGGTGTTCACCGATTACTGCCGCCCGGCGATCCGGCTGTCGGCACTGATGGGGGTGCCTGTCACCTATGTCATGACCCATGACAGCATCGGGCTGGGCGAAGACGGCCCTACCCATCAACCGGTGGAGCATCTGGCCTCTCTGCGCGCCATGCCCAACCTCAACCTGTTCCGCCCCTGCGACGCGGTCGAAACCGCCGAAGCCTGGGCGCTTGCGGCCACATCGGCCGGCACCCCCAGCGTGCTGGCCCTATCGCGTCAGGGGCTGCCGACCCTGCGCACAACGCACAGCAGCGAAAACAGGGTGGCGCGCGGCGCCTACCTGCTGCGCGAAGCCGACGGCACCCGCGACGTGACCCTGATCGCCACCGGATCGGAGGTGGAAATCGCGATGAAGGCCGCCGATCTGCTGGCCGCCGGGGGTATCCGCGCCGCCGTCGTCTCGGCCCCCTGTTTCGAACTTTTCGCCGCGCAGGATGCCGGCTACCGCGCCGCCGTTCTTGGCACCGCGCCCCGCGTGGGGGTGGAGGCCGCGGTGGAACAGGGCTGGGACAAGCTGCTGGGCGACAACAGCGCCTTCGTGGGCATGCAAGGCTTCGGCGCCTCGGCCCCGATTGCCGCGCTCTACCAACATTTCGGCATCACCGCCGAGGCCGTCGCGGCGGCCGCCAGGAACCTGATCTGAAGAAGGGATGGACATGACCATCAAAGTTGCAATCAACGGTTTCGGCCGCATCGGGCGCAATGTGCTGCGCGGGATCGTGGAATCGGGCCGCACCGATATCGAGGTGGTGGCGATCAACGATCTGGGGCCGGTGGAAACCAACGCCCATCTGCTGCGCTTCGACAGCGTGCATGGCCGCTTTCCCGGCGAGGTCACGGTGGCCGGCAACACCATCGACGTGGGCCGTGGCCCGATCGAGGTGACCGCGATCCGCGATCCCAAGGCGCTGCCCTGGGCCGGCATCGACGTGGCGCTGGAATGCACCGGCCTGTTCACCGCCCGCGAAAAAGCCGCGCTGCATCTGGAGAACGGATCGAGCCGCGTGCTGATCTCGGCCCCCGGCGCGGACGCCGACAAGACCATCGTCTACGGCGTCAATCATGGCACGCTCGGCGCCGCCGATACCGTGGTCTCCAACGCCTCCTGCACCACCAACTGCCTGGCGCCCGTGGCCAAGGTGCTGAACGACGCCATCGGCATCAAGCGCGGGTTCATGACCACGATCCACAGCTATACCGGCGATCAGCCGACGCTGGACACGATGCACAAGGATCTCTACCGCGCCCGCGCCGCCGCGATGAGCATGATCCCCACCTCGACGGGTGCCGCCAAGGCCGTGGGCCTGGTGCTGCCCGAGCTGAACGGCAAGCTGGACGGTGTCGCGATCCGGGTGCCCACCCCGAACGTGTCGGTGGTGGATCTGACCTTCGAGGCCGCGCGCGAGACCACGGTGGACGAGGTGAACGCCGCCATCCGCACCGCCGCCAACGGGCCACTGACCGGCGTCCTTGGCTTTACGGACGAGGCCAATGTTTCGATCGATTTCAACCACGATCCGCATTCCTCGGTCTTCCACATGGATCAGACCAAGGTGATGGACGGCAACATGGTCCGCATCCTGTCTTGGTACGACAACGAATGGGGCTTTTCGAACCGCATGGCCGATACCGCCGTGGCGATGGGGGCGCTGATCTGATGGCGATTACCCCGATCACTGACATCAATGTGGCGGGCAAGCGGCTTGTCGTACGGGCGGATCTGAATGTTCCGCTGGCCGATGGCAAGGTCGCCGATGCCACCCGCATCACCCGCTTTGCCCAAGGGATGAAACCCCTGCTCGCCCAAGGTGCGCGGCTGGTCATCCTTAGCCACCTTGGCCGCCCGAAGGGCGAGTTGAACCCGGCGTTTTGCCTGCATCAAATCGAAAGCACATTGGCAGATGCCCTTGGATGCCCGGTGACCTTTGGTGAAACCTGCGCGGGGCCAGTGGCGGAAAACGCCGCTGCCGCCCTGAAGGACGGCGAAGTGCTGCTGTGTGAAAACGTGCGGTTCGAACGCGGCGAAGAGATGAACGACCCCGGCCTGGCGCGAAAATTCGCAGCCCTTGGCGACATCTACGTTAATGACGCGTTTTCCTGTGCCCATCGCGCCCATGCCTCTACCGCGGCCATCGCAGAGCTTTTGCCCGCCACCGCCGGCCCGTTGATGATTGAGGAGATGGAGGCGTTGACGGCCGCCCTTGAGGCCTCAAACCGCCCCTCTGTCGCGATTGTCGGCGGGGCAAAAGTTTCCAGCAAGATCGCGGTACTGAAACATCTGGTGCAAAAGCTGGACGCGGTGATCGTGGGTGGCGGCATGGCCAACACCTTCCTGTTCGCCAAGGGCGCGCCGATGGGGAAATCCCTGCATGAGGCCGATCAGGTTGAGACGGTGAAGGAAATCCTGCTGCTGGCGAAAGCTGCCAAATGCGAAATCTTTTTGCCCGAAGACGTGGTTGTCGCGAAAGAGTTCAGGGAAGGCGCGCGCAAGAAGATCGTCGTCTGGAACGAATGCCCCGAAGACGCCATGATCCTCGACGCGGGCAGCGCCGCGCTGCGCAACTTTCAGGGGGTGCTGGCCGGGGCGCAGACCATCCTGTGGAACGGCCCGCTGGGCGCCTTCGAAATCCCGCCCTTCGATCATTCGACCATGGCGCTGGCCGAAACCGCGGCCGAGCTGACCCGCGCCGGGCTGTGCGTGTCCGTCGCCGGCGGGGGCGACACCGTGGCGGCGCTGAACACGGCCGGTGTGGCCGATGATTTCACCTATGTCTCCACCGCCGGTGGGGCCTTTCTGGAATGGCTGGAGGGGCGTGTCCTCCCCGGTATCGCGGCGCTGGACCGCGCCGATCAAGCCGCCTGACGGAGGATAACAATGGCATTGATAACCCTGAGGCAACTTCTCGATCACGCGGCCGAGCACGGCTATGGCGTGCCCGCCTTCAACATCAACAACATGGAACAGGGGCTGGCGATCATGAACGCGGCCAGGGCCGTGGAGGCGCCGGTGATCCTGCAGGCCAGCCGCGGCGCGCGCTCCTACGCGGGCGACATCATGCTGCGCCACATGGTGCAGGCGCTGTCGGAAATGTACCCCGATATTCCCATCTGCCTGCATCAGGACCACGGCAATAACGAAGCCACCTGCCTGACCGCCATCCGCCATGGCTTCACCAGCGTGATGATGGACGGCAGCCTGGAGGCCGACATGAAAACCCCGGCCTCCTACGATTACAACGTCGATATCACCCGCCGCGTGACCGAAGCCGCCCATTGGGTTGGCGCATCGGTCGAGGGAGAGCTGGGCGTTCTGGGCAGCCTTGAAACCGGCGAAGCGGGCGCGGAAGACGGGTCTGGCGCGGTTGGCAAGCTGACCCACGATCAGCTTCTGACCGATCCCGATCAGGCCGTCGATTTTGTGCTGAAAACCAAATGCGATGCGCTGGCCATCGCCTGCGGCACCAGCCACGGCGCCTACAAGTTCACCCGCAAGCCGACTGGCGACATCCTTGCGATGTCGACGATCGAGGCGATCCACCGCAAACTGCCAGACACCCATCTTGTGATGCACGGCTCGTCTTCGGTGCCGCAGGCGTTGCAGGATCTGATCAACGCCAACGGCGGCGAGATGCCGCAAACCTATGGCGTGCCCGTCGAGGAAATCGAGCGCGGCATCCGCATGGGCGTGCGCAAGGTGAACATCGACACCGACTGCCGGATGGCGATGACCGGCCAGTTCCGCAAGGTCGCCACCGGCAATCCACAGGAATTCGACCCGCGCAAGTTCCTGATCCCCGCGATGAAAGAGATGGAAACCCTGGTCGCCGACCGGTTCGAACGGTTCGGCACCGCCGGCCATGCCGGCAGGATCAGGGTGATCCCGATGGACGACATGGCCGCCCGCTATACCGCCGGCGCGCTCGACCCGAAAACCGCTGCCGCGGCAGCCGCCTGACCGCTCAAGGAGGACGTGTCATGAACAAGCAAACCACCCCCAAGGAAATCAAGGGCAAGGAGCGCTACAAGGCCGGCGTTCTGAAATACGCCCAGATGGGCTATTGGGACGGCGATTATGAACCCAAGGATACCGACGTGCTGGCGCTGTTCCGCATCACCCCGCAGGACGGCGTGGATCCGATCGAGGCCGCCGCGGCGGTGGCGGGCGAAAGCTCCACCGCCACCTGGACCGTGGTCTGGACGGACCGGCTGACCGCCTGCGACCAGTACCGCGCCAAGGCCTACAAGGTGGAACAGGTGCCCAACAATCCGGGCCAGTATTTCTGCTACGTGGCCTATGACCTGATCCTGTTCGAGGAAGGCTCCATCGCCAACCTCACGGCCTCGATCATCGGCAATGTGTTCAGCTTCAAACCGCTGAAGGCCGCGCGGCTGGAAGACATGCGCTTCCCCGTCGCCTATTGCAAAACCTTCGCCGGTCCGCCCACCGGCATCGTGGTCGAGCGTGAAAGGCTCGACAAGTTCGGCAAGCCGCTGCTGGGCGCCACCACCAAGCCCAAGCTGGGCCTGTCGGGCAAGAACTACGGCCGCGTGGTCTATGAGGGGCTGAAAGGCGGCCTCGACTTCATGAAGGATGACGAGAACATCAACTCGCAGCCCTTCATGCACTGGCGCGACCGGTTCCTCTACTGCATGGAGGCCGTAAACAAGGCCACCGCCGAAACCGGAGAGGTCAAGGGCCACTACCTGAACATCACCGCCGGCACGATGGAAGAAATGTACGCCCGCGCCGCGTTCGCCAAACAGCTCGGCAGCGTCATCGTGATGGTTGACCTGATCATCGGCTGGACCGCGATCCAGTCGATCAGCAAATGGTGCCGCGACAACGATATGATCCTGCACATGCACCGGGCAGGCCACGGCACCTACACCCGCCAGAAAAACCACGGCATCAGCTTTCGCGTGATCGCCAAATGGCTGCGCCTGGCGGGCGTCGATCACCTGCACACCGGCACCGCCGTGGGCAAGCTCGAGGGCGACCCGCTGACCGTGCAGGGCTATTACAACGTCTGCCGCGAAACCCGTAACGAGATCGACCTGCCCCGCGGGCTGTTCTTCGAACAGGACTGGGCCGACATCAAGAAAGTGATGCCGGTCGCCTCCGGCGGCATCCACGCCGGACAGATGCACCAGCTTCTGGATCTCTTCGGCGATGACGTTGTGCTGCAGTTCGGCGGCGGCACCATCGGCCATCCGATGGGCATTCAGGCGGGCGCCACCGCCAACCGCGTGGCGCTGGAATCCATGGTGCTCGCCCGCAACGAAGGCCGCGACATCCGCAACGAAGGCCCCGAAATCCTGCGCGCCGCCGCCAGGTGGTGCAAACCGCTTGAGGCCGCGCTCGATACCTGGGGCAACATCACCTTCAACTACACCTCGACCGACACGTCGGATTTCGTGCCGACCGAAACCCCGGCAATGTAAGGAGAAAACACATGCGTATCACCCAGGGCTGCTTCTCTTTCCTGCCCGATCTCGACGACACCCAGATCACCGCGCAGGTGGACTATTGCCTCGAAAAGGGCTGGGCCATCGGCATCGAATATACCGATGACCCCCATCCCCGGAACACCTACTGGGAGATGTGGGGCAACCCCATGTTCGACCTGCGCGACGCCAAGGGCGTGATGATGGAGCTGGACGACTGCCGCAAGGCGCACGGCCAGTCCTACATCCGCCTGATCGCCTTCCACGATGAACGCGGCTTCGAAACCGTGCGGATGTCTTTCATCGTCAACCGGCCGGACACCGAACCGACGATCCACATGCAGCGCACGGATACCTCCGGCAGGGCGCAAAGCTACGCCTGGGACGTGCGGCGCTGAACAGGGGGCGGCCTGCGCCTGCGGCCGGCTGCCCTTCATCTTTCCCTAAATATCCCCGCCGGAGGCAAGAAAGTTCCGGCGTGCCCGAAAAGATTCAATGCCTCCGGCGGGGATATTTGCAGAAAGATGAAAGCAAGGAGTATCAGGATGGACAGCGCTGTTCCGAAGACCGTCGATCTGGCCGCCGAATACGAGGCTTCGGGTGTGGCCGAGGTGTTGCGCGAGCTGGACGAGGAGCTGATCGGGCTGGAGCCGGTCAAGCGGCGCATCCGCGAAACCGCCGCGCTGCTGCTGGTGGACCGCGCCCGCCGCGACATGGGGCTGAGCCATGAGACCCCGACCCTGCACATGAGTTTCACCGGCAATCCCGGCACCGGCAAGACCACCGTGGCGCTGAAAATGGCCGGGCTGCTGCACCGGCTGGGCTATGTGCGCAAGGGGCATCTGGTGTCGGTCACCCGCGATGATCTGGTCGGGCAATATATCGGACATACCGCGCCCAAGACCAAAGAGGTGCTGAAAAAGGCCATGGGCGGGGTGCTGTTCATCGACGAGGCCTATTACCTCTACCGCCCCGACAACGAGCGCGACTACGGGCAGGAGGCAATCGAGATATTGCTGCAGGTGATGGAGAACAACCGCGACGATCTGGTGGTCATCATGGCCGGCTATGCCGACCGGATGGACAAGTTCTTTTCCGCAAATCCCGGTTTCCGGTCGCGCATCGCGCATCACATCGAGTTTCCCGATTACAGTGACGCGGAATTGCTGCGGATTTCGGAGCGGATGCTGGAAGAGCAGAACTACGTGCTGAGCGCGGGTGCGGCGCTTGCTTTGAAGGAATATATTGACCTTCGGCGCAAACAGCCGCATTTCGCCAATGCCCGCTCGATCCGCAACGCGCTGGACCGGGCGCGGCTGCGCCAGGCCAACCGCCTGTTTCAAACCGCCAAGGGGCCGCTTGATGCCGAGCAGCTCAGCACGATCGGCGAGGAAGACATCCGTGCGAGCCGCGTGTTCCGGGGGGGCCTGGACGTGGACCGCCCAGCTGAAGGAGAGAAAGCATGAGCTTTGACCGTTCCATCAAGATCGCCCCGTCGATCCTGTCTGCCGATTTCGCCAATTTCGGCGCCGAGATCCAGGCCATCGAGGCGCAGGGCTGCGATTGGGTGCATGTCGATGTGATGGACGGGCATTTCGTGCCCAACCTGACCTTCGGCCCGCCGCTGTGCAAGGCGATCCGCCCGCATGTGAAGACGGTGATGGATGTGCATCTGATGATCTCGCCCGTCGATCCCTATATCGAGGCCTTTGCCGAGGCGGGCAGCGATATCATCACCGCCCATCTGGAGGCCGGGCCGCACATCCATCGCACGCTGCAGGCCATTCGTGGCGCCGGCTGCAAGGCAGGGCTGGCGCTGAACCCCGGCACCGGGATCGAGGATGTGGACTATCTGCTGGATATGGTGGATCTGGTCTGCGTGATGACGGTGAACCCCGGTTTCGGCGGGCAGAAGTTCATCCACTCCCAGATCGACAAGGTCAAGCGCCTGCGCGCGATGATCGGCGACCGGCCCGTGCATATCGAGATCGACGGCGGCATCACCCCCGACACCGCGCCGCTGATGGCCGCCGCGGGGGCGGATGTTCTGGTGGCCGGGTCGGCCGTGTTCAAGGGTGGCTCGGTGTCGAACCCGGCGCCCTATGGCGAGAATATCCGCGCCATCCGCGCCGCGGCCGAGGCTGTCGCGCGGGCCGCGTGACATCGCGGGGCTGGCCGAACACATTCAGATGTGACTATGCTTCCCCGTCACTTGGGAGGAGAGGACGCATGATCCGCAAGACGTTGCTTTTGGCGCTGCTGGCCGCACCCGCGCTGGCCAGCGAGGATATCCCCGATCAGTATCCGCAGTCGGTGCTGTATGAAAAACCGGTGGAGGTGATCCCCGGCATTTTCTCGGCGATTGGCGCCACCGCCCCGCCGACCTATGAGAACGCCGGCCATAACAACAACCTGTCCTTCATCGTCACGGGCGACGGGGTGATCGTGGTGAATGCCGGCGCCAACGCCGCGCTGGCGAAGGCCCTGCATGACGAGATCCGGGCGGTGATCGATCAGCCGGTCAAGCTGGTGATCAACGAGAATGGCCAGGGCCATGCGATGCTGGGCAACAGCTATTGGGTCGAGCAGGGTATCGACGTTCTGGCCCATGTGGACGCGGCCGAGGAATTCGCCGACACCTCCTTTCAACTGCTCGAAGGCATGAAGCGCTATGCACGTGAGAATGCGCAAGGCACCGTGGCGCAGGGCCCGACCATCACCTTCGAGGATAGCTACACCATCGACATGGGCGACATGCATATCGAGGTGCTGCATCTGGGCCCGGCGCACAGCCCCGGCGATATTCAGGTCTGGCTGCCCGAACAGCGCTTCGTCATCGCCGGAGACATCGCCTTTCACGAGCGTATGCCGCCGATCTTTGCCGAAACCTGCACCTCTTGCTGGATCGAGACATGGGAAACCGCGTTCGAGCCGCTGGGCGCGCTTTACGTGATCCCCGGCCACGGCCACCCGACCAACATGGATCAGGTGCGCCGTTATACCCACGACTACCTTGTCTATCTGCGCGGCAAGATCGGCGAACACCTGGAAAATGGCGGCGCGCTGGACGATGCCTATTACGTCGATCAGTCGCCCTATGCCCATCTCGACACGTTCGAGGAGCTGGCCACAAAGAACGCCGGCGTCGTGTTCACGGAAATGGAGTTCGAGTGATGGCCGTTTCGCCCCCTGTCTGCGATTTCGGATGGCATGCGCCTGATTTCTTTCTGCCTGGCACCGATGGCAGGGCGCATCGCCTCGCCGACGTGGCGGGGGAAAAGGGTACTGTGGTGATGTTCATCTGCAACCACTGCCCCTATGTGATCGCCGTGCGCGACAGGATCATCCGCGATGCGAAGGATCTTCAGGCGCTGGGGATCGGCGTTGTCGCGATCAGTTCGAACGATGCCGGGGCCTATCCCGAAGACAGTTACGAGCGGATGACGGAGCTGGCCGAAGAGCTGGCCCTGCCCTTCCCCTATCTCTATGACGCCGATCAATCGGTGGCGCGCGCCTATGGCGCGGTCTGCACGCCCGATTTCTTTGGCTTCGATGCCGGTCTGGGCCTGCAGTACCGGGGCCGGCTCGATGCCTCGCGCAAGGCGGCGGGGCCGGCGGATCTGCGGCGCGACCTTTACGAGGCGATGAAGCAGGTGGCCGAAACCGGCCGGGGCCCGGCGGAGCAGATCCCCTCGATGGGCTGTTCGATCAAATGGAAAGACGCGGCATGAGGGCAGTTATCTTCGATCTCGACGGCACGCTGATCGACAGCGCGCCCGACATCCACGCCGCCGTCAACCGCATGCTGGCCGAGATCGACGAGGAGGCGCTGAGCCCCGAGACCGTCCGCTCTTTCATCGGCAACGGTGTTCCGGTACTGATCGAACGGGTGATGGCGGCCAGGGGGCTGCACGAGGCCCGCCATTCCGCGCTGCACGAGCTGTTCCTGCGCCACTACAACGCCGATCCGGCGACGCTGACCACGCTCTACCCCAATGCCCGGGCGGTGCTGGAGCAGTTCGCGGCAGAGGGCATCGCCCTGGGCATCTGCACCAACAAGCCCGAGGCGCCGACCCGCAGCATTCTGGCCGCCTTCGGTCTCGACGCGATGTTCGCCGTGGTGATCGGCGGCGACACGTTGCCGGTGCACAAGCCCGATCCGGCGCCGCTTTTGGCGGCGGCACGGGCGCTGGGGCGCGACAGCACCGTCTATGTCGGCGACAGCGGCGTCGATGCGCAAACCGCCGCGGCCACCGGCCTGCCCTTCGCGCTCTTCACCGAAGGCTATCGCCGCCAGCCGGTGCAAGAGCTGCATCACGATGCGAGTTTCGCCGATTTCGCCGATCTGCCCGCCATCGTCGCCCGTCTGGCCCCCCGGCCCGCCGAAACGCGCGCGCCTTGATCGGCCACCGCCTTGTGATACTGGAGTGAGACCGGCCCCGCGCTTCTTGTGAAACATTCAACTTACTATATGTTTCGGAAAACCCGCGGCCGGCCCGGCTTCTTTTGGAGGACATCATGGAAATCAAACCCATCGCCCCGAGTTTCGCGGCATCGCCGCAGATCCAGCCATCCGATGTCACCCTTGCCGCAGAGGCCGGTTACAAGACGATCGTCTGCAACCGCCCAGATGGCGAGGCCGACGATCAGCCGCCCGCCTCGGAAATCGCCGAGGCCGCGCGCGCGGCGGGGGTGGAATTCCGGTTCCTGCCCTTCAAGCCCGGCATGATCTCTGACGACACGCTGCGGGCGTTCGAGGATGTTCTGAAAACCTGCAAGGGGCCGGTTCTGGCCTATTGCCGCACCGGCACACGGTCATCCACGCTCTGGGCGCTGGCGCGGGCCGACATGCTGTCGCCCGACGCCATCCTGTCGGCCACGGCGCAGGCCGGGTACGATCTGTCGGCGCTGCGCCCGCGTCTGGAACAGCGGTTCGGCATGGATGTGCAGCGGGCACAGCCCGAAGGGTTCGACGTGCTGATCGTCGGCGGCGGTGCCGGCGGGATCGCGACGGCGGCCTCGATCCTCAAACGCCGACCGCATGCCAGCGTGGCCATCATCGAGCCGCGCGAGGAGCATTACTATCAGCCCGGCTGGACGCTGGTCGGCGCGGGCATCTTCGACAAGAGCCAGACGGTACGCCGGATGGGCGACGTGCTGCCCGACGGGGTGAAATGGATCCATGGCGCGGTGGCCGGCTTCCTGCCCGACACCAATGAGGTGACGCTGGAGAACGGCGCCCGCTACGGCTATGAGGTGCTGGTGGTTTCGCCCGGCCTGAAACTGGCGTGGGAGGCGGTGCAGGGCCTGCCCGAAACCCTGGGCAAGAATGGCGTGACGTCGAATTACCGTTTCGATCTGGCGCCTTACACCTATGAGCTGACGCAGCAGATGCGCAAGGGCAAAGCGCTGTTCACGCAGCCGCCGATGCCGATCAAATGCGCCGGCGCGCCGCAGAAGGTGATGTATCTGTCATCGGATTACTGGCTGCGCACCGGGGTACTGAAGGATATCGAGGTCGAGTTCTGCAATGCCGGCGGCGTGCTGTTCGGTGTCCCCGATTACGTGCCCGCGCTGATGGAATACGTTCACAAATACAACGCGCAGCTTTCATTCTTCCACAACCTGATCAAGGTCGATGGCGAGAACAAGGTGGCGACCTTCGAAGTGACCGATGGAGAGACCAGGAGCACTGTCGAGAAAGAGTTCGACATGATGCATGTCTGCCCGCCCCAGACCGGGCTGGACTTCATCAAGGCCTCGCCGCTGGCCGATGCCGCGGGCTGGGTGGATGTGGATCAGGCAACGCTGCAACACCGGAAATTCCCCAACGTCTTCGGCCTGGGCGACGGCTGCTCCACCCCCAATGCCAAGACCGTCGCCGCCGTGCGCAAACAGGCGCCGGTGGTGGCCGTCAACGCGCTGGCCGTGCTCGACGGTCAGGAACTGGTGGCGCAGTATGACGGCTATGGCTCCTGCCCGCTGACGGTGGAGCGCGGCAAGATCGTGCTGGCGGAATTCGGCTACGGCGGCAAGCTGTTGCCCAGCTTCCCCGAATGGGTCATCGACGGCAAGAAACCCTCGCGCCGGGCGTGGTTCCTGAAGGAACGCATGCTGCCCCCGGTCTATTGGCAGGGCATGTTCCGGGGCCGCGAATACCTGGCCGCGCCGCATGTCAGCTTCAAGAAGATCGGAACGGACTGAGCCCCGCCGGATACCAAATCGCCCCCGACGCAGAATCGGGGGCGTTTTCTGGCAGCAGGCAACTGTGTTTCAAGCTCAGCTTTTGGCGTTCTTGAACGCGTCGCCGAAAATCTCCGTGCCCATTTTCATCAGCTTGCCGGTCTCGGCACTGTACTGATCCATCGCCGTTTTCAGATAGCGCGACTGGATCTCGGCCAGCTTCGACATGTCACGGCACTGCATCAGCTCGTGCTGGGTTTTGAAATCCTCTTGCAGGCGCAGGCTCATGAACTCAACAACTTCAGTGCCATAGCGCCCCATATTCTCCATGATGGAGGTGCCGAATGTGCTGAGCGCCGAAAACCCTTCGGTATCTCCCGCCGGGAATATCGACAGCGGCGTCTTGGTGGACATAGTGGTTTTTCCGGTCTGTGCCATAATCTGAACCTCCAATGGCGTCGCGTCAGGCCAAGGCTGACCCGATTCCCGCAACAGTTGTTTACCCTAAGACAACTTTAGCATAATAAAACGCGGCACAGTGTCACCAAAGCACAATATTCTGGCTTTTGCCCGCCAAACGTGCAGATCAGGCCACCCGCCGCCCCTGCACCCATGTCTCGCGCACCATCGGCGTGCCATCGATACGGGCCACCCGGATCAGATCGGCGCGCGCGCCCGGCTCTATCCGGCCCCTGTCGGGCAGCCCGCTGGCATCCGCCGGTGCCCGGGTCACCGTGGCGATGCCGCGCGCCATGTCATCCCACAGATCGCCCAGCATCACCGCCGCCATCAAAAGCGCCGAGGGCACGTAATCGGACGACACGATATCCAGCAGATCCATCTCGGCCAGCGTCGCCGCCGCCACATTGCCCGAATGCGATCCGCCACGGATCAGGTTCGGCGCGCCCATCATCACCGCGATCCCGTGCGCGCGGCAGGCCTGCGCCGCCTCGACCGTGGTCGGAAACTCGGCCAGCCGGATGCCATGCGCGGCCGACACATCGACATGCGCGGCGGTGGTATCGTCATGGCTGGCCAGGATCGCGCCATAGCGGCGCGCCTCGGCCACCGCGGCGGCCTCATGCCGGTCGCCCAGCCTGTCGCGCATCTCCTTGAGGTTGGCGACATGGGCGGCGAACTCATCCTCCGTCAGGTTGTTCTTGCCCATCACATAGGCCTTGAGTTTGGAAATATCGCGGAACTGCCGCTGCCCCGGCGTGTGATCCATCAGGCTGACGATACCCACGCGATCCTCCGGCCCGAACTCCGCCATCTCCTGTACCAGGGTTTCCGAACAGACCTCGGCCCGCAGATGCAGGAAATGGCTGATCCGCAGCGCATCGCGCGCGCGCAGGTCCAGCAGCTCGCTGGCCAGCCCGCGCGCATAGGCCAGATAGCGCCCCTTGCCGCTGGGGATCGAGCCCACGCGCATCGCGTCGAACACGGTGGTGATGCCCACCCCCGCCAGTTCGGCGTCATGGGCGATGATGGCGCTGGCATGGGGCCAGTCAACCTTGGGGCGCGGCTGGATGTGACGCTCCAGATTGTCGGTGTGCAGTTCGATCAGGCCGGGCATGATCATGTCGCCGCCGCAGTCGATCGCGCCGGCGGGCACTGCGCGACCCTGATCGATCTGGGCGATATGGCCATCGCTCAGGCGCACCGCACCCTGCACCACCTCGCCGGGCAGGATCAGCGTGGCATTGGCCAGAATGGTGTCGGTCATGAAAGCCTCCTTGAAGGTCGGGTCGGTGCCGTGCGATGCCTGTCATGCGCGTGTCGCGCGGGCATTTTATGGGTCGGGGCATGAACGGTTACAACAGATACGCCATATATTACGCGCCCGAACCGGGCCCGCTGGCCGATTTCGCGGCCGACTGGCTGGGATGGGATCCCGTCACCGGTACGGAACGGGTGCCACCGGCGCTGCCGGGCCTGCCCCGCCGCGCCGCCGACATCACCGAAACCCCGCGCAAATACGGGTTCCACGGCACCATCAAGCCGCCCTTCCGCCTGGCCGACGGCACCACCGGCGAAGAGCTGCATGCCGAGGCGGCAACCCTCGCCCGACGGCTGCAGCCGGTAACGCTCGACGGTCTGCGCCTGTCGCGCATCGGCCAGTTTCTGGCGCTGACGCCGGTGGGCCGGACCACGGAACTGGCCTCGCTCGCCTCGCTGGCGGTGATGGAGCTGGACGGGTTCCGCGCGCCCCTGACCGAGGCCGAGATCGCCCGCCGCAACCCCAAAAGCCTGAGCGAAACCCAGCGCGCCCTGCTCAGACGCTGGGGCTATCCCTATGTGATGGAGGAGTTCCGCTTCCACATGACCCTGTCGGGCAAACTGTCGGACGAGGACGCCGGCGCCACCATCGACGCGCTGGCCCCGGTCGTGGCGCCGCTGCTGCCCGCGCCGTTCCGGGTCGACAGCCTGTGCCTGTTCGCCGAGGCTGATGATGGACGGTTCCGCCTGCTGCACCGCTATACGCTTTCCGGCTGAAGCGCGCCCAGCATCTGGTCCACCGCCGCCGCGAGCGTCCCATCATTGTGGATCGTGCGAACATCGAGCCCGCCCGGCAGCGCGTAAGAGGCCCGATCCAGCCGCCGGGCGATATCGGCGGCGCTTTCGCGCCCGCGCGCCGACAGCCGCGCGGCCAGCGTCGGCACCGATGCGGTGACATGCAGCACCACCAGACCGGGATAGCGCTGCGCCGCGGCGCGCAGCACCCCGCGCGAGCCGTTGAACACCACATCGCGCCCTTCGGCCAGCACCGCGTCGATCCCGGCCGGGATACCATAGAAAAGCCCGTGCGCCTGCCACCAGATGGCGAAACCGCCGGCATCGCGCATCCGCAGGAATTCGGCCTCTGTCACGCCGTCGAACTCCTCGCCCCCCGCATCCGACGGCCGGGTGATGACCCGGCGCACGAGATGCAGATCGGGCCGCCGCTGGCTGACCGCCGCCAT
This sequence comes from Actibacterium sp. EMB200-NS6, assembly GCF_001305615.1. Classification (GTDB taxonomy): domain Bacteria; phylum Pseudomonadota; class Alphaproteobacteria; order Rhodobacterales; family Rhodobacteraceae; genus Actibacterium_A; species Actibacterium_A naphthalenivorans. Next base: position 2,334,676 of record NZ_CP010869.1, read on the forward strand.
CAGCGTATCCTTGCCCGCGCCCGAGGGGCCGACCACGGCGAACAGGCGCCCGGCCATCACGCCGCCCGCGGGGTGAAGACGGATACATCCACCTCGCGGTCGCAGACCCGCTTGCGCGCCGCCTCGTCATGGAAAATGCCGACGATCGCGGCGCCGCGCGCCTTGGCCTCTTCGATCAGGCCCAGCACCACCTCGCGGTTGGTGGCGTCAAGGCTGGCGGTGGGTTCGTCCAGCAGCATCGCCGGGTAGTCGTAGGCGAAACCGCGCGCGATGTTCACCCGCTGCTGCTCGCCGCCCGAAAAGGTGGTGGGCGACAGGGCCCACAGCCGTTCGGGGATGTTCAGCCGGGCCAGCAACCCGCGCGCATGGGCCAGCGCGGCGTCCCTGTCGCGGCCCACGGTCAGCAGCGGCTCGGCCACCACCTCGACGGTGGGCACGCGCGGCACGACGCGCAGGAACTGGCTGACATAGCCCAGCGTGTGGCGCCGCAGCTCCAGAATCTCGCGCGGTTCGGCCCGGGCCACATCGACCCCGCCTACCAGAATGCGGCCGCTTTGCGCCAGGTAATTGCCGTAGATCATCCGCATCAGCGTGGACTTGCCCGCGCCCGACGCCCCGACCAGCGCCACGCATTCGCCCGGCTCGACCGTGAAATGCGCCCCGGACATCACCGGGATCACCGCGCTGCCCTGATTGTGCAGCGTGAAGGATTTGCAGAGATTTTCGATGGCGATCATGAGGGTCTCCGGGCTTGCGCGGGCGGGGCTAGAGCCAGCCGCGGCGCTTGAAATAGAAATAGGGCATCACCGCCGAAACGGCCATGGCCACAAGGGCGAGCGGGTAACCGAAATCCCAGCCAAGCTCGGGCATTCGGCCAAAGTTCATTCCGTAGATCGAGGCGATCAGAGTCGGCGGCATGAACACCACCGCCACCACCGAGAAGATCTTGATGGTCGCGTTCTGCTCGATGTTGATCATGCCCAGCGTCGCCTCGAGCATCAGGCTGGCCTTTTGCGACAGGAACCCCGAATGTTCGTTCAGCGACCGGATATCGCGCGCGCCGATGTCCAGCGCCATGACGATGGCGGCGGGGCTGTCACGCCGCGCGAGGGTCGGCCCCAGATAGGCCAGTGCCCGCTCCAGCGTCAGCAGCGACAAGCGGATATCGCCCACCAGATCGCCCTTGCGCCCGATCGCCGCCAGCGTGCTTTGCAGCGCGCCGGGCCCGCCCGTGCCGGTGGCATCGCCGTCGAACACCCGGCGCGAGAGCTGTTCCAGCTCGCCGCTGATCAGCTCCAGAATATCGGCGATACGGTCGATGATCTCTTCGAACAGGCCCAGAAGCACCGCATCGCTGCCGGCGCAGCCGAAGGTGGTCTTGCCGGCATGGGCCGGGAAGGTATCGAACGGCCGGGGCGCGTGATGGCGCAGGGTGACGATCCGCCCGGGCATCACCACAAAGGTAACGGGCGCGACGGTGGCGTGATCCGTCTCGATCGCGCCGGGCACCATCACTGTCAGGTAATCGGCGCCATGATCGTGGTAGAGCCGGCTGGAAAGCTCGATCTCTTCCATATCCGCGCGCGACGGCAGGGGCACACCGACCTGCTGTGCGACAAGCGCGATCTCCTGCGCGTCGGGCAAGGCGAGGTCGACCCAGATCGCCGCGTCCGGCACCGCGGGGCCCTCAAGCTGGGCAAGCTGTCCGTTCTCATGGGCAAAGGCGCGGATCATGGCATACTCCTGTTGTTCGGCGGTCCGCTCAGACCTGCAGCACCGAACTTACCAGAAGTTGGGTATAGGCGTGCTGCGGATCGTCAAGCACCTGATCGGTCAGGCCGGTTTCCACCACATGGCCCGATTTCATCACCATCAGACGATCCGCCAGAAGCCGCACCACGGCAAGATCATGGGTGACGATGATCGCCGAAAGCCCCATTTGCCGCACCAGCCCGCGCAGCAGATCCAGCAGCCGCGCCTGCACGCTGACATCCAGCCCGCCGGTGGGTTCATCCATGAACACCAGCCGCGGCCCGGTCACCAGGTTGCGCGCGATCTGCAGCCGCTGCTGCATGCCCCCCGAAAACGCCGACGGCCTGTCATCGATACGGTCGCCCGCGATTTCCACCCGGCCCAGCCAGTCCAGCGCGCTCTCGCGGATATTGCCGTAATGCCGCGCGCCCACGGCCATCAACCGCTCGCCGACATTGCCGCCCGCGCTGACACCCATGCGCAGCCCGTCACGCGGGTTCTGATGCACGAAGGCCCAATCGGTGCGCGACAGCATCCGCCGCTCGGGCTCGTTCATCTTCACGGTGTCTTTCAGCCCCTCGGTGCGGGTATCGAACAAGACCTCGCCACTGTCGGGCGTCAGGTGCCCGGCCATGCAGTTCAGCAGCGTCGATTTGCCCGAGCCGCTTTCGCCGACGATCCCCATCACCTCGCCCGGATAGAGATCGAACGACACATCGGCGCAGCCGATCCGCGCGCCATAGGTTTTCGTGATGTTCTGTACTTTCAGAAGCGGTGTCATCGCAGATCTCCGATCCCGGCTGATGAAAATTTTTCCCGAAAAATTTTCGGCTGAAAAATCTTCGGGAAGATTTTTCCGATTCCGCTCATGCCGCGTCCTCCCCGACAGGCACGCCCATGGCGCCCACGTGGCCGGCGGCGCGGCGGCTGGCGCAGTAATCGGTGTCGGAGCAGACGAACATCCGCCCGCCCTCGTCATCCATGATCACCTCGTCCAGATAGGTATCTTCCGCGCCGCAAAGCCCGCAGGGATGATCGGCCTTCGACGCTTCGAACGGGTAATCCTCGAAATCCAGGCTGACGACGCGGGTATAGGGCGGCACGGCATAGATCCGCTGCTCGCGCCCGGCGCCGAACAGCTGAATCCCCGCCATTTCCAGCTTCGGATTGTCGAATTTCGGGATCGGTGACGGATCCATCACATAGCGCTCCTCGACCTTCACCGGATAGGCATAGGAGGTGGCGATGGAGCCGTGCCGCGCGATATCCTCGTAGAGCTTCACATGCATCAGCCCGTATTCCTGCAACGCATGCATCTTGCGAGTCTCAGTCTCGCGCGGCTCGAGATAGCGCAGCGGTTCGGGGATCGGCACCTGATAGACGAGGATCTGATCCTCGCCCAACGCCTGCTCGGGGATGCGGTGGCGGGTCTGGATCACGGTGGCCTCGGCGGTATGCTCGGTGACGTTCACCCCGGCCGTGTGCTGAAAGAACTTGCGGATCGATACCGCGTTGGTGGTGTCGTCGGCGCCCTGATCGATCACCTTGAACGTGTCGTCGGGGGTCAGGCAGGCCGCCGAAACCTGCACACCGCCCGTGCCCCAGCCATAGGGCATCGGCATTTCGCGGCTGGCAAAGGGCACCTGATAGCCCGGAACCGCCAGCGCCTTCAGCAAGGCGCGGCGGATCATCCGCTTTGTCTGCTCATCGAGATAGGCAAAATTATATTGACCGCTTTCCGTCATTTTTAGGCCCTTTTTTCCTGCGATTCAGATCGCGTAGCAGGAACGGAGTTCACGACATGGCATGGCTGTCCACCATCACCTTTGATCAACTGGCAATCAGCTTTCTGACCCTTGCCACGATCCGCGGCGCGATGGTTCAGCTCCTGCCCGATGACATCGCCGGCCCCGGTGGCTGGCTGGTGGATACCGGGGCGGAATAGGCGGCTCATTCCGCCGCGTCCCGTTTGGCCGACGCGGCCACTTCGGCCCGCAGCTTGCGCACCAGTTCCAGTTCCGACTGAAAATCCACGTAATGGGGCAGCTTGATATGCTCCAGAAACCCCGTGGCCTGAATATTGTCGGAATGGCTCAGCACGAATTCCTCGTTCTGGGCGGGCGCGCCGATATTGTCCTCGCCCAGTTCCTGCCACCGCAACGCCCGGTCGACCAGCGCCATGGAAATGGCCTTGCGCTCGGCATGGCCGAAGGTCAGCCCGTAGCCCCGGGTGAACTGCGGCGGCTCGGTCTTTGAGCCCGTGAACTGGTTGACCGTCTCGCATTCGGTCATCTGCACCTCGCCGATCTCGATGGCAAAGCCCAGCTCGGGGATCTCCATCTCCACCGCCACGCGGCCCACCCGAAGCTCGCCCACGAACGGGTGGTTGCGGCCATAGCCGCGCTGTGTGGAATAGGCCATCGACAGAACGAACCCCTCGTCCCCGCGCGTCAGCGACTGCAGGCGCAGGGCGCGGCTGGCGGGAAATTCCAGCGGCGCGCGGGTCAGGTCGGGCGGCGTTTCGTCGCCGGGCTCTTCGGTCTGGATCAACCCGTCACGATTCAGAAAGCTGGTGATATGTGGCACGTCCGCATTTCCGGGCGTGGCCTGCGGTGCCTCGGGCGCCTCGCCATCGGCGGCCAGTTTGAAATCCAGCAGCCGGTGGGTGTAATCGAAGGTCGGCCCCAGAACCTGCCCCCCCGGCGCATCCTTGAAGGTGGCCGAGATGCGGCGGTCACAGGCCATCGCGCCGGTATCCACCGGGTTGGAATTGCCGATACGCGGCAGCGTCGTGCGATAGGCGCGGATCAGGAAGATCGCCTCGATCAGATCGCCGCGCGCCTGTTTGATCGCCAGCGCCGCGAGATCGGGATCGTAGAGCGAACCTTCGGCCATCACCCGGTTGACCGCCAGCGCCAGCTGCTCGCGGATCTGCGCGACCGAAAGCTCGGCCACGGATGTGTCGCCGCGCCGCTCTTCGGCAAGCCAGGCATGGGCGTTGTCGATGGCGCGTTCGCCCCCCTTGACGGCAACATACATCAGACGGCCCCCATTTCGCTGTTTTCCGCGGTTGCGGTCACCTTCGTGGTACGCGGCAGCGCGGCCAGCTCATCGCCGGCGGTGAAATAGAAATCGAGCCCCAGCGGGAAGAGCGCCGCATTGTTCTGAAACGCGGTGACCTTGGGCAGGCGCAGCGTTTCCGACACCTCGATCCCCGGCCCTGTCAGGGTGGCGCCCGCATCCTTGCAGAGCACTCCCACTTCCACGATCAGCGTGGCCGAGCGATCGGGGTATTCCGGCTCGCCGATCCGGTAGGCCTTCAGCGGCTGCAGCGCCGACCAGCCGCCCACCGCGAATACCGCCTCCTGCGGGCCGCAGAGCGGCGCGCCGGTGTGAAAGGTCAGCCAGTCGCGCAGCTCGGGCAGATCATGCGACGGGGCCAGATAGACCGGCGTTTCCGCATCCGCCAGCGTCAGCAACAGCGTGCCGGCCGCCTTCGACAGGGGCGCGGGCGGCGTGGCGCCGGTGATCGTGTAGATCCGGCCGGGCCGGGCCATCGCGTTCAGCGCCGCGCGGAACGCATGGGCCGCGTCGATCGGGGCGTTTTCGAAACCGCCGGTCAGGGCATTGCCTTGCATCGCTCAATCCTCTCCGCGGACCATTGTGAAGAAATCAACCTTGGTGGCGGCGGCCTTGGCGGCGCGGGTCGCGGCCACGGCCTCCATCTCCGCCGCCAAAGGCTCCAGCACCCCCACGCGCACGCTGTCGGCGTCACCTGTCTGCATCAGCGCGTCCAGCAGCGCCGCCTGCTCGGCCTTGGCCTTGTCGCGCCCCTGCACATAGGCATGGCCGATGGCCCCGCCCTGCTCCAGCCGCAGCGCGCAGCGGGTCACCGTCATCTCGCCCATGTTGAAGGGCGCGCCGGTGCCGCCCATGCGGCCGCGCACCATCACGCCGCCGATCTCGGGCGTGCGCAGCCAGGTAAAGGCGGGCGCCATCCCCAGCGCCGCCCAGTACCGCCCGACCGCCTCTGCCGGGGCCTTCGCCAAAAGGCCCATCCAGCCTTGCCGTGTGTCGATTTTTTTCATGTTAGACAGCTTGCCGATTTGTCTATATTTCTATACAACTAGACAAGTTATTACGCACGACGATCGAGTCGCGCAAGCAAAGTCATATGAATATTTGGTGACAGAATGGCCCGCACCCCGATCTGGAAATCCATCGCCGCGTCGCTGACCACGGAAATCGGCGAAGGCCACTATCGCCCCGGTGACAAGCTGCCTTCCGAGGCGGAGCTGGCCCAGCGGTTCGGCGTCAACCGGCACACGGTGCGCCGGGCACTGGCCGACATGGGCGAGCGCGGGATGATACACGCCCGCCGCGGCGCCGGCGTGTTCGTGGCGGCCAAGCCCACAGATTACCCGATCGGCCGGCGGGTGCGGTTCCACCAGAACCTGAAGGCGGCCGGGCAAACCCCTGAAAAACAGATCCTTCGCCTGGAAACGCGCCTGGCCGACAGCCGCGAGGCAGAGGCGCTGAACCTGCCGGAAAACAGCGAGGTGCATGTGTACGAAGGCATCTCGCTTGCCGATGGCGCGCCCTTGGCCCTGTCGCGCAGCGTGTTTCCCGCCGCCCGCTTTCCCGGCCTGCTGTCGGCGCTGGAAGAAACCCATTCGGTCACGGCGGCGCTGGCCCGCGAAGGGCTGGCCGATTACACCCGCGCCTCGACCCGGCTGACCGCCAAACTGGCCACGGCCACACAGGCCCTGCACCTGCGGATTTCCGAGGGCGCGCCGATTCTCCGCACCATAAACGTGAACGTGGATGAGCATGATCAACCAGTGGAATATGGCCACACCTGGTTCGCCGGCGACCGGATCAGCCTGACGATCACCCCCGAATAGTCGGAATACCGCTGTTTCCTGTCACATCCGCGATACAGATTCGGGTTATCCACAGGCAAAACCCAATTGACGAGCAGACTTATGCCGCAGGTTCTTCATCCCTTGCGCTTTACCGGCGCAACCATCCTTCGTGACGGCGAGTTGCAGCAGCGCTCGCTCGCGATCGCGGATGGTCGGATCACGAAAGGCCCCCTGCCCGAGGTGGATCTTTCGGGATACCTGATCCTGCCCGGCATCATCGACCTGCATGGCGACGCGTTCGAGCGCCACATCGCGCCGCGCCCCTCGGCCCCGTTCGACTTGCCGACCGGGCTGGCCAGTACCGACCGTGACGCCGCCGCCAATGGCGTGACAACCGCGTGGCTGGCGCAAAGCTGGTCCTGGGAAGGCGGCCATCGCGGCCCCGAGCGCGCCGAAGAGATCATGGCCGCGCTGAGCGCCTATCGCAACCACGCCCTGACCGATCTGCGCCTTCAGGTGCGCTGCGAAACCCATCTGGTCGACAGCGGCCCGCGCCTGCTGGCGGCGATCCGGCGGCACGGCATCGACTATGTGGTGTTCAACAACCATCTGGAAGAAGCGGTCGATCATGCCCGCGAACGGCCCGAGGTGATCTATCACTGGGCCCGTCAGGCCGGGCGCACCCCGGATGAGCACATGACCCTGGTCAACGGCGCGCTGGCCCGCGCCCGCGAAGTGCCGCGCCATCTGTGCAGCCTGGCCGAAGCCTTTGACGAGATGGGCGTGCTTTATGGCTCGCATGACGATCCGGACGGTGAAACCCGCGAGCGTTATTCGATGATCGGCGCCCGCATCGCCGAATTCCCGACCTCGCGCAAGGCTGCGGCGGCGGCCAAGGCGATGAACGACCCGGTGTTGATGGGCGCGCCCAACGTGATGCGCGGCGGATCGCAATCGGGGAATATCGCGGCGATGGACCTGATCCATCAGGGCCTGTGCGATGCGCTGGTATCCGATTACTACTACCCCGCGCTGGCCGGCGCCGCGTGGCGGCTGGTCGATGAAGGGGTGATGGGGCTGCCCGCCGCCTGGGCGATGATCTCGCAGAAACCGGCGGAAATCCTGCGGCTGCCCGATCGCGGGCGGCTCGATTTCGGCAAGCGCGCCGATCTGTGCGTGATCAACCGACAGACCCGCCGGATCGAGATGACAATCGCCGGCGGCAGGCTCAGCTTTCTGTCGGGCGAGGCCGCGCACCGCTTTTCCGGGCGCATCACCGCGCTGAACATGGCAGCGGAATAAAAGCTTCAGACGGGCGTTACATGCGGGTCAACAACTCGTCATGTAATTTCGTCAATGGTTCCGGGTCTTCATCAACCACCCGAGGGAACATCATGCTTTCCAAAAGCTCCAGTCTGATCGCCATTCTCGCCGCTTTCGGCGCCACTGCCGCCGGCGCCGCCGAGGTCGAGGTCGGCCCCCGCCCCTATTACCTGATCGACCGCATGGAAGACGGCGCGCTGAAGGACAAGCTTGCCGCCTGCGCCGATGCGCCGGTCAAGCGCACCCTGTTTTCCATCGGCCACCGCGGCGCCGCGATGATGTTCCCCGAACATACAAAGGAAAGCTATCGCGCCGCCGCGCGGATGGGCGCCGGCATCGTCGAATGCGACGTGACCTTCACCGCCGACAAGGAGCTGGTCTGCCGCCACGCGCAGAACGACCTGCACACCACCACCAACATCCTGGCCACGGATCTGGCCGAGAAATGCACCACCCCCTTTACCCCCGCCGCGGGCGACGACAGCGCCACGGTGGAATGCCGCGCCTCCGACCTGACGCTGGCCGAGTTCCAGAGCCTGAGCGGCAAGATGGATGCGGGCAACAAGGCCGCGACCACGGCCGAGGAATACATGAACGCCACCGCCCCCTGGCGCACCGATCTTTACGCGGTTCAGGGTGGCACCGTCATGACCCACGCCGAATCGATCGCGCTGTTCAAGGATCTGGGCGTGAAGTTCACCCCCGAGCTGAAATCCGCCTCGGTCGAGATGCCCTATGACGGCTTCACACAGGCCGACTATGCCCAGAAGATGATCGACGAATACAAGGCCGCCGGCGTTCCGGCCTCTGACGTCTGGGCCCAGAGCTTCAACCTGCAGGACATCCTGTACTGGATCGAGCACGAGCCCCAGTTCGGCGCGCAGGCGGTTTATCTGGATGACCGTTATGAAGCCGTGGAAGGTGACGGCGGCCTGCTCGACCCGCAGAAGCCCGAAACCTTTCAGCCCTCGATGCAGGACCTGGCGGATATGGGCGTGAAATACATCGCGCCGCCGATGTGGATGCTCGTGACCCTGGAAGACGGCAAGATGGTGCCCTCGCCCTATGCCACGCAGGCCAAGGCGGCCGGCCTGAAGATCATCACCTGGACACTGGAACGCTCTGGCCCGCTGGGCACCGGCGGCGGCTGGTACTTCCAGTCGGTGGCCGATACCGTCGACAATGATGCGGATTACTTCGAAATTCTCGACGTGCTGGCGCAGGACGTGGGTGTCGAGGGCGTGTTCAGCGACTGGCCGGCGACCGTCAGCTATTATGCAAGCTGCATGGGCCTGAACTGATCCCCGCCACCGGCGCGGATTTTCGGCGGGCGGCCCCGGGGCCGCCCGTTTTCGTTTGGCGCGGGCCCTGCGCCGCGACAGAAAACCTTCGCCGGAGTTTCAAGCGGGCGTTACATCGCGGGCGCAGTTTTGGGGTGTAAATGAATATGCCGCTGCGGGCGGCAGCGCGGATTTCATCACAAATCCTTTTCATCAGTGCCGGGGGTGGTCGATGACCGCCCCCTTTTTCCGCGCCTCAGCCGCCATATCTCTCGAGGAACGCCTCTATCGCGAGGCTGCGGAAATCATGCAGCGCGGCGCGCAGCCGGTCATGCGACCAATCCCACCAGGCCAGCGCCATCAGCCGGTCCGCGACCGGGCCGGGAAATCGTTCGCGCAGCGGCGTGGCCGGGAGGCCGGCGACGATCATGTAAGGCGCGACATCCTTTGTCACCACCGCCCCGGCGGCGACAACGGCGCCATGGCCGATGGTTACCTCGGGGCGGATGATCGCGCCATGCCCGATCCAGGTGTCATGGCCGATCTCCGCGCGGCGCGAACGCCGGTGATCGAAGAACGCGGCATCGGCTTCGGCATCGTCCCAGTAGTCGGCGGATCGGTAGAGGAAATGATGCAGCGAGGCGCGGTGCATCGGGTGGTCGGTCGGGCCGATGCGGGTGAAGCTGGCGATATTGGCGAATTTGCCGATCGTCGTATTGGCGATGTCGGCGTAGCGGTCGCAATAGGAGTAATCGCCGAACTCCGAGCGGGCCACGCGCGAGCCGCGGCCGATTTCGACGAATTTTCCGAAGGTGCTGTCGACCACGTCGCAATCGGGGTGAAGATAGGGCGTATGTTCATTCAGGCGGGGCATGGCGTGGCTTTCGTGGCGCCGGAGACTTTCTTGCCTCCGGCGGGGATATTTCCGGAAAGATGAGGCGGATCAGTGGCCGCTTTCATCGCCGCGGATCAGGCGGCGGCGCAGCAGCCCGGACAGCCAATCCATCATCATCACCATGAGGATGACAAGCACGATGTAATAGGTGACCTCTTCCCAGTCTTTCTGGGTGATGATCGCCTGTGTCAGCAGCAGGCCGATGCCGCCGCCGGTGATCGCACCGATGATGGTCGCGCTGCGGGTGTTGGATTCCAGATAGTAGAGCACCTGGCTGAGCAGCACCGGGGTGATTTGCGGGATCACCCCGAAGCGGTAGCGTTGCAGCGGTTTGGCCCCGGTGGATTGCACGCCCTCGATCTGTTTGCCGTCGACGTTTTCCAGCGCCTCGGAGAACATCTTGCCGAAGCTGCCGGTATCGGTGACCAGGATCGCCAGCGCCCCCGTCATCGGGCCGGGGCCGAAGGCACGGGAGAGGATGATCGTCCAGATCAGCCCGTCGACCCCGCGCACGAAGTCGAACAGCCGGCGGATGCCGAAACGCACGGTCAGCACCGGGGTGAAGTTCTTTGCCGCCATGAAGGCCATCGGCAGCGCAACCATCGCCGCCCCCATCGTGCCGAGGAAGGCCATCAGGATGGTTTCGAACAGGGCCCAGGCGACATCGCCGTGACGCCACATGGCATTGTTCCAGAAATCATCGACGATCGCGGAGAGGTTGGAACGGGCGGGCTCTACCCGGTCGGACGACAGGGCGAGCCCGGCCAGATCGAGTGGCGAGCGGCCGTGGAACGGGCTGTCGAGGGTGAAGAAGAAGAGCTCCCAACCCGGGAAGTAGCGGAAGACCTCGGTCCGGTTGCGGGTGACGCTGACGCGCCCTGCCCCGGTGGTGATGGCAAGGCGGTTCTTCGACAGGTTGATCCAGTCGGGCACCGCGGCGGGATCGAGGTTGGTTTCCACCCCGCCGGTGGTCGGGCGGGCGGTGATCAGCCCGAAGTCGGGGATGGTGTAGTCCATGCCGCCGTCGGCGTGGAAGTTCACCAGATGCCCGTCGCCCAGATCGATCAGGGTTGTGCCGTCGTTCACCGTCACCCAGGCGGGCGTCTGCCCTTCGGGGTAGTTGCCCTTGCGCTCGCCCTCGATCGACACCGTGACCGCGCCGGACCGGTTGTCGCGCGTCACGTGGGTTTTGTAGCTGTAGCTGTCGGCGACCAGAGTGCGGGCATTGTCCATCCGGGCGCGTTCGGCCAGGCCGGGGATATCGAAGGCGAAGAAGATATAGGCCAGATAGGCCAGCACCACCGCCGGCAGGCCGAAATTCGTCAGGCGCTTGCGGGTGAATATCTGGTCGGCCTCGGCCTTGAGCGCGATGGTGTTCATGCAGGACCTCCGCTTGTCAGCCGGTTGCGGAAGTGGCTGGAGAGCTGATCGAAGAAAACGATCGACAGGAACAGCAGGATGAAGATCGCCGCGGCCTCGTCGAACTTGCCCTGGCCCCAGCTCATCGCGTTCTTCAGCTCATAGCCGATGCCGCCGGCGCCGACGAAGCCTAGGATTGCGGAGGCGCGGATGTTGATCTCGAACCGCAGCAGCGCATAGCTGAGGTAGTTGGGCGCGACCTGCGGGATCACCCCGAGCCACATGCGCTGTGCCCAGCTGGCGCCGACCGATTGCAGCCCCTCGACGGGCTTGAGATCGGCGTTTTCATTGACCTCGGAGAAAAGCTTGCCCAGGGCGCCGGCGGTATGAAACGCGATGGCGATCATGGCGGGCACAGGGCCGCCGCCGAGGATGAAGATCAGTACCAGCGCGATCACGATCTCGGGGATGGCGCGCATGATATCCATGATCCGGCGAAACAGCGGGATCAGGCGCGGGAACCGCGCCAGGCCGCGGGTCGACAGAAGCGACAGGACCATGCCGACGGCCGCGCCCAGCAGGCTGGAGACCGCGGCGATGTTGATGGTTTCGACCAGCGCCGGGAAGAAGGTCACGAGATGGCCGGGCAGAAGGTCGATCTTGGACCAGGCCTCGGATACCACTTCGGACGGGAAATCGAAGATGTTCAGGATGCCGTCCCAGAACCCGCCGGCGTTGCGTTCGTCGGCCAGTATGAAGCCCGACACCATCAACAGCGTGAAAATCGAAAGCATCAGGCCGCCATACATCCGTTTGCGGCGGATCATCGCCATGTATTGCGCGCGCGTGTCCATCACGCCGGGGCCGGTCGATGCCGAAAGCTCTGCCATTTCATGCTGCCTTTGAATGCGAAGGACGGGCCCCGCGCAAGTGGCGGGGCCCGTCCGGTTCTAAGCGGTGCTTAGTTGGATTTGGCCTTGCGGGCCTCGATGATCGACAGATAGGCCTCGTGGGTGATCGGGTCGAAGCCCAGCGATTCACCGGCGGAGATGTTGTAGGTGCACTCTTTGTCGGCGTCATACATGCCGTCGACCAGGGCGACCATCTTGGCCTTCACATCTTCGGGCAGCGCCTTGCGCAGCACGATCGGGCCTTCCGGGATCGGCTTGGAGCGCCAGATTTCGACCAGATCGTTCATGTCGATCAGGCCGGCGTCAACCGCCTTGCGCAGCGCGCCCGAGTTGAAGCCGTCTTCCCAGTTGCCCTGGCCGTCGGCCCAGGTCACGCCGGCGTTCACGTCGCCGTTGTTCACGGCAACGATGGTCTGCTCATGGCCACCGGTGAATTTCACTTCGCCGAAATAGTCGCCGGATTCCATCGAGGCGCTGGTTTCCATCGGGATCTCGATCGACGGGATCAGGTAGCCGGAGGTGGAGTTCGGATCACCGAAGCCGAAGCTCTTGCCCTTCATGTCGGCCAGAGAGGTGATGCCGCTGTCCTTGCGGGCGAAACCGATCGAGTGATAGCCGTAGGAGCCATCCAGGTTGATCTTGACCAGAACCGGCTCGACCGCTTCGGGATCGTTCAGATAGGTCGCGGCGTAGCCCGACGCGCCCAGCCAGGCCATGTCGATGGTGCCGCCCAGCAGGCCCTGGATCACGCCGTTATAGTCGGCCGGGGCGAAGAGCTTGACCGGAACGCCGAGGGTTTCCTCGGTGTAGTTCTTCAGGCACTCGTGGCTGTTCAGACGGTCCTGGGCGTTTTCGCCGCCAAGAATTCCGATGCGGAATTCCGTGATGTCTTCGGCCAGGGCCGGGGCGGCCAGGGCAGTGGTTGCCACGAGGGCGGCCAGCAGTTTTTTCATCTTTTCTCTCCAGGTTGAACTTGCCCGGCGAGGAGCGCCGGACGGATGAAAACTCAGATAACTTCTTTGGCCTCCATCATCGCGCGGGCGTCTTCGTTCAGCGCGTCGATGGAGGTGGAGGTCGCGGCCTCGGAGAACGAGGCATCGGCGCCGTAGATGTCGCGCGCCACGCCTGTGGTCAGCTGTTCGGGCGTGCCGTCGAACACGATGCGCCCGTCGCGCATGCCGATCACGCGGTCACAATAGCGCCGGGCGGTATCAAGCGTGTGAAGATTGGCGATGACCATGCGGCCGTCTTCTTCGTGAATGCGGCGCAGCGCGTCCATCACCACCTGGGCATTCATCGGATCGAGGCTGGCGATCGGTTCGTCGGCCAGGATGATCTTGGGGTCCTGCATCAGCGCGCGGGCGATCGCCACCCGCTGCTGCTGGCCGCCCGAAAGCGCCTCGGCCCGCTTGGGGGCCTGTTCGGCGATGCCGAGCCGATCCAGAATGTCGATGGCGCGGTGAATGTCGGATTGCGGGAACAGGTTGAACATGGTGGCCAGGGTCGAGCGGCGGTTCAACGTGCCATGCAGCACGTTGGACACCACATCCATGCGCGGCACCAGGTTGAACTGCTGAAAGATCATCGCACATTCGGATTGCCAAGCGCGCTTCTGCGCGCCCTGCAGCGGAAGGATGTTCCGCCCATCGAACTTGATCGCACCCGATGTGGCGTCGGTCAGGCGGTTCATCATCCGCAGAAAAGTGGATTTCCCGGCGCCCGAGCGCCCGATGATGCCGATCATCGCGGATTTTTCGACGGCGAAACTTGCGTTTTCCACCGCGTTGTTTCGCCCGAATGTCTTCGTGACGCTCTCGACGCTCAGCAGCATGTGATCCCCATAACCAGTCCTGCGCCGGATACAGACCGGGTGCGAAATGAATGTTTCAGATTTTTGAAGCTTTTGTAACGCAGCCCGCGCGCGCGCCGGGGGCCGGGTTGCCCGGCCCGGTAATCATGGTATGTGCAGGCACGGCACGCCGTCGGGCGGTCGCACGAAAGCCACGCCATGCCGGCAAAAGGAGAGCCACGCGTGAAAAGCGTTACACCGCAGCCGGGGGCCGAACGCGCCTATCGCGATGCCCTGGGCCGTTTCGCCACCGGCGTCACCATCATCACCACAGCCGGCCCGCGGGGGCCGCTGGCCATCACCGCCAACAGCTTTTCATCGGTGTCGCTGGACCCGCCGCTTGTTCTGTGGGCGCCGGCCAAGGCCTCCAGCCGGTTCGAACCCTTCCGCGACGCGCAGCGCTTTGCCATCCATGTTCTGGCGGAAAACCAGCTTTCGCTGGCCCGGCATTTCGCGCGCAACGGGCAGGATTTCACCCCGGTCGACTGGCACGAGGATGCGCAGGGTTGCCCGCGCCTTGCCGATTTCGCGGCGCGGTTCACCTGCACCCGCCACGCGGTGCATGATGCCGGCGATCACGTGCTGGTTCTGGGCCTGGTCAAAGAGGCCATTGTCAGCGCGCTGCCGCCGCTGATCTTCGTCGACGGATGCTACGGGCGCTTCGCCCCGGCGCCCTGAGCGGCCCGGTCACCAGACATCCGGTTCGATGCCCTGCGCGCGCAGGGCCTCGAACCTGTCTTGCAGATAGCGCTGAAAGGGCTGTTTGAGGTATTCCCCCCGCGCCACATATTCCAGAGACGACAGGTAGTGGAACGGTTTCAGATAGCCTGGCAGCCGAAACGCCTCGGCCTGCGCGGCGCGCGTGGCACCCGCATTCGCGGCCGGGAAGAGCAGCGTGGTCGGGGTGAAATTCACCCCCCACTTCGCGGCCAGGCGCCGCTCTTCCAGCTCTTCCCCATCGAAATCCAGCACCGCCCGCGCGCCCCACAGATCAAGCTGCACAACGTCGAAATGCGCGGTGATGTACTCCACGATCGCGGCCCGTTCGAAATTGACGAGATGCAGCTCCCGGCAATAGGGGCAGCCCGCCTGTTCGACCAGAACCATCAGGCCGCGCCCCTGCGCCGCCGCCGTTTCCAGATCGTCGCCAAGCTCCAGGAAACTGTCGAGAAACCAGTCCTGCTTGTGCAACCCGTCATCGCCCAACCGGGCCGCCGCGACCGACAGGCGCGGCGCGGCAAGCGCGGCAACGGCCCCAAGCATCACGCGCCGTGACAGCATGATCTCCTCCCTTTTCAGAAGGTAGTCTAGCACATTCGGGGCGGGTTGGCCAAAACGCAGGCGGGCGGCCCCGAAGGACCGCCCGCAATTTTACGTGAGGCAAGGCGCGTCTAGTCGAACGACCGCAGATAGGCGATCACGGCGGCGCGGTCTTCCTCTTTCTTCAGCCCGGCGAAGGACATCTTGTTCTTGGGAAGATAGGCCTTCGGGTTTTCCAGATAGGCGCTCAGGGTTTCGTGGTCCCAGACCAGCCCGTCATCGGCGGCGGCGGCCATCACCTTGGAGTATTTGAACCCGTCAACCATACCCGCCGTGCGGCCGAAGACGCCGTTCAGCACCGGGCCGGTCCGGTTCTTCGCCCCCTCGCCCACCTGATGGCAGGCCTTGCACTTCTTGAAGACCTTCTCGCCCTTGGCAACCATCTCGGGGTCAAGCGCGGCGGTTTCAGCGGCAGGCGGCTCTTCGGCGGCGGGGGCCGCTTCAGCCACCTCGGCCTCGGCCGGCGTTTCGGCGGCGGCCTCTTCGCCAATGTCCGGGGTCACGTCCAGAACCGCGGCGCGCATGGTGACTTCCACCGTGTCCTTGCAATTCTCCATGCAGGGCTCGGCGGTGAACAGCGGCAGTTCCGTCTCTTCCCGGTCATCCACGATGAAACCGTCCGCGTTGGGCATCTCCACCTCGAGGAAGTTTTCCTTCGACAGAACGAAATCATCCTCCACCAGATCGTTGGAATAGAGGATATAGGCCACGATCGCATAAACCTCGTCCGCGCTCAGGGTCTGGGCGTCGCCGAAAGGCATCGAGCGATGCACATAGTCCCATGTGGTGGAAAGGTAGGGCCAGTAGGAGCCGACCGTCTTCAGCGGGTCGGCGTGATCGAGCGTATTCGCCCCGCCCGCCAGTTTCGGCCAGTTGCCCACGCCTTCGGCAAAGTCGCCATGGCAGACGGCGCAACTGTCGGCGAAGATCATCTCGCCATCCTCGACCGAGCCCGACCCGTCGGGCAGGCCCAGCCCGTCGGGGCGCACGTCCTTGTCCCAGGCGGCGACCTCTTCGGGCAAGGCCGGGCGGCCGAGGCCAAGCTTTTCGGCCAGCGCCGGCGCGGCCATGAGCGCCGAGGCCAGCGCCGTGCCGATCACCAGATTACGATACTTCGACATTCTCTGCCTCCCCGCTCGGCTTGACCCACCAGGTCTGAATGCAATTGTTGTGATAGATCGAGTTCAGCCCGCGCACCTCGCGCAGCTGGGTCTTTGTCGGCTGCACATAGCCGGTGCTGTCGATCGCGCGGCTTTGCAGGAACATCTCGGAGCCGTCCCAATCGTGATCCAGGTAGAACCGGGTCAGCGCCATGTCCTGGCCCGGCGCGGCCAACCGCGCCTCTTTCCAGTTCTTGCCGCCATCGACCGACACATCGACACGGGCGATCGCGCCGCGGCCCGACCAGGCCAGCCCGGTGATGACCAGCGGCCCCTTGCCATGGGTGATCGGCATCTGCGGGCTGGGGCTGGTGACGACGGATTTGGCATCCATCACCCAGGTCCACTTGCGGCTCGTACCATCTTCCAGCGTGTCGGTGTATTTGCTGGTCTCTTCGCGGCTTTCCCAGGGCTTGTCGCCCACTTCGATGCGGCGCAGCCATTTCACCCACATGTTGCCTTCCCAGCCGGGCACACACAGACGCACCGGATAGCCATGCTCCATGCGCAGCGCCTCGCCATTGGCCTTGAAGGCGACAAGGCAATCGTCCATCGCCTTTTCCAGCGGGATCGAGCGGGCGTTCGATGACGCATCGGCGCCTTCGACCATCACCCACTTGCCCTCGGGCTTCACGCCCGCCTCTTCCAGAAGCGTGCGCAGGGTGACGCCGGTATATTCCATGTTGTGGATCATGCCATGCGTGAACTGCGAGCCGTTGAGCTGCGCACCCGCCCATTCCATGCCGGTGTTCGCCGCGCATTCAAGGAAATAGGTGCGCGTGACGCGCGGAAAACGCTCCAGATCGGCGTAGGTGAACACCAGCGGCGTATCGACCAGCCCGTTGATCATCAGCCGGTAGTCTTCCTTGCGCAGCTCGATCGCGCCCGAATGGTGGCGTTCGAACGCGCAGCCCTGGGGGGTGATCGTGCCATCCAGCGCATGAATCGGCGTGAAGTTGATCGAGCTGATCGTGTCGGCGGTCAGCCATTCCACGTTGCGGCGCACCACGTCGCCCTCATACTTGATCGGCAGGCCATAGGGCGTGGCGTCGACGCCTTCGCCAAGGCCCTGCGCCCAGGGCTGGATCTCGGTGATCAGCGGATCGCCCGCCGCATGGGCCGCGCCACCGGCGGCCACCGCACCACCCGCGGCAAGCCCGGCTTTCAGAAAGCCGCGCCGGGTGGTCGTGGGGTCTGACTTGTCCGTCATATCTGCAACCTCCTCTGAAGATGCGTGGGTTATATTCGGTTTGTTCGATGTATGAATGCGATGATCGGTCACGCCCCGGTCACCTTCACCGATTTGTTCGGGTCGATGCTGACCGTGCCCATACGCTTGACGTAGCTCTCCACCACATCCCAGATCGCGGGGCCCTCGGTGCCCTCGTTCACGCTGGCCCAACCGGACACGACATAGCTCTTGGCCCGATCGATCGCCTCGCCGGTTTTCAGCAGCGTCATGTTGGTGATGCGGCTGCCCTGCGGCTTGCTGACGTCGATGTGATAGCCCATGCCGCCGACGCGAACCATGTCGCCGCCCTGCTGATAATAGGGGTCGGGGTTGAACAGGTTGTCGGCCACATCTTCCAGGATCACGTGGATCGTCTCGCCGGTCATCTCCGACCGATAGGCCGCCGGATAGGACATCGAGGTGGCGTTGAACAGATCCTCGCGGGTGATCGCATCGCCGGGCAGCAGGCTCGGCCCCCAGCGGAAACCGGGCGACATGGCGATATCCGCCTCACGCTCATCAATCAGCGCGTTGCAGATCAGATCGTCCCAGGTGCCGTTGAAATTGCCGCGCCGGTACAGCAGGCTGTCGGTGTGGCCCAGAACCTCGGACAGCTCGGCCTCATAGGGCGCGCGCTGTTCGTCGATCAGGGCGGCGACCTGCTTGTCGGGGGCGATCACGTCGGAAAACACCGGGATCAGCTTGTGGCGGAAGCCCATGAGCTGGCCGTTCTGAACATCCAGATCCAGCCGGGTGACGAACTTGCCGTTCGAGCCCGAGGCGATCAGCATCGTGCCGCCCACCATCACCGGCTCTGGCAGCGCGTCATGGGTGTGGCCGGTCAGGATCACGTCGATGCCTGGCACCTGGGCGGCCATCTTGCGATCAACGTCGAAGCCGTTGTGCGACAGCACCACCACCAGTTCGGCACCCGCGTCGCGCACCTCTTGCACCACCTCGTTCATCCGCTCTTCGCGCACGCCGAAGCTGAGGCCGGGGAACATGTATTTCGGGTTGGCGATCGGCAGATAGGGAAAGGCTTGCCCGATCACGGCAACCTTGGCACCGCCCCGCTCGAACATCTTGTAGGGTTCATAGGCCGGCTCGTCCCATTCGGCGTCGAAGATGTTGGCGCCGAGGAAGGGGAAATCCAGCCCTTCAACGATCTCGTTCACCCGATCCACGCCCAGGGTGAATTCCCAGTGGCTGGTCATCGCGTCGGGCTTGAGCGCGTTCATCACGTTGACCATGTCCTGCGCGCCGGTCTTCAGGCAGGTGTAGGAGCCGTGCCAGGTGTCGCCGCCATCCAGCAGCAGCGCGTCGGGCCGGTCGGCGCGGATCGCGTTCAGGATCGTCGCCACCCTGTCCAGCCCGCCCATCCGGCCGTAGCTTTTCGCCAGGGCCGCGAAATCGGGATAGGTCAGCGCATAGGCCTCGGGCGTGCCGGGGGCGATGTTGAACATCTTCAGGAAATCGGCGCCGGTCACATGCGGCGGCAGCCCGTTCACGGCGCCAACGCCGAGGTTGATCTCGGGCTCGCGGAAATAGACCGGCTTCAGCTGGCCGTGGATGTCTGTCACATGCACAAGGGTGATGTTGCCGAACGTATCGAACTGAAGCAGGTCATCCTGCGTCAGCGCCTGCTGCGCCGCCAGTTTCGACCAGTTGCCAACGCCCGAAGCGCCATAGATGGCCGAGGCCGCCACGGTGGCCTGCAGAAAATCTCGCCGCGAAATCATGCTCGTCGTCTCTCCGTTCAGAATGCAACCCACCGTCCGGCGAAATGCGAAGCATCTGCCGGCGACAAGGCGCTGGGTAAAGGAACTAACGAATGCCCCGCGCGAAACAGGCCCGCGCGGGGATGTGTGCTTAGTTGCGCACCGAAGGGCCTTCGACCGACAGGCCGTTGCCGCGCGAGGCGACGTAAAGCTCCAGCGCGATGAACTCGGCCGAGCCTTCCTTGAAGGTCTCGGCACGGGTGTCGCGGATGCAGCCCTTGAACCGGTTGTGGATCGAGTTCAGCTTGGCGTTCTTCAGGCGATAGGCCGGGAAGCCGTTGATCTGACCCTGGCTCAGATGGTCTGCGCGGATCAGGTTGTCATAATTGTCTTCGTGACAATTCGCACAGGACAGTTCGAGCTGACCGTAGCGGGTGTAATAGATCTCCTTGCCCTTTTCCCAGGTTTCCTGGGCCGGGCCGTCGATCTTCACATCCACCGGCATACCGCGTGACTGCAGCGAGATCAGGGCGGTCGTGTTGACCATGGGGTTGGAATTCCAGCCCCATTTCTCGGCGCCCATCCGGTTTTCGCGGCAGTCGTTGATATACATCTCCATCGTCCAGACTTCGCCAGCGGCCTCGTTATACTTCGGCATCGCCGCGCGCAGGCCGGCCAGGCTCTCCGGCCCGTCGTGGCACGACGCGCAGGATTTGCCTTCGGAGCCGTCGACCTCGTTCCAGGTGTCGAGCCCCTGATCGACGAAGATCATGCCGGGGTTATCGAAGTCATCCATCTGCAGCGCCTGCGTTTCGTCGGAACGGAACGTCCAGCCGGAGCGGATTTCGTCGATATACTCCATATGCGCCGGCGCTTCGGTCCGGGTCACCATTTCGGTCTCGCCGTTGATGATGAGCTGATCGTCTTCACCCGCCGATGCAAGGCCCGCGCCAAGCGCGAGCAGTGCAACAGCAGACGTGACAGCCTTGAGCGATTTCAGTTCCATGCGTTTCCTCCCTGAATGCAGCAACCCGCTCAGCCGATCGCGATCGGCTTGGCTTCCTCGTAGACCGAGCCGTCATCGTCATACCAGGTGAACTTGAACTCACCGGCTTCGGGCACCAGGGCCTCGAATTCGAAATACGGGTTGGTCGAGATCGCGGGCTCCAGCGTCACGTCGATGACGTTCTGGCCGTTGAAATCGCAGGTGAAGCGGTTGATGATCGAGCGCGGGATGATGTTCCCGTTGCTGTCCTTGCGCTGGCCCGATTCCATCGGGTGGCTGATAAGGGTCTTGATCGTGATCGCTTCACCAGCCGATGCCGTTTTCGGAACCTTAACGCGGGGTTTTACACCAGTTGCCATTTCTCAATCTCCTCTGATCAGCCGCCGCAGCCGCCGATGGTGACTTTCACGGTGTTGGAGGCACGGGCAAAGCTGCCGTCGGCCATCTTGGCGATGGCGACCACATCCTGCGTGCCGGCCAGACGGATCCGGGTGGACGCGCTCTGCGATGCGGCCAGCGGGCCGAAGTTGAACGTGCACACAGCCGGGGTGGGGTTGCCGGATGCCAGAAGCATTACCGACACCGCGCCGGGGGCATCGACGCTGACCGGAACGGTATTGCCGTTCTCTGCAATCTCGGGGCTGGTCAGCGTGATGCCGGCATCGGCCATGTCGGCGCCGCCGGTGAAGGCGGCAATCGCGTCGTCAACGCTCGCCACCGCACGGATGGGCAGCGCGAGGGTCGCCGCTACACCGGCTCCAAGCGCAATCGCCCCACGTCTTGTAAGTTCCATTGCTCTCTCCTTTGTCGGGAAGGATCCGCGCGGGATCACTCCTCTTTCAACGTCATCAGGTAAGCGACGACATCCTCGATCTGCTGCCCCGTCAGAAGCGGCGGCAGCGGATCGGTCTTTGCCGCCTTTCCGGTATAGGCGTCACCCGGACGGATATAACCGGTGGTCTTGAAGAAGGCCGGCATCACCGTGCCATCATAGGTCATCTTGGCATTGGCCACGATGCCGCGCAGCTCCGCCTCGGTCCAGCGGTCGGCGACGCCGTCCAGGATCGGCCCGACCTC
This sequence comes from Actibacterium sp. EMB200-NS6, assembly GCF_001305615.1. GTDB lineage: Bacteria > Pseudomonadota > Alphaproteobacteria > Rhodobacterales > Rhodobacteraceae > Actibacterium_A > Actibacterium_A naphthalenivorans. Next base: position 2,356,422 of record NZ_CP010869.1, read on the forward strand.
GCCGTGGAACGGCACGTCTTCGGCCATTTCCGAAATCGCATGGCAGGACACACAGTTGCCGAGGCTCTTGGTGCCCATGATCACGCGGCCGTTGGCGGCGTCTCCCGGAACACCCGTCAGGGATTCGGAGATCGCGCCATACTCGTCATATTTCACATTCTCCGGCGCGACTTCAGAAGCCGAAGCAAGACCGACACCAGCCACCAGGCAAGCGGTGCTCAGGATTACGCGTTTCATTCAAGACTCCTCCCAGTGTCTTTTCCCGTCAGCCCAAACTAGCTGAGGTATCCATTTGTATGCAACAACAAATCTAATTTATTGCATGTCATTGAACGGACGCAGTGTCGCGCCTTTGTTTCGATCATGGGTGCGATTGCGCAACATTGTTAGCCATCATTGGCCTTCGCTGAGTTTGCGCGCAAGATATTTCTGGAAATGTTCATCGCCCTCGTAGCCTTTTTCCAGAACCCAACGCAGCAGGCTTTCGGTGGTTCCCTTGCCGAAAGCCCCCGGCATCGTCACCACAGCGGCCTGCGCGGCGGTGGTGCCGCCATCGGGCAGCGTGTCGGGCATGAACATCATCGTGGGCGTGAAGACAACCCCCCAGCGCCGGGCCATATCCTTTTCCGACAGGGCGGTACCGTCGAAATCGGTCACCTCGACATCGCCGAACAGATTCATCTGCACCACGAAGTAATTCTCCTCGATCAGCGCCGCGATCTCGGGGTCGGGGAATACCTCTTCGTGCATCTTCTTGCAGTAGATGCAGCCGCGCTGCTCCCAGATCACCAGCAGGCGCTTGCCCTCGGCGGTGGCCGCCTCGAGATCCTCGGTCATGTCCTTGAACGTGTCCTGCAGCCACTCGGGCTTGTGCAGCCCGTCGTCGCCCATCGGGGCGGTGGCGAAGGCCGGGGCGGCAAGCGCCAGGAAACCCGCCGCCAGAAAAGACATCAGTCGCATATCAATCTCTCCCTCACTTACCCGATGGTCGAAAACCACGGGACATGTTCGATCATGAACTGGGCGATATAGGATACGGCGTTGGTGGCGATCAGAATCCCGAACAGGATCAGCATAACCCCCATCGCCTTTTCCACATAGCCCATGTATTTTCGGTTGCGCTGCGCCCAGCCCAGAAACGGCCGGGCAAACAGCGCCGCCACGATGAACGGCGCGGTCATCGACAGCCCGTAGACAAGCAGCAGCAATCCGCCGCGCCAGATGTCGCCCATGCCGCTGGCCACCATCAGGATCGCCGCCAGCGCCGGGCCCACGCAGGGCGTCCAGCCAAAGCCGAAGGCCAGCCCCATCAGATAGGCGCCCAGAACGGTGGTGGGCTCCGCCTTGCTTTCGATCCGCGCCTCCCGGTACAGGAAAGGGATGCGCATGACGCCCAGAAAATGCAGGCCGAACACGATCAGCATCGCGGCGGCCACATAAGACAGCGGCTCTTTCCACGCGATGAACGCCTGGCCAAGTGCGGTCGCCCCCATCCCCAGCAGCACGAAGATCGAGGTCACGCCAAGCGCGAAGAACACCGCCGAGAGCACCAGCCGCCGCTGCGCGCCCGGCGCGATCGTATCGTCGCTGCGCAGCTCGGCCATTGAAATGCCGGCCATGTAGCACAGATAGAACGGCACGATCGGCAGGATGCAGGGCGACAGGAAAGACAGGATTCCCGCCAGGGCCGCCGCACCAAAGGAAATATCAAGCACCGCGGACCCTCCCTTGTTCCGGACGCTAAAACACATTATGTTTTTTAGATCTATCTGGAAAGAGCTATGATGCGAATTCTCTCACTGGCCTGCGCCGCTGCGATGGCGCTTGCGGCTGCCACCGTGCCGGCCCGCGCCGACCTTCGTCTTCTGATGGTCGAACAGCAGGGCTGCGCCTATTGCATCATGTGGGAAAAGCAGATCGGCCCGATCTACCCCAAAACCTCCGAAGGTCGCGCCGCGCCGCTGCGCAAGGAAAGCCTGCGCGCCCTGCCCGACGATATCACCCTGCGCTCCAAGCCGCAGTTCACGCCAACCTTCATCCTGCTGCGCGACGGGGTCGAGCTTCGGCGCATCGAAGGCTATCCGGGAGAGGATTTCTTTTGGGGGCTTCTGGGCAAGATGCTGGAAAACCAGCCGGAGTGGACTGCCCAATTAAACGGCGATGCCGAAGGCTAACCGCATTAAATCGGTGCGCCACAGTCACAATTTCGTTGCTTAAAACAAAGGCTACTTCGCAGATTAACGAATTCCATGCTAAGCGAAAATGAAATCCCGCCCGGCCAAGGGCACGCAAGACCAGAGGACGGGGCCCAAAAGCGCCCCATAGAACGAACATGACCGACGCAATTCACACATTCGACCTTGATGTCCGGGACGCGGCAGGGGATGGCGAAGACGCATCCGTCGTCGCCAATGACATGGTCACCAAGGCCGAGGCGGCATCAAGCTTTCTCAAGGCGCTGTCGCATGAAGGGCGGCTGATGATCCTGTGCCACCTGTCCACCGGCGAAAAGACCGTGACCGAGCTGGAGCGCCTGTTGTCGTCGCGCCAGGCTGCCGTCAGCCAGCAACTCGCGCGGCTGCGGCTGGAGGGGCTCGTCGCCCATCGCCGCGATGGCAAGGCGATCTTCTATTCGCTGGCCGACGATCGCGCGCGGCGCACGATCGAACTCGTCTACGACATGTTCTGCAAGACACCGGACTGAAACCGGGCGGCCGGGTCGCAACGACCGACCCGTCCGCGGGAGGGGACGCATGGGCATGCTACCGATTGGCGCCCTCGCCGCGCTGATTGGCCTGATGACCGGAATGGTTCTAGGGCTGGCCGCGCGGCTGGGCGAATTCTGCACATTGGGCGCCATCGAAAGCGCGATCTATGGCGATGACCAGCGGCGCCTGCGCCTGTGGGGCATCGTGCTGGGCACTGCCATCTTCAGCACCTTCCTGCTGGCCGATGCGGGGCTGATCGACATCGAGGCCACGATCTATCACGCCATCGCCTGGAACCCGCTGGCCAGTATCATAGGCGGCGCGGTTTTCGGATATGGCATGGCGCTGGCCGGCAACTGCGGCTTCGGCGCGCTGGCGCGGTTCGGCGGCGGCGATCTGCGCGCCTTTGTCGTTGTCGTGGTCATGGCGATCAGCGGCTACGTCACGCTGAACGGGCCGCTGGCCAATCTGCGCATTCTGGCCTTTCCGCAGCACCCGGCCGACGCGCCACAAGGATATGCGCATCTGGTGGCGGCCCAGCTTGGCCTGCCGCCGCTGGCCTTCGCCACGATCGTCGCGGCGGCGCTGACGGTCTGGGCCCTGTCCTATGCCCCGCTGCGCCGGGCACACCACCGCATCGGCTGGGGCGTGGCTGCCGGCCTGTCGATCAGCCTTGCGCTCTGGGGCACCAGCACGCTGAACGCAATGAGCTTTGGCGCTGTGCCCGTCGAGGGCCACAGCTTTACCGCGCCGCTCGGCCGCGCGCTCTTGTGGCTGATGACGGCGTCCTCGGGCGGGCTGGGCTTTGCCGTCGGCTCCGTCGCCGGGGTGCTGGCCGGCGCGTTCATCGGATCCTCGATCAAGGGCCACTTCCGCTGGGAAGCCTGCGAAGACCCGCGCGAGCTGGGCCGGCAGGTGTCGGGCGCGGCGCTGATGGGCGTCGGCGGTATCGTCGCCATGGGCTGTTCGGTCGGCCAGGGGCTGACCGGCTTTGCCACGCTGGCCTATTCGGCACCGGTGACGCTGGCCGCGATCTATTTCGGCGCGCTCTACGGCCTGCGCCGCCTGATCCAGGGGTATCAGCCGGACTGACGCCGCCGTTCCCGGCGCTACGCCCGCGCGCCCGTATGGGCCGGGTGCCGCCGGCGCACGGATGCGGGCCGCCCCGGCAGTGACAGCCGCGCGTCGTTCTTGGCCCTGCTGGCGATCACCTGCCCGCCGGCGATCACGCAAAGCCTGTCGGGCCGCAGCCGCAGCGCCTCGATCGGGTTGCCCGCGTCCAGCACCACAAGCGACGCCTTCGCACCGACGCGCAGCCCGTAGTCGGACAGGCCCATGATCCTCGCATTGCTCGTGGTTACCATCTCGAAGCACTGGCGCATCTCTTCGGGGCTGGTCATCTGTGCCACATGCAACCCCATGAAGGCCACATCCAGCATATCCGCCGTGCCCATGCTGTACCACGGGTCCATGACGCAATCCTGCCCGAAGCCCACCGTGATCCCCATCGCCAGCATCTCCTTGACGCGGGTCAGGCCCCGGCGCTTGGGAAAGCTGTCGTGGCGCCCCTGAAGCACGATATTGATCAGCGGGTTGGGAATGGCGGCGATACCGGCCTCCTGCATCAGCGGCAGCAGTTTCGAGACATAGTAATTGTCCATCGAATGCATCGACGTCAGATGCGAGCCTGCAACGCGCCCCTGCAGGCCCAGCCTTTGCGCCTCATAGGCCAGCGTTTCGATGTGGCGCGACAGGGGATCGTCGGTCTCGTCGCAATGCATATCGACCATCAGGCCGCGCTCTGCCGCGATCTCGCACAGCTGCGTCACCGAGGCGGCGCCATCGGCCATGGTGCGTTCGAAATGCGGAATGCCGCCCACGACCTCGACCCCCATGTCCAGCGCGCGGATCGTGTTGGCCAGTGCCGTCGGGTCGCGGTAAAGGCCATCCTGCGGAAAGGCCACCAACTGCAGGTCGATGTAACCCGAGACCTGCTTTCTGACCTCAAGCAGGGCCTGAACCCCCAGCAGCCGGTCGTCGCAGGTATCGACATGGCTGCGAATGGCCAGCAATCCCATCGACGCGGCCCAGTCGCAATAGGCCAGCGCGCGGTCGCGGACCTGTTCGAAGGTCATCTCGTCCTTCAGCTCGCCCCACAGGCCGATCCCTTCCAGCAACGTGCCGGAGGCGTTGATCCTCGGGGTGCCATAGGAAAGGGTCGCATCCATATGGAAATGCGGATCCACGAACGGCGGGCAGACCAGATCGCCCGTTGCCTCTATGATCCGGCCGGCCTCGGCCTCGATCGTGCCGATCGCGGTGATCTTTCCGGCCTCGATCCCGATATCGGCGACACGCCCGTCCGGCAGGCTGCCGCCCTTGACGATCAGATCGAACATCAGCGCTCTCCCTTGTTGAACGGCACCATCAGGGCCGCCGGCACCTGCGCCCGCCGCGACATGACGACAAGCGCCAGGATCGACAGAAGATAGGGCATCATCAGGAATATCTGATAGGGCAGATCGGCGCCCAGTGGCGTTTGCTGCACACGAACCTGCAGCGCGTCGAAGGCGGCGAACAGGATCGCGCCGATCAGCGTCTTGCCCGGCCGCCACGATCCGAAGACCACAAGCGCAATGCAGATCCAGCCGCGCCCGTTCACCATTTCGAAGAAGAACGAGTTGAAGGCCGACATGGTCAGAAACGCGCCGCCCAGCGCCATGAGCCCGCTGCCCGCCATCACCGCGCCGATGCGGATCGCCCCGACCGAAAGGCCCTGGGCGGCCACCGCCGCCGGATTCTCGCCCGCCGCGCGCAGCGCCAGGCCCAGCGGGGTGCGGTACAGGATCACCGAAACCGCAATCACCAGACCGAAGGCCAGATAGGTCAGCGGGGTCTGGCTGAACACCGCCGGCCCGAGCACCGGAATATCCGACAGAACCGGAACCGGCAGCGGCTGGAACGCCTCGATCTTGGGGGGCGAGGTGACTTCGGGCAAGGCCAGCCGGTAGCTGAAATAGGTCAGCGCGGTCGCCAGCATGGTGATGCCAAGCCCGACCACATGCTGCGACAGGCCGAACGGCACCGTCAGCACAGCGTGCAGCAGCCCGAACAGCATGCCCGCCAGCATCGCCACCCCGACCCCGGCCCAAAGGCCGCCGCCGGAATAGACGGTCATCCAGCCGGCAAAGGCCCCCACCACCATGATGCCTTCGATCCCGAGGTTCAGCACCCCGGCCCGCTCGCAGATCAGCTCGCCCAGCGCGGCGAAGATCAGCGGGCTGGCGATGCGGATCGCGGCGGCCCAGAAACTGGCGGACAGAAGGATGTCAACGATATCCACGGCCTACGCCCACCGGACCCGGAACCGGGTCAGCATCAGCGCCAGCACCATGAGCAGCAGGGCCGTGGCCAGCATGATATCGGCCAGATAGGTCGGCACGCCCACCGCGCGGCTCATGCTGTCGGCCCCGACGAACACCCCGGCGACAAACAGTGCCGCCACCACGACGCCGAAGGGGTTGAGCAGCGCCAGCATCGCCACGATGATGCCGGTATAGCCAAAGCCGGGGGAAATATCCAAGGTCAGGCTTCCCTTGAGACCCGCCACTTCGGAAAACCCGGCAAGCGCGGCCAGCCCCCCCGACAGCAGCGCCGTCTTGATCAGAACCGGGCCGACGGGGATGCCCGCGAATTTCGCGGCGGCCCGGTTCAACCCGACGGCGCGCATCTCGTACCCCAGCGTGGTGCGGGCCTGCACCAGCCAGATCACCGCCGCCGCGATCAGCGCCAGCCCGAAGCCCCAGTGCAGGCGCAGCCCCTCGACGATGCGCGGCAGCCGCGCCTCGGGGATCAGGCGCGCGGATTTGGGCCAGCCCATCCCCATCGGATCCTTCAGCGGGCCTTCCAGCAGCATCGACACCCACAAGAGCACCACGAAATTCAGCAGCAGTGTCGTTACCACCTCATCCACCCCGAACCGGGTCTTCAGGACGGTCGGCACCAGCAGCACAATGGCTCCCGCCAGCATCGCCGCCGATGCGATCGACGGCAGCAACAGGCCCGAGGGCCAGGCCAGCGCCCCGGTTCCCAGCGTCGCCGTAACCACCGCCCCCGCGTAAAGCTGCGCCTCGGCGCCGATGTTCCAGAGCCGGGCGCGAAAGGCCACCGCCACCGCAAGCCCGGTGAAGATCAGCGGCGTGGCCCGGTTGAGCGTTTCCAGTAGCGCGAATTTCGATCCGAAGGCACCCTGCAGGATCAGCCCCAGAACCGAAAGCGGCGGCGCCCCCGCGACCATCGCCAGCAGCGAGGCGATGGCGACCGTGGCCGCCAGCGCCAATGCCGGCAGGCCGATGGTGCGGATCAGAGTCGGTTGCGCGACCGGTTCAAGCCGCATCGGAGTCGCCCTCGCCAAACCCGTGACCCGCCAGCCAGACGCCCAGCTCTGCCGTGGTCTTGCTGCCGCGCTCGAACCCCGGCGAAAGCCGCCCTTCCGAAATCACGTGAATCACATCCGACAAGGCCATGATCTCATCCAGGTCTTCCGAAATCAGCAACACCCCTGCCCCGCGACCACGCGCCGCCAAAAGCTGTTCATGCACATATGTCAGCGCCCCGATATCAAGCCCGCGCACCGGCTGATTGGCCAGAATGACATCCGGCACCGTCTCGAGCACGCGGCCCAGAATCAGCTTTTGCATGTTTCCGCCCGACAGCAGCCGGATACGCGTCTCCGGCCCGGGGCAGCGCACGTCGTAGGCATCGATGATCCGGCGCGCGAAGGCCCGCGCCGCGCCCCGGTTCAGCCAGCCCCTGCGGCTGAAGGGTGGCTGCCCGTAGAGTTCCAGCACCGCGTTTTCGGTCAGGTTGAAATCGGGGATCGTGCCGGTTTTGTGCCGGTCCTCGGGGATGCGCGCGATCCCGCCCGCCACCGCCGCGCGCGGCGACCAGCGGCCGGGCACGGCACCGTCGCGCCGCAGCACACCCCGCGCCGGCGTGATCAGGCCGCCCAGAACATCGAACAGCGCCGCCTGGCCGTTGCCCGACACCCCGGCCAGCCCGACGATCTGCCCGCCCCGGATCTTCAGATGCACCGATTTCAGCCCCGGCGCGGCGCCCCGGTCAGGGGTGCTGACATTCTCCAGCTCGATCAGAACCCGGCCCACCGGCGCGGCCTGCACGGCGGGCGGGTCGATCCGCGCGCCGACCATCAGCTCGGCCAGGGTGTACTTGTCGGTCGCGGCGGTTTCGGTTTCCGCCACCAGCCTGCCATGGCGCAGCACCACCACCCTGTCTGACACCGCCATCACCTCGTGCAGCTTGTGCGAGATGAAGATCACCGACAGCCCCAGTGCCACGGCCTTGCGCAGCGTGGCGAACAGATCGTCGGTTTCCTGCGGCGTCAGAACAGCGGTCGGCTCATCCAGGATCAGGATGCGCGCATCGCGATAGAGCGCCTTGAGGATCTCTACCCGCTGCCGCTCGCCCACCGTCAGACTGCCGACAAGCGCGTCGGGATCGACGCTCAGCCCGTAGGCCCCCACCAGTTCGAGAATGCGCTGGCGCGCGCCGGCCCGGTTGAACCCGGCCTTCCACAGCGGCTGCGTGCCCAGCACGATGTTTTCCAGCACCGTCATGTTGTCGGCCAGCGTGAAGTGCTGATGCACCATCCCCACGCCCGCCGTCAGCGCCGCGCGCGGATTGCCCGGCGGCAGCGTCTTGCCGAACACGGCCACAGACCCGCTGTCGGCCGTGTACTGGCCAAACAGGATGTTCATCAATGTGGTCTTGCCCGCGCCGTTCTCGCCCAGAAGGGCGATCACCTCGCCTTCGCGCAGATCAAAGCTGATCGCGTCATTCGCGGTCAGCGCGCCGAAGGTCTTGGTGATGCGGTCAAGGCGCAGGACAACCGGCGCCTTGTGTGCAGTCCCCGCCACTCAGGAAGACTTCGGTTCTTCATCGTTGATTTCGACAGAGAAGGTCCCGGCCCGGATCGCGGCTTCCCGCTCGGCCACCAGCGCCAGCGCCGCCTCGGGCACCTTGCCCTCGAACGTGCCCAGCGGCGCGAGCGAACTGCCGCCCTCGGCCATGAAGGAATAGACGCCGTAATCGGCGGCCTTGAACGTGCCCGCCTTCACCTCGGCGATGGCGTGATCCAGCGTCGGTTCGAAATGCCAGATCGCCGAGGCCACGACCGTTTCGGGATAATCGGCCTGGGTGTCGATCACGTTGCCGATGGCCAGCACATTCCGTTCCTGCGCCGCGTCCGACACGCCGAAGCGCTCGGCATAGAGCACATCCGCGCCCTGCTCGATCATCGCGAAGGCGGTTTCCTTGGCCTTGGGCGGATCGAACCAACTGCCGATGAAGCTGACCTGGAACGTGATCTCGGGGTTCATCTCATGCGCGCCGGCCATGAACGCGTTCATCAGGCGGTTCACCTCGGGGATCGGAAAGCCGCCGACCATGCCGATGTTGCCGGTTTTCGTCATCGCCCCGGCGATGATGCCCGACAGATAGGCCGCGTCCTGGATGTAATTGTCGAAGACCGCCAGATTGGCGAGCGCCGGGTCTTCCTTGAAGCTGGAACCCAGCAGGAACGCGATGTCGGGGTAATCGGCGGCGACTTCGCGGGCTTCCTGCTCGGCGCCGAAAATCTCGCCGATGATCAGTTGATAGCCCTTCTCGGCGTATTCGCGCATGACGCGGGCGTAATCGGTGTTGCTGACGTTTTCGGTAAACGCGTAGTCGATGTCGCCGCGCGCCTGCGCCGTTTCGGCCGCCTTGTGAATGCGGCTGACCCATTGCTGCTCGACCGGAACGGTATAGATGCCCGCCACTTTCACGGGCTCGGCCGCCACCGCGACGCCCGCGCCGAGTGTCGAAACCGCGACCAGCGCGACGCTTGTCGCCAGAAGCCCGCGACGCGTCAGCCCGCGCCCGTGCCGAACTTTACGTTGATTTTCCATATTTTTTTCCACCCCTCTGCAAATCACGCTTTACCGTTTGATTAAATTTTAAGGCTGTCAAGAAATGTCGTGACGCGTGGCGCGGCTTTTCTTTTCCTGAACAAGAATTGTGCAGCTCATGTCTGACGAACGCCTGCCTGGCGCCCTGGCACGGCGGGGGCAGGCCCCACTCCGGGCGGTGAAGGCGACGCACGCCCGAGAGTCCCGCGCGGCGGACATTTCCCTGCACAGGGGGCAAGAGCCGCGATGCCGGACCTTGCCGCATCCCAGCACTCAATCGACCGCGAAGGGCGGATCGCACACTGCTGACGATAATCGGATGTGGCGGAGGGAGGGGGATTCGAACCCCCGGAAGGCGCAAACCTTCAACGGTTTTCAAGACCGCCGCATTCGACCACTCTGCCACCCCTCCGACGGCATCCCGGCTTAGCCCGGCCCGTGCGATTCTGAAAGCCCGCAGAATGGCCGTTTTTTGCCGCCGCCGCCCCGCCCCGCCCTTTCCTTGAAGCGCCGGTGACGTTATGATGTGGCACGGCGCAAAATAACAGCAACGCGTCAACGGGCAGACAGGCGGTCGGACGAACAGGCCGCAGGCGCGGCGGAGCGGTCGTGCGCGAACAGGGGCAAGGCATGATTTCCAAGGGTTTGTTTAAGGTTTCGCTTTCACTATGCGTGGCCGTCGCGCTGGCCGGATGCGAAGAAGGCGGGCTGTTCCCGCCCTCGGGCAAATCCGGCGACACCCCGACGGCATCCACCGCCACTAGGCTGGTCGAGCGCGATGTCGAGGCACCCGATGTGTTTCAGGCCAATGAAAACGGCCTGTGGGACGGGCGCCCCTCGCTGGGCGGCATCTGGGTGGCCTATCCCGGCGTCACCGACCCGGAGCGGGTGATCATCCGCAATGAAACCAACGGCAAATTCGTGATCGGCGCGCTGTTCCGGCGCGAACGGGAAAATCCCGGGCCGAAGCTGATGATCTCTTCCGATGCGGCTTCGGCGCTGGGAATGCTGGCCGGGCAGCCGACATTGCTGAACGTGACCGCGCTGCGCAAGGAAGAGGTGCCGCTGAACCCGCCCGCCCCCGAACCGACGGCCGCGCTTGACGCCCCCGAACCCATCGAAGCCGAACCGCTGGCCCCGCTGGCGGCGGCTGCCGCCGCGCTGGACGAGGCTGAAACCGGGGCGCCCGCGGCCGATATCGCGCCCGAGCCTCCGATAGCGGCCGCTGCCCCGAAACCCTCGGCGCTGGAAAAACCCTTCATCCAGATCGGCATCTTCGGGGTCGAGGAAAACGCCACCGGCACCGGCAACCTGTTGCGTGACAGCGGGATCGTGCCCACGGTGCTGATGCAGGAAAGCAGCGGCAAGACCTTCTGGCGCGTCCTCATCGGCCCTGTCGGCACCAGCGCCGAGCGCGCGGCGCTTTTGAAAAACGTAAAAGAGCTTGGCTTTACGGACGCGTATTTCGTGACCAACTAAAGCCTCTGACACCATAGCGGACGAACCGATGCGACGCATATACATCACGCTTCTGGCCTTGCTGGCCGCCCTGCCCCTTGCCTCTGCCGCGCGCGCCTCGTTCGAAACGCGCGCAACCGCGGCCTATGTGCTGGACCAGACCACCGGCACGGTGCTGCTGAGCAAGAATGCCGAAACGCCGCTGCCGCCGGCGTCGATGTCCAAGCTGATGACGCTGAACATGCTGTTCGAAGCGCTGCGCGACGGGCGGGTGACGATGGACACGCAGTTTTCCGTGTCGACGAACGCCATGAACATGGGCGGCTCGACCATGTTCCTGAACGACCGTGACCGCCCGACCGTGCGCGACCTCATTCGGGGCATCATCGTGCAATCGGGCAATGACGCCTGCGTGGTGGTGGCCGAGGGGCTGGCCGGAACCGAAGACGGGTTCGCCCGGCTGATGAACGAACGCGCCCGCGCGCTGGGGATGGAAAACTCAACCTTCGCCAATGCCTCGGGCTGGCCCAACCCCGGCCACCGGATGAGCATGAAGGACCTGGCCATTCTGGCGAACCGGCTGATCACCGAATTCCCCGAATATTACGGTTTCTTCGGCGAGGCGGAATATGAATTTGACGGCCGCGCGCCGCAGAACCGGTTCAACCGCAACCCGCTTTTGAAAATGGGCATCGGCGCCGATGGCATGAAGACCGGCCACACCCAGGAGGCCGGATATGGCCTTGTCGGCTCTGCCCAGCAGGGGCCGCGCCGGGTGATCGTGGTGATATCCGGGCTCAATTCCGAAGCCGAGCGCGCGCAAGAGGCCGAGCGGCTGATCAACTGGGCATTCCGGCAGTTCGTGCAGAAAACCGTGGTCGAAAAAGGCACCCGCCTGGCCGAGGCGCGGGTCTGGCTGGGGGCCGCGCCGCGTGTCGGCCTTGTGGCCGCCGACGATATAGAACTGGTCGTGCCCGCCGTGCTTCAGGGCGGGATCAACGCCGAAATCGCCTTCGAAACCCCGATCGAAGCGCCGATCGCGGCGGGCCAGGAGATCGGCGAACTGGTCATCAACCTGCCCGACATGGAGGAGGTGCGCGTGCCGCTGGTGGCCGCGACAGCCGTGGCCAGGGGCGGTTTCCTGCCCCGTCTGCGCACCGCCGCGCAGGTACTGTTCCGCAAGATGACGGCAGAGGCGCAAGGCCTCTGAGCATGGCGGCGCAGGGCGTGTTCATCACCTTCGAGGGTATCGACGGGTCCGGCAAATCCACCCAGGCGCGGCGGCTGGCCGACCATCTGCGCGCCATCGGTCGCGACGTGGTTCTGACGCGGGAGCCGGGCGGCTCTCCGGGCGCCGAGGAGATCCGCCGTCTGGTGCTGGAAGGCGACCCCGACCGGTGGTCGGCGGAAACCGAGATATTGCTGTTCACAGCGGCCCGCCGCGACCATCTGGAAAAGACAATCGCCCCGGCGCTGGCCGCCGGCAAGGCCGTCATCTGCGACCGTTTCGCGGATTCCACCCGGCTCTATCAGGGCATCACCCGCGGCGATCTGCGCGGGGTGGTCGATCAGCTTCACGCGCTGATGATCGGGCGCGAGCCCGACCTGACCTTCATCATCGACATGGACCCCGCGCTTGGCCTGGCCCGCGCCAAGGGGCGCAACGGCGCCGAGGAACGGTTCGAGGATTTCGGCGAGGCGCTGCAGCAAAAGATGCGCGCCGGGTTTCTGGATCTGGCCCGGGAATTCGCGGATCGCTGTGTCGTCGTGGATGGCAACCGGGGCATTGACGCAGTGGCCGCCGATGTCGCGCGGCTTGCCGACGGGCGCCTGGGATGAGCGACGACATCCCCGAAGCCGACCGCGTCGAGGGTGCGCCGCATCCGCGCGAAACGCTGGCCCTGCTGGGGCAGAGCGCCGCCGAGGCCGGGTTTCTGGAAGCATTCAACACCGGGCGCATGCATCACGGCTGGCTGATCACCGGCCCGCGCGGGGTGGGCAAGGCGACGCTGGCCTGGCGCATCGCGCGGTTCCTGCTGGCCCGGCCGGCAGAGGAGGACGGCGGGCTTTTCGGCGCGCCGCCGCCGCCCGGCACGCTCGACATCGCACCGGATCATCCGGTCGCCCGCCAGGTGGCGGCGATGTCGGCCCCCGGCCTTTTCCTGCTGCGCCGCGCGTGGGACGACAAGAAAAAGGGCCTGAAAACCGTCATCACCGTCGATGAGCTGCGCCGGCTGAAGGGGTTCTTTTCGCTCTCTGCCTCCGACGGTGGCCGGCGCGTGGTGATCGTGGACGCGGCCGACGAGATGAATGTGAACGCCGCCAACGCGCTGCTGAAACTGCTCGAGGAGCCGCCCGAAAAGGCCACGCTTCTGCTGATCTCGCATCAGCCCTCGCGCCTGTTGCCCACCATCCGCTCGCGCTGCCGCGAGCTGCGGCTTGCCACGCTGGGCGCCGACGATATGGCCGAGGCGCTTCTGGCCGCCGGGGCGCAGGTGAACGACGCGGGGACGCTGGCCGCCCTTTCCGGAGGCTCGGTGGGCGAGGCGATCCGGCTGACCAACCTGGACGGGCTGGCGCTTTATTCCGAGATCGTGGCGCTCTTTGCCACCCTGCCCCGGCTCGACCGGCCCCGCGCCCTGAAGCTGGCCGACAGCGCCGCCGGCAAGGCCAGCGCGGCCCGGTTCGATCTGATGCTGCGCCTGTTCGATCTGTTCCTGTCGCGGCTGGCGCGCAGCGGCGTCACCGGCCCGCCGGCGCAACAGGCCGCGCCGGGCGAGGCCGAGATGATGGCGCGGCTCTGCCCCGATGCCCATGCCGCGCGGGTCTGGGCCGAAACCGCCGAAACGCTGGGCACGCGCGCGCGCCATGGCCGCGCGGTGAACCTTGACCCCGCCGCGCTGATCCTTGATACGGTTCTGAGGATTGACGATACGGCGGCAACCCTTGCCGCCCGGCAGGCGAGCGCATGACCAGCACCCCAGAGATTACCGACAGCCATTGCCATCTGGACTTTCCCGATTTCGCCGACGAACTGCCACAGGTCATCGACCGGGCGCTGGCCGCCGGGGTGACGCGGATGGTGACGATCTGCACCAAGCTGCGGCTTGAACCGCAGGTCCGCGCCATCGCCGAGGCCCACGCGCCTGTCTTCTTCGCCGCCGGCACCCATCCCATGAGCGCGGCGGAAGAGCCGATGGCCACGGTCGAGGAACTGATCACGCTGGCCCGCCACCCGAAATTCGTGGGTATCGGCGAAACCGGGCTGGATTACCACTACAGCGCCGAAAGCGCCGATGCGCAGAAGCAAAGCCTGCGCGTGCATATCGAGGCCGCGCGCCAGACCGGCCTGCCCCTGATCATCCACGCCCGCGCCGCCGACAAGGACATGGCCCGCATTCTGGCCGAAGAACACAGCGCCGGCGCCTATTCCTGCGTCATGCACTGCTTTTCGTCGAGCGCCGAGCTGGCGCAGGCGGCGCTTGATCTGGGGTTCTACCTGTCGATGTCCGGCATCTCCGCCTTTCCCAAATCGGCAGAGCTGCGCGACATTTTCGCCGCCGCCCCGGTCAGCCGCATTCTGGTGGAAACCGATGCGCCCTATCTTGCCCCGCCGCCGCATCGGGGCAAACGCAACGAGCCTGCCTATACCCGCCACACCGCCCATGTCGGGGCGCAGCTGTTCGACATGGACTATGCCGATTTCGCCGCCCAGACCCAGACCAACTTTGACCGGCTGTTCCGCAAGGCCGCCGCATGGGAGGAAGACGTCTGATGGCGCGGATGCATTTCACCATTCTGGGCTGCGGCTCTTCCGGCGGGGTGCCACGGCTGGGCGGGCACTGGGGCGATTGCGACCCGGACAACCCGAAGAACCAGCGCCTGCGCTGCTCGCTTCTGGTCGAGCGCGAGGATGAGGGCGCCGTCACCCGCGTGCTGATCGACACCACACCCGACATGCGCACCCAGCTTCTGAACGCCGGGATCGGAGAGCTGGACGCCGTCGTCTATACCCATGCCCATGCCGATCACGTGCACGGGCTGGACGATCTGCGCCAGATCGTCTTCAACACCGGGGCGCGGCTGCCGGTCTGGGCCGACGGCCCCACCCAGGACGCGCTTTATTCCCGCTTCGGCTATGCCTTCACCCAGCCCGAAGGCTCTCCCTATCCCGCCATCCTTGAAATGCACACGGTCCGGGGCGACGTCGTGATCACCGGCGCCGGCGGCACGATCACCCTGACCCCGTTCCGCGTCAACCACGGCACGACCGACGCGCTTGGCTTCCGGGTGCTGGATGTCGCCTATGTGCCCGACGTGGCCGAGATGTACCCCGAAGGCTGGCCCGCGCTGGAAGGGCTGGACCTGCTCATCCTCGACGCACTGCGCCGCACGCCCCACCCCACGCATCTGCATCTGGACAAGGCGCTGGAGTGGATCGCGCGCACGGCCCCGCGCCGGGCGGTGCTGACCAACATGCATATCGATCTGGATTACGAAAAGGTCGCGGCCGAAACGCCCGAACACGTCACCCCGGCGTATGACGGGCTGACCATCAGCTTTGATCTTTAGCCGATGGAAGCGCTGATCCAGGTCATCCTTCCGGTTTTCCTGGTCCTCGGGTTCGGCTATGCCGCCGCATGGCGCGGCATGATAACCGATGAAGGCGTGGACGGGCTGATGAGATTCGCCCAGAACTTCGCCATCCCCTGCCTGCTGTTCCGCGCGATCTCGACCCTCGATCTGGATCAGCACTTCGATATCCGCCTGCTGCTCAGCTTCTACACCGGGGCGAGCACCGGTTTTCTCGCCGGGCTGCTCGGCGCGCGCTATCTGTTCAAGCGCAGCTGGGAAGACAGCGTCGCCATCGGCTTTGTCGGGCTGTTCTCCAACTCGCTGCTGCTGGGCCTGCCGATCACCGAGCGCGCCTATGGCCCCGACGCGCTGGAACCCAACTATGCGATCATCGCGATACATTCGCCGTTCTGCTATACTCTGGGCATCACGGTGATGGAGATCGTGCGCAACCGTGGCACCGGGCGCGGGCTTGCCGGCACTGCGGGCTCGGTGCTGAAGGCGATATTTTCAAATGCACTGGTCATCGGAATCGTCCTTGGCTTTACGGTGAACCTCACCGGGCTGCCTGTGCCCGGCGTTCTGAAAGACGCGATTGACTTGATGATCCGCGCCGCCCTGCCCGCTGCCCTGTTCGGCCTTGGCGGCGTGCTGTTCCGCTATCGCCCCGAGGGGGATCTGAAAACCATCGCCTTTGTCTGTGCGGTGTCTCTCGTGCTACATCCGGCCGTCGTCTGGCTCATGGGCACCGCGCTGTCGCTGCCCACGGGGCAGTTTCGCTCTGCCATCCTGACGGCGGCGATGGCGCCGGGCGTGAATGCCTATCTCTTCGCCAACATGTACGGCGCGGCGCGGCGGGTCGCGGCCTCTGCGGTGCTTGTCGGCACGCTGTCATCCATCTTCACCGTCTGGGTCTGGCTGGCGCTGCTGCCCTGAGAACCGGCCGGGGCGGATCTGCCCCCTTGGCGAAGCCCCTGCGGGCCTGTAGCGTTTCCTCATTGCCGCGAAACACCACCCGTAATCATATTTCAGCCGGGCCGGAGACACCATGAGAAACGCAATTTCACCCCGGCTTTACAATAGCTTGTGGTACGCGGCCGCGCTGGCCGCCTGCCTTGTGATGTGGGCGGTGAACCGCGCGCCGCTGGCCTATGTGGACACGGGCGCCTATTTCGCCCAGGGCGCGGCCTCGGCCGATGCGCTGGGGCTGGATTTTCGGCGTGACACGGCCGGCGCCGAGGGCGGGGGCGCGTCCGGCTCGGGGCAGAACGACGATGTCGTCACCGGCAGCCGCTCGGCCACCTACGCGCTGTTCCTGACGCTTGCCACCCGCGCGCTTGGCGCGGGCGCGGCCCCTGTGCTGCAATCGGCGCTGCTGGTCCTGGCCGTGTTTCTGACGTTCCGCGTGGCGTCCCGCACAGCGCCCGGGGCCCCGCAAACCGTGCCAAAAACCGCGCCGGCCACCGCCCTTGCCATCGGCGCCGCCTGCCTTGGCTCCGCCGCTTTCTACACCGTCTATCTGATGCCCGACATCTTCACCCCGATCATGATCCTGTGCCTCTCGGCGCTGACCCTCTTTGCCGGGGTCATGCGGTGGTGGGAAATGCTGCTGAGCGTTTTGCTGGCCGCCTGGGCCGTCACCACCCACCCGTCGCACCTTCTGATCGCGGGGCTGGCAGTGCCTGCCGCGATCCTCGTGGCGCTGGCCATCCGGCCCCGGCGCGGATGGCTGGGCATCGCCCTTGTCGGCCTCGTCGCGGTGGCCGGTCTGGCCGAGCGCGCCGCGTTCAAGACGGTTGTCGAAACCGTTCAGCATGCCGAGGTGGTGTATCAGCCGTTCCTGACCGTGCGCTTCATCGTCGACGGCCCGGGGATGGACAGGCTGGCCGATGTCTGCCCGTCCGACACGCTGGCCACATGCGATCTCTACGCCACGCTCGAGGATCACCCGGAACGGATCGACGCCAGCCAGATCATGTTCGGCAAATCCGACGAACTGGGTTCTTTCGCGCTGCTGGACGGCGAGACGCAAAAGCGCATCGCCTATGAACAATCCGCCTTCGTCTCTGATGTGATCCGGACCCATCCGGTGGGTGTGGCGCTGGCGGTTCTGGGCAATATGGTCGAACAGCTTGAAACCGTCAGCATCGTCATGACCCTGCCGATCGACAACACGCTGGAGCTTATGGCCGCGATGACCGACGAGTTGCCGCAGGTCCTGTGGCAGTCGCGCCTGACACAGGTGCCGCCCTGGCTGGACGAGGTCGAGGCGTGGCACCGCATCCTCTATCGCCTCAGCGCGGTTCTGGTTCTGGCCCTGATGGTGATGCCCCACGCCGGGCCACCGGCGCGGATACGCGGTTTCGTGGCGATGGTTCTGCTGGGGGTGCTGGCCAATGCGCTGGTCTGCGGCGGCATTTCCCAACCGGCGGAGCGCTATGGGGCGCGGGTGATCTTTCTGCTGCCGATGATGCTTGTTGTGCTGCTGGCCTATATGCCCTTCTGGCGGCGCGAACAGGTGCCGGTGGCCGGCTGAGGGATCGCCTCGCGCCGCGCCGCATCGGCGGCGTCGAGCCTGCGCCGGTGCCACGATGTCAGCAGCATATGGCCATGCCACGGCGCGCGCACCGGATCGGCCTGCAGGAAATCGGTGCCGACCTCCGGATCGCGCTGCGGGCCGATGCCAAGCGCCGCGCACAGCTTCCACCGGGCGATCAGCGCCAGCGTCAGCAGCGTGTAGAGCGGCTGCCGCTTCAATACGCACCACAACAGCGCCCGCGCGCCCGCCACATCGCCACCATGCAGCATGTGCAGCACATAGCCGACCGTCCGCGCCCGCCCCAGCCGGAACACCCAGCCCGGCACATCGGGGTCCATCTCTTCGATCAGGTCCAGCGCCCGCAGGTTCGAGCGTGCCGCCCGCTTGTGGCCCAGCGACATGTTATGCGGATGCATCCGGTAACCCACCAGCGCCTCGGGGCAGCAGCCGGCCGGGCCGATGGTGGAAAGCTGAAGCTGCAACAACAGATCCTCCGCCCCTTCGATCCCCCAGCCGCGCAGCCGCGGATCATGCCCGCCAAACCGCCGCGCAAGCTCTGTCGGGATCATGATGCTGCTGACATTGCTGAAGAAATTGGTCGCGATCTGGCGGCAGAGCGTATGGCCGGACACATCCGTCAGGGTGCGGAAATTGGGCAGGATCCGGTCGTCCGTGTCGATCAGCCGATAGCCGGTGTAGACAAAGCTTGGCGGCTCGGGCGCATTCGCGAATACCGCGAGCTGCTTTTCGATCTTGGTCGGGTGCCACAGATCGTCGGCATCCAGCCAGGCGGTATATTCGCCCGACGCCTGCGCCAGGGCCAGGTTCCGCGCCGCCGCCACGCCCGCGTTCTGCTGGCGCAGCACGATGACGCGCTTGTCGCGGCAGGCCGCCCTTTCGGCCAGCAGGGGCGTGCTGTCGGTAGACCCGTCATCGACGACGAAGATCTCTAGGTTGCGGTGGGTCTGATCAAACACGCTCTGCAATGTCCGGCCCAGCGTCGCCCGGGCATTATATGCCGGGATGATCACAGTGACACGCGTCACGTTGTACAATCCATGCTGCCCGCCCCCGTCAGAGCCTCAGGCCTGCTGCCCGGCGGTTTCCGCAGCCTCCGGCTCCGACAGAAGCGTCGCCCGGTCCCAGTCGATCGCGGTTTTGAGGATCAAGCCGAGATCATCGAACCGTGGTGTCCAGCGTAACGCCTTCCACAACGCCTGAACATCCGCGACCACACTCGGAGAGTCGCCGGGCCGGCGCGGGCCAACGGCAACGTCGAACGGTCGATCGGCCAGCGGCAACGCGCGGTCGATCACATCCCGCACCGAAAACCCGCGCCCGTAGCCGCAGTTCAGCGTCATGCTCTGCCCGCCATGCAGAAGATGGGTCACCGCGGCGACATGGGCATCGGCCAGATCCGACACATGGATGTAGTCGCGCACGCAGGTGCCGTCGGGTGTGTCGTAATCCTCGCCGTTGATCACGAGGCTGGTGCGTCGCCCGACGGCCGCCTCCGACACGGCCTTTATCAGATGCGAGGCGTCCTTGCGCGGCCCCGCCCGCCCGCAGGGATCGGCGCCCGCGACGTTGAAATAACGGAAAATGACATGCCGCAGATCCGACGCCGCGCAAAGATCCCGCAACACCCATTCGGCGGCCAGTTTCGACCGCCCGTAGGGCGACATCGGCAGCGTCGGCGTGTTCTCCACCACCGGCGCGGAACCGGTATCGCCGTAAACCGCCGCAGTCGAGGAAAACACCACCGCCTTTATGCCCATGGCCAAGGCGGATTTAAAGAATGTACCAGCATTACAAAGGTTTGCCTGATAATATTCAACCGGCTTCTGAACCGATTCATCCACCCTGATCAGCCCGGCGAAATGCACGGCGGCATCTATGTTCATCTGCCGCATGATCAGCGGCAATGCGGGATCGGTGCAGTCGATCTGAATGAAATCCAACCCCTGCGGCACCGCGCGCTGCTTTCCCACCGACAGGTTGTCTATGCCGATCACCTGCCACCCGGCATCCAGAAAGGCGAGCGCGGTGTGGCTGCCGATATACCCGGCGACGCCAGTGATCAGGACAGTACGCGGCGAGGTAGACCAGGAATTACGGTCGATCTCCAACATGAAAAACTCATCCTTCAATCACAGACGATAGTGCCCCAAGGCAATCAGGATGGCGAATCGGACCCTGTGTAAAGAAGAACAATTCGCCTAATACATGTAGATTACATTGGTAATTTATTGACCACATTGATCTTTCTCAAGAAACAAGATTAGCTGTCAAAACATTGTCAGTCGGGGCTTATGCCCCTCAAATCATATGGAACGCCGCCCCGGCACGGCAGGAATTTCGAGCATGACGGACGCCAACGCCACCTCAGGCAAACACCCGCCCGATCACGGAAAACCCGGTGACCTGAAGACGTTACTGATTGCCCGGGCCCGCCGCGCGCGGCGGTTTCCGACACGGCTGCGCGCCGCTACCGCGCCGCATGGGATCGTGCTGCTCTATCACCGTATCGCCGAACCCTCCGCCGATCCCTGGGATCTGTCGGTCTCGCCCGAGAATTTCGCTCAACAGCTCGAGGTCCTGCGCCGATTCGGCGCCTGCAAGACCTTCACCGACCTGGCCGATACCCTGGCTGGCCCCGCCCCGCCCAAACGCTCGGTCGCCGTCACCTTCGACGATGGCTATCTCGACAATATGGCCGCCGGCCTGCCCGCGCTGAAGGCCGCCGGGGTGCCTGCCACCATCTTCGTCGCCACCGGCACGATCGGCGCGGCGCGGGAGTTCTGGTGGGATGCGCTGGTGCGTATTTTCCTGACGGGCGCCCCGCTGCCACCGACCCTGACGCTCGACATCGGCGGCGCGCGCCGGGAATGGGCCATCCCCGATGCGCCCGCGCAATCCTATGACGCGTGGAAGATGCCCCGCCGCCCCCCGCGCGATCCGCGGCTTCTGGCCTTTACCGAGGTGTGGCGGGCGCTGCTGATGGCGGACAATGACGACAGCATGCGCGCGATCGACGCGCTGGCCGCCTGGGCCGGGCTGCCGCCGCTGGGCGATCCGGCCGATCACCCCATGAACCGGGCAGAGCTGGACGAACTCGCCGCCTGTGACCTGATCGAGATCGGGGCGCATACGGTCTGGCATCCGCCGCTGGACATGATCCCGCCCGATCAGGCCGCCCGCGAAATCACCCAGAGCCGCGCCGATCTGGAAGGCTGGCTGGGCCGGCCCGTCACCAGCTTTGCCTATCCCTTCGGCAAGTATGACCGCAACGTGCTGGAGCACACGCAGGCAGCCGGTCTGCGCTGCGCCTGCACCGTCTACGAAGACATCGCGACCACCAGGTCAGACCCGTTCCAGATCCCGCGCATCCATGTGAAAAACTGGCCCGGAGACATGTTCGAAGCCATGCTCAGAGAGTTCACGGGCCCCTGAGACAACCCAACGCCACCTTCCGGGACAGCAAAATGACGAGTGAGACGACTTCCGTAACGACCGCACCCGGCGATGCGCCGAAGGTTTCAGGCATCATCATCTTCCTCAATGGCGAGGCCTATCTGGCAGAGGCCATCGAAAGCGTTCTGTCGCAGACCATGACCGACTGGGAACTGATCCTGGTCGACGACGGGTCCACCGACGGCGCCACCGCGATCGCGCAGCGCTATGCCGCCGCCCACCCCGGCCGCATCATCTATACCGAGCATCCGGGCCACGAAAATCGCGGCATGAGCGCCTCGCGCAATGCCGGGCTGCATCTGGCGCGCGGCGAATTTATCGCCTTTCTCGATGCCGACGATATCTGGTTGCCGGAGCGGCTCGCGGTGCATACCCGCATCCTGGCGGAGCACCCGGATGTGTCCATGGTCATGGGGCCGACGCTGCTATGGTCGAACTGGAACAGCGAAAACCTGCCGCGCCGCCGTCCCTGGCTGGCCTCCGACATCCAGACGGAGCTGGGCCTGCCGGTCGGCCAGGTGCTGGAGCCGCCGATCGTCGCCATCGGCTTTCTCGAAAACCACGGCGGCAACGTGCCAGGTATCTGCAGCCTGCTTGTCCGGCGCGAGGATCTGCTGGCGGTCGGCGGGTTCGAGGCTTCGTTCCGCACGCTTTACGAAGATCAGGTGTTCTTCTTCAAGATGACCCTTCATTACCGGGTGATCACCACCGATCAGGTGCTCGACTATTACCGCCAGCACCCGGATTCAGCCTGCCATCAGGCCGGTGGGTCGGCGGGCGACGCGGCCATGCGCCCGGTCTTTCTGGAATGGTTGCAGGACTACATGATCAAGAACGGCTTCACCAGCCGCCGGCTGTGGCGCGCCTTCCGGGCCGAGATGTTCCGCTTCGACAGGCCGCGCCTGTGGCGGCTGCTGAATATCCCCACTGCCCTGACCGACCGGGTGAACATGCGTATCCGGCGCCTCGTGATCTTCCTGCTGACGCCGAGGTTCTACAATTATCTGCGGCGCCGGTTCCGGCTTGGCGTGGTGGATATCGAAGACGTGCACTAAGCGCGCGCCGCCTCTCGCGCGCGGCCGTTCTCGACGAAAACCGTGTGATCGGCGTCGATGCTCGGGGTGCTGCGATGGCTGACCACAAGGATCGTGCGCCCGCGCATCATTTCGGCGATGCGCCGGCGGATCCGGTCTTCGCGCGCCGGTTCGATCGCGCTCATCGCCTCATCCAGAATCAGGAATTCCGGGTCGCGCAACAGCGCCCGCGCCAGCCCGATCCGCTGCCGCTGCCCGCCCGAAAAGTTCAGGCCGCCCGCACCGATCCGCGCGTCGAACCCGTCGGGCAGACATTCGATATCATCCAGAATCTCGACCATTTCGCAGACCGCGCGGATCTCCTCGATGGTCGCGTCATGGGCGGCAAGGCGGATGTTCTGCTCCACCGTGCCCTCGATCAGCTCCACATCCTGCCCGGCAATCGCAAGCCGCGACAGCCAGCTTGCCCGCGTGAAATCGTTCAGATCGGCGCCATCGACCAGTATCCGCCCTGAATCTGGCTCGTAGAGCCGCAGCAACAGGTTCATGACCGTCGTCTTGCCCGATCCGCTGGGCCCCGACAGGGCCGTCGTCTCGCCCCGCCGGATCGTGAAGCTCGCATCACCCAGGCTGGGCCCGCGCCGCGGATCGTGGAAGAAGTTCACATTCTCGAACCGCACCTCGCGTGCCAGGCCCGGAAAGGTCAGCGTGCCCTCGGTCGGCCAGGGCTTGTCGGAGCGGTCGAGCATCTCGCGCACGTTTCGCAACGAGGCCTGCATCTCGGCCAGCGCCATGCGGTGGGTCTCGATCTCCTGCAGATGCGGCTGCAACCGGAACAGCAGCAGAACCGCCGCCACGATCGTCGGCACATCGACCCCGGCCGCCTTGGCCACCAGCGCGATGATGATCAGGGTGGAAATGCTGCCCAGCTCGCCCAGCGGGCCGATCAGAGCCTTGATCCGCTCTGTCCGCACCGCCAGCCGGCGCACTCGCGACGACGCGCTGCCGAACACCCGCAGCACATAGCTCTCCTGCGCGAATACCCGCAAGGTGCGCATCCCGGTCAGGCTGACCAGCATCCGCTCCGCCAGGATCTGGTTGGCCTCCAGCGTTTCCTGGCCCAGCCGCCGGACCGGGCGCGCCAGCAGCCGCAGCAGCGCGAACACCGCCACGGCGCAGACCAGCGCCGTCAGCCCCACCACCCATGACAGGGCGAAAATGCCCAGCCCGAACACCAGAACGGCGCACATGTTCACCACGATCCGCGCGATCGAGAAAAACGCGCCTGACACCGTCCATGTTTCCGTCGCCAGCGTATGGATCAGCTCGCCATGTTCACGCTGCTGCAGGAACCGGTAGCCCACCGTCACATATTGCCGGTGCACCATGTCGCGCAAGCGCTCGGCCACGAGGTTCAGCATGGTCGCGGCCATGAGCTGATAGGCATAGATCAGCAGGGCGTTGAACAGGATCAGCATGAAGAACACCACGGCGATCAGCGAGGCCGACGCGCCGAAAACGTTCTGGATCGCGCCGTAAAGCCGCGCCAGAAGGCCGCCGCCCTCCATGATCTGGGCGCTCTGATCCAGCAGCGCGAACAGCAGCATGACCGCCAGACCGATGCCCAGCGTCTCGGCCAGCGCGGCGCCAAGGCCGAGCACGACCATCAGCAGCGCCGCCCATTTCTGTTCGGTGAAATAGGCCGCCAGCCGGGCGGTTTCGCGCAGCGGCGTGGCGGGTCTGGCCCGAGCCTCCCCGGATGTTGAATGCGCGCCTGTCACATCACCCCCCGTTTTCCGTCACTCTCTACAGATACCGCCCGACTGTCGCCTGCACAGATTGCCGCGCAAGCGCGCTGATGCGGAATTTTCAAAGGATGCGCCGGCCTGTCTCCTGGCCGCAACAGGGGCACGGGCGGTTTGGCTTGACTTTGCCGGGCCGAACGATGACTTCAAGGCGCATGAGCCGACAACCGAGGCAAACATGGCGCGCCTGATCCTTGTACATGGCGCCTGGAGCTGCGCCCGAAGCTGGGGGGCGGTGGGGCCGCTTCTGGCCGCGCGCGGGCATGAGGTTGCAGTGCCCGACCTGCCCGGCCACGGCGCCGATCCAACCGCGCCCGAAAGCGTGAGCCTGGCGGATTACGCCCGCGCGGTTGCCGCGCTGCTGCCAGAGGGGCCGCCCGCGGTTCTGATCGGCCATTCCATGGCCGGCATGGTCATCTCGGCGGTGGCCGAGGCGATGCCGGAGCGCGTGGCGCATCTGATCTATCTGGCCGCGTTCCTGCCGCGTGACGGCGACAGCCTGCTGTCGCTGAAAAAGCGCGAGGGTCCGACCATCGGCGCGGCGGTGATCCCCGGCCCGGTGAAAGGCACCACCCGGCTGGCCCCCGAGCTTGCGGCGGATTACCTGTTTCACGATGCCACGCCCGCACAGCGCGCCGAAGGCCTGCGCCATCTGGGGCCCCAGTCCAACGCGGCACAGACCGATCCGGTGCATCTGACCGCCGCGCGCGTCGGCTCGGTGCCCAAATCCTATATCCTCTGCGCATCGGATCGCACCATCACGCCCGCGCTGCAAAAGACCATGGCCACCGAAACCGCCTGCGCGGCGGTTCACACGCTGCCGACCGGGCATTTCCCGCAGCTGACCGCGGCCCCCGAGCTGGCAGAGCTTCTGAACAGGATCATTTCACAGGCTGCGTGACCGGCCCCGCCGCCGGAAAACTCAACCGTTGACGCATGGGAAACTGCATGCCACGCTTGAACCACGTTCAGGACGGAGGCAGCCATGGCCCGCAACCCCAATCCGAAACGCGATGCCCTGCGGGCCAGGCTTCTGGATATCGCCGAGGCCGAGATCGCCCGTGGCGGCATCGTCGCCCTGCGCGCCCGCGATCTGGCGCAGGAGGCGGGCTGCGCGCTGGGGGCGATCTATACGGTCTTTGGTGATCTGGGCGATATCGCGGTCGAGGTGAACCGCCGCACCATGGTGCATATGACCGCGCAGATGGCCCGCGCCGTCGAAGGGCTGGCGGAAGAGGCGCCCACCGATGTTCTGATTACCCTGTCCCACGCCTATCTGGCCTATGCCGAAACCGAGGCCCCGCGCTGGAGCACGCTGTTTTCCATCGGGCTTTCGCCGGGGGAAGACACGCCGGGGTTTCACGATGCGATGGCCCCGCTGATCGCGCTTTACGCCGGCCCGCTGGCCCGGCTTTCGCCGGTCAACACCGACCGCACCAATATTGAAAACGCCCGCATCCTGTTCGCCACGGTCCACGGGCTGGTCGCGCTGGGGCGCGAGCCGCGCCTTTCGGTGATCGACCGGCGCGAACTCGACCGCGCGATCGCCCGCGTGGTGGCGGTGCTGACCGACCGCAAGGAACTGCTGTAGACAGCCCCCGATACTAGCGCCTTCCCAGGAACCGGCCACCCGAATGATCTGATCCCGGATGGATTTGCGCGCGCGGTTACGGGGCGCGCCGCTATCCGCAAGGCCCCCTCGGGCCGCGCTGTGGGCCCAAGCCGGCGGGCCCGGCACGAGAAAGGCGCTTGTTCTGCGAACAAACCAATCGCGGCGCGGGCCGTCAGTGAAAGTCCCGGCTGGGAAACAGCCGCTTGGCCTGTTCGCGTGGATGCCTGGCGCGGGCGGGCTGGTGGGGCTTGCGCGGCGCATCGTCGGCCCGGGGCTGCGTGATGCCGATAGCGTCATCAAGCGGGTGGCCCAGTTCGGCCAGCCGGTGTGACATATCCTCGATTTGTTGTGCGATCAGATGCACGACACTCCCCTCGCGCTGCAGATGCCCTGTAACCCGCAGCAGCCGCCCGCCCATGACGATACGGCGGAAGCGCTCATAGACTTTGGGCCAGACCACCACATTCGAAACGCCGGTTTCATCCTCCAGGGTCAGGAAGATCACGCCCGAGGCGGTGCCGGGGCGTTGGCGGGTGATGACAAGGCCACAGACGCTGGTGCGTTTGAGCGGTGCGGTGATCAGCCTGTCATGTGGTGTCAGGCCCGGCATGGTGGGGCGCAGCAATTCCAGCGGATGCGCCCGGAGCGACAGGCGCATCGAGACGTAATCCTCGACCACCTCCTCTCCCAGGTGCATGGCGGGCAGGTCCACCTGCGGTTCTTGGATGCTCTCCCCGTCGATCGGATCGTCGAACAGCGGCAAAGGGGCCTGTCCGCGAACGGCCCGGACCTGCCAGATCGCATCGCGCCGGGTCAATCCCATGTCGGCGAACGCATCCGCCTCGGCCAGCCGCTCCAGCACCGGCGGCGCGACACCGGCGCGCAGCCAGACCGATTCCGGCTGGCGATAACCGTTGCCGCGATGCCGGACGATCAGGTCCGCATCCTCTTTCCTGAAGCCCTTGATCTGCCGAAACCCGAGCCGCAGGGCCAGCGTGCCATCCATACGGCGCTCCAGCGTATTGTCCCACACGCTGCTGTTGACGCAGACCGGCCGCACCTCGACCTGATGTTCACGGGCATCGCGCACGATCTGGGCCGGGGCGTAGAACCCCATCGGCTGCGAATTGAGAAGCGCGCAGGCAAAGATTGCCGGGTGATGGCATTTCAGCCAGGCCGAGACATAGGCGAGCATGGCGAAGGCGGCGGCATGGCTTTCGGGAAAGCCGTAGTCGGCGAACCCCTCGATCTGCCCGAAACAGCGTTCCGCCACATCAAGGCCATAGCCGTTGCCCAGCATCCCGTTGATGAATTTGTCCCGGAAGGCCCCGATCGTGCCCATCCGCCGGAACGACGCCAGCGAGCGGCGCAGGTGGTCGGCCTCTTCGGCGGTAAAACCCGCGCCCACCACGGCGATCTGCATCGCCTGCTCCTGAAACAGCGGCACACCCAGGGTGCGTTTCGTGACCTCCTCCAGCGCCGGGCCGAACGGCTCCGGCACCTCCAGCCCCTGCCGCCGCCGGATATAGGGCTGAACCATCCCCCCCTGGATCGGGCCGGGGCGGACGATGGCGACCTCGATCACCAGATCATAGAAGGTCGCGGGCCGCATCCGGGGCAGGAAGTTCATCTGCGCCCGGCTTTCGACCTGAAACACCCCGATCGCATCGGCCCTTTGCAACATGTCGTAGGTCTGCCTGTCCTCTTGCGGGACGGTGGCGATCGTCAACGCCCTGTCCTCGTGCCGCTGCATCAGCCCGAAAGCCTTGCGGATACAGGTCAGCATGCCAAGGCCCAGCACATCGACCTTCAGAATGCCCAGCGTGTCGATATCGTCCTTGTCCCATTCGATGATCGTGCGCGCCTCCATCGCCGCGTTCTCGATCGGGCACAATTCGTCCAGCCGCCCCCTGGTGATGACGAAACCGCCCACATGCTGCGACAGATGCCGGGGAAAGCCGATGATCTCGCCGATCAGGCGGATGGTCTGGGCAAGCCGGCGGTCGGCCGGGTCGAGCCCCAGTTCGCGAATGCGCCCGGCATCGGCGCCACTGTTGGAATGGCCCCAGATCTGCCCCGAAAGACCGGCTGTCACATCCTGGGACAGCCCCATCACCTTGCCCACCTCGCGGATCGCGGCACGGCTGCGGAAATGGATCACGGTCGCGCATAGCCCGGCGCGGTGGCGGCCGTATTTTTCATAGATCCACTGAATCACCTCTTCGCGTCGCTCATGCTCGAAATCCACATCGATATCCGGCGGCTCGCCCCGGTATTTCGAGACGAAGCGCTCAAACACCATGGCGATCTGGTCGGGGCTGACATCGGTGATGCCGAGCAGATAGCACAGGATCGAATTGGCCGCCGAGCCGCGCCCCTGGCACAGGATGCCCTGCGAGCGGGCATATTGGACAATGTCGTGGACCGTCAGGAAATAGGCGGAAAAGCCCAGCTCCGCGACCAGCTTCAACTCTTTCGTCATCAGGCCGAGAACCCGCCCGGACGCGCCACCCGGATAGCGGCGCCCGAGCCCTTCGCGGGCCAGGCGCTCCAGCCGCTCCTGCGGGGCTTCGCCCTGAGAGGCTTCATCGGGATATTCATAGCTCAGCTCACTCAGGCAGAAGGCGCACCGGGCGGCGATTTCCAGGGTTCGGCGCAGGGCGGCGGGATGATCGCGGAACAGGCGCGCCATATCTGCGCCCCCTTTCAGGCGGCGTTCGGCATTGGGCAGGGCGCGGGTGCCGATCTGATCGATGGTGATATGCGCGCGCATGCAGGTCAGCACATCGGCCAGTTGCTTGCGGCTGGCCCGGTGCATCAGAACATCCCCCACCGCGACCATCGGCGCGGATGTCTTCTGGGCAAGGCGGGCGCAGGCAGTCAGCCAGGCCTGATCGGACCCGTCATACCGCGGCGCGGCCCCTACGAAGACATGGCCGGGGAAACTTTTGCGGACTTGCCGGATAGGCGCCTCGGCCACCTCCACGCCCGCGCGCGGCAGGGCGATCAGGATCATGCCGGTGCAGGATCGCAGCATGTCCGCCATGTCGAGGTGGCATTCGCCCTTCCCGGCCCGCCGCTTGCCCAGAGACAGCAGGCGTGTCAGCCGCTGATAGGCCGCCCGGTCCCGTGGCAGGGCGATCCAGTCCACGGGGCTGTCACGCAGGACCAGGCGGCAGCCAATGATCAGCCGGGGCAGTTTGGGTGCCGAAGGGCGCGAGATGCCTTGCGCATTGCCCAGCTCCTGCCGCGAGCAACTGTCGGTGCGGCATTGAGAGCGGATGCGGATCGCCTCTTCGGCCTCGCGCCGCAGTTCCTTCAGCGCCGAAAACGCCCGCACCACGCCCGCCAGCGAGTTGCGGTCGGTGATGGCGATGGCCTCGAGCCCCAGTTCGGCGGCCCGGGCGATCAGCTCCTCGGGATGAGAGGCCCCCGTGAGAAAGGTGAAATTCGAGGTGACGCACAGCTCGGCATAGCCCGGTGCGCCGGCCCCGCTCTGCAGCAGATCACGGCGGAAGGCCTTTACGGGCCGCAAATCACGGTTCACTTCGATCATGCGAATTCCCCCTGCACGAACCAGCCGGGGTTTTGCGGCGTATAATAAAGCCAGAGCCGCCGCCCCTGCAGGGTTTCCACCTGCCAGTAGTCGCGCACGCCACTGCGCCAGTTGTCATCCTCCAGCCACCATTCGGGGGCGATGCGTTCCGGCCCCGTTGCCCGCGCGGCCGCAAACGCCATGCGCCGCCAGCGGAAATGCTTTGGCGGGCGGGCGCCCGAACCCGCGATGGGCTCGGGCGGGAACAGGCGCAGGGGGCGCGGGCGCGGAGCCACCCACGGGCCGTTTTCCGGCGCGGAATAAGCGGCGGGGGCGATCAGAAAGGCGCGCTCGGGGATATGGCTGTCGGCGGGCAGAAAGCGCAGCACATTCTCCAGCCCGATACGGTTGCCGATACGGGTCACGAGATCATCCAGCCCGTCCTGCCCCGGCGGGCCGCCATGGCCGAGCTGTTGCATCGGCAAGGGCTCGATCTGGACCGCTTCAAGCCGCAGCTGGTCAATGCCGAAACCGGCCTCGATCCCTTCCACGCCGCGCCGGAACAGGGGCAAGATGCGGTGCGGATCCCGCATGGCGCTGGCAAGGCGCAGCTCGAGCTGCTGGCTGCCCTGATCGACGCGGCGCAGGGTCAGGCACAACACCCGCGCGCCCATCTCGTGGGCTTTCAGCCGGGCGCAAAGCCGGGACAGCAGGCGCTCGGTTCCGGCCATCACGTCATCGGCCAGGCCGATCGGGTCCGGCAGGGCCATCCGCACACCGAAATGAGGAGGGTCGGCCAGCGGGCTGATCTCTTCGGCCTGCGCGCCCGATGCCTGATCCAGGCGCAGCAACAGCCCCGGCCCAAAGCGCCGCGCCAGGGGCGCGCGGGGTGCGGCGGCCAGATCAGCCACTGTCCGCAACCCCAGCCGCTGCAGGGCCACCGATGTCGCCTGTTCCAGCCGCAGCGCCGCCACCGGCAGCGGCCCGAGCGCCGCCAGCGCCGCACCCGGGGGCGCCACGCCCTCGCCATGGCGGGCCAGCGCCCATGCCGCACCGCGCGTATCGGCCAGCCCCAGCCGCACCGACACCCCCGTCCGCGCCATCCGCGCGCGCATATCGGCCAGCATTTCGCCCTCGCCGCCCCACAGATGCGCCGAGCCGGTGATATCAAGCACCAGACCATCCGCGCCCTCCAGCCCCACCCAGGGGCAATAGCGCGTGGCCCAGCGGCGCAGGGCGTGCAGAAACCGCGCCTCCTGTGCCGGGTCGGCGGGCCTGGTGATCAGATCCGGGCAAAAGGCGCGCGCATCGGCATAGGCCATACCGCGGTGCAGGCCCTGCCCTTCGGCCAGCGCGTTCAGGCAAGAAAGCCGCTCGGCATTGTTCTGCTTCAGCGTCAGGGCGAAAGGCCCTTCAACCGGGCGCGCCCTGAGAACCCGGTCGCTTCCCAGCCGGGGGAACCACATCGAGACGACGCGCCGCTGCATCCCATCGAACATCCCAGACCCCAAGTGTTCCTGATTTGTTCTTGATAAGCTCCCATCGCATCCGAGTCGAGTCAGATGCGTCGAAAACCGGGGTGCAGTGCCAGCGGGTTTCGGCGGCATTGCTGCCCATCCCCTCGGGGATCAGGCACAGCCCCGTGGTGCCGCCGGACTTGGCCGCCAGTTGCAGCCGCCGGCCCGCCTTCAGGCTGAGGGGCGCGCCAAGCTCGACGATCACCAACGGCACGGCGCCATCGCCCAGCGCCACTTCGGCCACGGCCAGCGCTTCGCGCTGGTCACCGGCCCGCGCCACCAGCAAGCGCGCAGGATCGGCAAAGGCGCCGAAGGCAACCGGATTCACCTGCTCATGCCGCCAGGCCTCGACAACCCAGAGCACAGGGCCGCTGCCTTGCGCGCAGACCGCCCCGGCAAAACCGGGCGCCCCCGGCCCACAAGCTTCGTGGACGCGGGATTTGCGCAAGGGGAAATGGGCGGAAAGATCGGCAGGCATGGCCGCAATCTATCGCGCGACCGGCCCGAAAGAAAGCGCCTCTCATACGTCAACCTTTTCGGAAATCGCCCAGGCGCCTTCCCACCCACTCCCCGAATGCCGGGCCCGCGCCCCCTGGCCGCAAGCCCGTTCAGGAACCCGATGATCCACCCACGGCATTGCCGCTGTGCTTGTCGCCGAACAAGGAGCGCCGGATACTGACATGGACGCCGAAATTCCCATCCGCAACCTGGGTAACGCTGAAATCCGCCGCGACGGACAACAGCGCGTGGGCATCGTCTTCGGTCAAACCATAAGTGTCGATCAGAAAGCGGCGGGCCTGACGGAAAGCGTTTCGCAACGCGCGGTCAAGTGACGCGCGCGTGTAGACATCGGTCTGCGCGCTGCGGCCGAGATCGCGCAGGTGGTTTTCGAAACTGAAGCTCTGGATCACCCATTCCTCGGGCGTCTCGATCAGCGGCGTCGAGAGGCCCCGGATCTGCGGAACGGTCTGTGCCCCCGCCTTGTGCAGGCGCAGGCGGACCGTGCCGGTGAGCGACATCTCGAGCCCTGTGCCGTTGATCTCGCCGTCGCCCTGGCTGAAATGGCCGTCGCCGATCGACAGCAGCGCCCCCTCGACCGCGACGGGCAGATAGACGCGCGATCCCGGCCCGGCGCGCCAGTTGTCGACATTGCCGCCGAAATAGCCGGGCGGGATGCTGTCGACGATCTCCGCCTCGCGCGGGGCGACGCCGATGAAACCGAAATGCGGGCGCGCGGGGATGGTGACATTGTCGAGGGAAGGCCGCCGTTCGATCAGGCGATGATCGACCGGGATCCCCGGGTAATCCATCGTCTCATGCACCACGCCGAACGGGTCGGTCTGCGGTGTCCAGACATATTGATACAGCGCCCGCGCCTCGTCCGGCCGCTCGAGATCGACCTCGAAGATGGTGATCGTCTCGTGCCGCTTGGTGCCCTTGAGCGGGTCGTTGTACTGATATCCCCACCAGGCCGAGGCGTTCGAGCCGAACGCCTTGCCACGGTACAGCGGATTGGCCGAGGGGCGCGGGGCGATCTCGAGGATTTCGACCTCGAGCACATCGCCCGGCTCGGCGCCGTTGACATGGATCGGCCCGGTGCAGATGTGAACGCCAAAGCCCTCGCCCGCGCCGCGCCCGAAGATCGAGGCATCCATCGGCCCGGCGCCGCGCCGATCCACCGGCTTGGCCTCGCGGGTCCAGTGAAACACGCTTTGCGCGCCCGGATCGCCCTCGACAAAACGGGCGTAATCGTCACCGCCGTGCTGGGTCAGGGTTTCAACCCTGACCACCGCGCCGGACGGCACGTAAAGAACGGGCGGAATGGCGCGGCTGATATAGCCCCAATGCACCGTATCCGCACGGGCGGGCAACAGGAAATCAGCCATGTTGTCGGGGTTCGGCGCCGGTTCGGGCAGGTCCGAGGCCGGATCGCAGGGCTCGCCATGGGGCGGCGGAGGCTGGCCTTTCGCGGGATGCTTCACCGCACCGCCCGGATGGCCGCGAAACGCATATGGCAGGCGGGCCTCCAGATTGTCCTCGCGCAGGGCGCTGGCCGATATGCCGAAGGCCTCGCGGAACGAGCGGCTGAAATGCGACGCGCTGGCAAAGCCCCAGCGATGGGCGATCTGGGCGATGCTCACGCCATTCTGGCTGATGTTCAGAAGATCGGCCCGGCTGCGCTCCAGCCGCTTCTGGCGGACATAGCGCGAGAAGCTGTCGCCATGAAGCTCGAACAACCGCTGCACATAGCGCGCCGAAAGGCCCACCTGCCCCGCGATGTCGGCCAGTGTCAGATCGGGCCGCTGCAACCGTGTGTCGATCGCCGCCGCCACGCGCCGGAAATGGGCGACCTGCACCGGCGTCATGGCGCCCCCGTCGAAATCGGCCTCTCCGATCAGGGCGCTGCACAGCAGATCCAGCAGCGCGCCCTCGCTCGCGGCCAGATCCTCTTGCGTCAGGGCATCGAACTGCGCCCCCAGAACCCCCAGCATCGAGCGCGCCATGTCGGCGGCCACGGACCCGCCCAGCACAAGCGGCAGCCGGGGCTTCTGGCGGCCAAGGCGCGTCGCCACGGCCGAGCGGGGCAGTTCCAGCAGGATCGCCTTCGCATCCCCCGACCAGCGCAACTGCCAGTCATTGCCCTGATCGAGCACCGCCAGATCGTTCTGCGCGAAATATTGCAGGTGGCCCTGTGCCGAAAGAACGCCGCGGCTGCGCAGCGTCAGGACAAACAGAAGCGGGGCCGGCCGCGGCTGAACCCTGGCGGGGCGCAGATCCTGCGCCGGGGCCACGATCCGGCCGATCCGCAAGCCGCTGACCGATTGCAGAACGCTGAGCGCCCCGCTCAACCCGGCCCCGGCATCCTCCGCCGCCGCCAGCCCGAACGCCGCCAGGCGCTGGCGCCAGACATCGGCCCGTGCCGCTTCGGGAAAGGTCGAAAGATCCAGGTGATCGGGGTCAGATGTCATATCCATTGCTCCAAGCCTAACGCGCGGCCGCGTGATGCCGGGCCTGTAATCGTCTTGCGTTTTTGACTTTCCGCCACTATGCCGCTTTTTTGCGCGGAAGTGTCGCCACGCGCTTTTCACCATATGCACAATCTGTTGCCCGGGCGCGCAGCCCGGCATGGCACGCGCCCGCCCCTCCCCCTCCGACAGGTCCCATACCCTTCTGATTTTACGTCATATTCACGCCTTTTCAGGCGCGTGTGCAGGCGATTCTGCCGGTGTGGCGCAACGGTTGCCGGATTCGCCGGACTGCGTCCATTGCTAGGAACCACACCAAAGTGACCACCAGCAGGAGAGAGATAACATGTGCCGTGGAGATGATGTGAACTGCCCCGATTTCGAGACCCATTTCAAAGCCTTCAAGCAGGAGATCGACCCGGGCCGCCGGAATTTCCTGCGCAGCGGCATGCTGGGCGCGGCCGCGGGCGCGGCGGGCGGCCTGTCGCTCGTGACCCCGGCGCTGGCCCAGACCAGCGCCAGGAACGGCCCCGCCACGCCGTCTTTCCACTACCTTCCGGCCACTGCCGAGACCGTGCATTGGGGCTATTTCAGCAAGACCCTGAGCCCCCGCGTCGAAATCGACAGCGGCGATTTTGTCACCATCGAGACCCTGACCCACCATGCCGCCGATGATCTGGAGCGGATGGTCCAGGGCGATGAAGGCGCCGAGAGCGTGTATCTGTGGACCAAGGACAAGAAGGGCGTGGAACGGCGCGGGGCCGGTTCCACCGATCCGGCGGTCTACAAGATCGGCTCGGGCGAAGGACAGGGCGTGCATATCATGACCGGCCCGGTCTATGTGCGCGGCGCGGAACCCGGCGACGTGCTGGAGGTGCGGATCCTCGATTGCACCCCGCGCCCCTCGGCCAACCCCGAATTCACCGGCAAGAGCTTTGGCTCGAACGCCGCCGCCTGGTGGGGGTTTCACTATAACGACATGCTGAATGACGCCAAGCGCGAGGTCATCACGATCTACGAGGTTGATGCCACCGGCGACAAGAGCTGGGCCCAGGCGGTCTATAACTTCAAATGGGTGCCCCAGACCGATCCCTACGGCATCACCCACCCCACGATCGACTATCCCGGCGTGCCGGTCGATCACAGCCTGACCAGCCGCAACTACGATGTGCTCAAGGGCATCCGCGTGCCGATCCGCCCGCATTTCGGCACCCTTGGCGTCGCGCCGTCCGAGGCCGATTTCGTCGATTCCGTGCCGCCCAGCTACACCGGCGGCAATGTCGACAACTGGCGCATCGGCAAGGGGGCGACCATGTACTACCCCGTCGCGGTCGACGGCGCGCTGCTGTCGGTCGGCGACCCCCACGCCTCTCAGGGCGACAGCGAGCTTTGCGGAACGGCGATCGAATGTTCGCTGACCGGCACCTTCCAGCTGATCCTGCACAAGAAGGCCGATCTGGGCGGCACGCCGCTGGAAGAGATGGATCACCCGATGCTCGAAACCCAGACCGAGTGGCTGGTGCACGGCTTTTCGGTGCCCAACTACCTCGACACGCTGGGGCCGACCGCGCAATCCGACATCTATGGCAAATCCTCGATCGACGATGCGATGCGCGATGCGTTCCGCAAGATGCGGAAATTCCTGATGACCACCAAGGGCCTGACCGAGGACGAGGCGCATTCGCTGATGTCGGTCGGGGTCGATTTCGGTATCACGCAGGTCGTCGACGGCAACTGGGGCGTCCATGCGATCGTCAAGAAAGACATCTTCGCGGGCCGCGTCTGATCCGGCGTTTCAGGCATCCGGTGCGCGCGCCTTCGGGTCCGCGCACCGGGCTGTTCGGGGGGCGCCGGCACGCCAGCGGCCCCTGCGCCTTGCACGGCTGAACAAGATTTAGGCACAAGCGTGGACGAGCGCGCGTGTTTTCTTTGCTCGCTTGGCAGCGCACCGGGCGGGGCTTCCGCCCTTCTAAACCCCACCCCGGAAAATCCTTAGAACGGAGGCCGAGACAGGTCGTTGCAACCGGAGAAACGGGCACGCCCGAAGCCAGCCCCCTGAACGGGGGCGTCCATCCGCCCTGATCAGGAGTTTCCATGACCGATCCGCTCGACGCGTTGGCCGCGCAGGCGCAAGCCCAGCTTGACATGCTGTCCTATCCCGCGCGGCCATGGGTCGTTCCGCGCCAGCATGAGGGCACCGAGGTGCTGGACGTCGCGATCGTGGGCGCCGGGCAATCCGGCATGACCATCGCGCTCGGTTTGATGCGTGAGAACGTGACGAATATCCGCCTTTATGAACGGGCCTTGCCGGGCAAGGCCGGGCCCTGGCGCAGCTTCGCGCGGATGAAGACGTTGCGAACCCCGAAACATGTCTCCGGCCCCGAGATGGGGATACCGGCGCTGACGCCCGAGGCGTGGTACCGGGCCCGTTTCGGGGATCTGGCCTGGGCGCAGCTTGGCAAGATCCCGCGCGAAGACTGGCAGGATTATCTGGACTGGCTGCGCGACACGGTGAACCCGCCGATCCGGCACGGCGTCGAAGTGGTGGATCTGGAGCCCCTTCCCGGCGGCATCACCGCCGTTCGCCAGCGCGATGCCGCGGGGCGCGAGACGGTGGATTACGCCCGCGCCGTGGTGCTGACCCCGGGGATAGAGGCCACCGGCGCCTGGGCGGTGCCCGATTTCGCGCGCGCCGCCCTGCCCGAGCCGCTGTTTGCGCATACCGCCGATGACATCGACTTTGCCGCGTTGAAGGGCAAGCGTGTCGCCGTGCTGGGTGGCGGGGCCTCGGCCTTCGACAACGCCGCCCGGGCGCTGGAGGCGGGCGCGCATGTGGATATGTTTGTGCGCAGGCCGAAACTGCCGCCGGTGAACCCCTATCGCTGGATGGAGTTCACCGGCTTTCTGCGCAATTTTCCGGATCTGGATGATGCGAGAAAATGGGCGTTCATGCAGCGGATCTTCCGCATGAACCAGCCGCCCCCGCAGGACACCTACAACCGCTGCGCCGTGTTCGGGGCCTTCCGCATCCATTATGAAAGCCCCTTCACCGATCTGCATGAGGCCGGCGGCAAGATCCGCATCACCACGCCAAAGGGCGGTTTCGACGCGGATTTCCTGATCGTGGGCACCGGCATGGTGGTGGATTTCACCGCCCGGCCAGAGCTGCGCCGGATGGCCGCCGACATCGCCACCTGGGCCGACAGGCACGGGCCCGCGCGTGGCCCCGGGGATTACGGGCTGGGCAGCTATCCCTATCTGGGCGATGCCTTCCAGTTCCGGGGCAAGACCGAAGAAAGCGACGCCATGCTCGCCCGGCATTACTGCTACACCTTCGCGTCGATGGTGTCACAGGGCTGCTCCGCCGGCATCTCGGCCCTGAAATTCGGGGCCGAGCGGGTGGTGCGCGGCATCACGCGGCAGCTTTTCACCGAAGATGCCGACGCCCATCTGGCCGCACTGATGGCCTATGACGAACCCGAACTGCGCCCCGAGGCCGCGCCCATGCCTGATCCCGCCCTTGCCGATTCCAGCGAAACACCTGTGTGAAAGGTTTCAGATGTCGAACAAAGTGATCGTCGAAGACAAGGCGGACCGGTTCCACCAGTCGCAGGAAAAGATCCAGCCCCCCTATGCGCTGGACCCCGAGCTGTGCCTCTACAGCCCGCAGGACAACCTCGAATCCCTCACCCATCCGCGGATCGCCGACTGGATCGCCTTCATCACCGAGCGCTACATGCCGGAGCTGCCGCAAGAGGGGCGCAAGGTGCTGCTGATGCTGCCCTGCACGGCGACAAAGCCCTATCCCTTTTCCTCGGAACATCGGGCGATCAACCGGCGGCTCTACGACGAAGGCTTCCGCCCCATCGCCCGCCAGCCGCTGGCGCAGGAGCTTTGCGCGCGCCTCGGGCCGGACGATCCGCAAGAGCTGATGGACGTCTCGATCCTGAGCGACGGCAAGGGGACGTATATCCACCGCGCGGTGATTTCCGAGCCCATGGCGCTGGTCCCCTACGAAACGGTTACCGGGTACGAGGGCAAGCCCTCGCCCTCCCATGCCTACGACGATCCGGGGCTTTTCGAAAAGCGCGGCAATGCGGTCTCTCCCTGGCGGGCGGACAGCACGGCGCAACAGGTCGGGCCCGGCAAGTGGATCTGGGGCGCGAACGAGAAACGCGCCTATGTCGAGATGCACAATATCATGGCCACCTTGCTGGCCAAGGTAATGGAACGGATCGGCGGGCTTTACGATGCGCGGATTTCATGGGTGGCGCCCGGCCTGACGCACCGCAGTTTCGTGCTGGAAAAGGCGGCGCGCAAGGAACACGGCGTCACCGCCTCCAAGCTTTGCGGCACAGAGCGGCTGGCCTTCGTCGGTGCCAACGATCTCCTGCCGCCCGAGCTTCGCATCACCTGCCTGCCCGAGACCGCCGATTGCACCGATGCGATAGAGCAGCTGGCGCGGCGTCTCGGCACCACGCCCGATCGTGTCGGCGGGGCCTGGTCGCGGGGCGGCGCCAATGCCACACCGCTCGCCCTGCCCGAACTTCTCGACGTGCTGATCACCCGCATTCACCAACTGGAAAGCTGAGCCATGACGTTGAAACTGAGTATAGGGGCCTCTGACTGCGACCGTATCCGGCCGCTGATCGACGGGGCGGTCACGATCGACGGGGTCGAGGCCGATTGGCATGTTCACGGCGTGCAGCAGCTTTTCAACGAACAATGCACGCACCATACCTATGACGCGGCCGAATTTCCGCTGGCAACCTATCTGCGTGATCTCGAAGGCGCGCGGCGCTATCTGGCGCTGCCGGTCTTTCCCTCGCGCCATTTCCGCTTTTCCTGCGTCTTCGTGAACAAGGCCGCCGGGCTGAAGGCCCCCGCCGATCTGGCCGGCAAGCGTGTCGGCATACCGATCTGGGACATGGCCGCCGCCGTCTGGCTGCGGGGAATTTTCGACGAACACCATGGCCTCGACATGCGGGCGCCGGTCTATGTGACCAACGGGCTGGAGTTCGGCCGCACCGCCGACGAGCACCCGCAGGCCTATCCCGGCGGGTTCGAGATCATCCACGCCAGCGATGACGGCGGGCTGGCGAAGATGCTGGCGGACGGCAAGATCGACGCGCTCTACACCGCCGGCGCCCCGTCAACCTATGCCCCCCATGATCCGGATTGCCCCGTCGCGCGGCTGTTTGATGATCCGGTGGCGGCAGAGACGGCCTATTACCAAAAGACCGGGATCTTCCCGCCGATGCATATCTTCGCCCTGAAACGCGAGATCGCCGAGGCCAATCCGGGCCTGACACGGCGCCTTTACGCCGCGCTCTGCGATGCGCAGGGCGAGGCGCGCGCACGGCTTTTCAACAGCGCCGCGCTCAACGTCATGCTGCCATGGCTGTTCGACCACCTGCTGGAAAGCGAACGCAGGCTCGGCGCGGATTACTGGGCCGCCGGCTTCGCGGCCAATCGCGAGACGCTGGAGACCGTGATAGGCTACATGAGGAACGAGGGCCTGCTGACGACAGATTTGACGGCCGGGGACATGTTCGATGCCGATATGCGCGCCACCTGAAAAGCCCCGCACGGGGGCAGGCAGGATATGGCCGCCCCTGCGCTCTGAAATGCCTG
Organism: Actibacterium sp. EMB200-NS6; assembly: GCF_001305615.1. GTDB lineage: Bacteria > Pseudomonadota > Alphaproteobacteria > Rhodobacterales > Rhodobacteraceae > Actibacterium_A > Actibacterium_A naphthalenivorans. Next base: position 2,396,247 of record NZ_CP010869.1, read on the forward strand.
TGCCTGCGGGGCGTTTTCTGCGGGATTGACCCACTTGCGCCGCCTTTCCAGACTTGCCGCGACACCCCGTCGCCGGATCCGAAAAAGGGCAAGTGGAGACGGGGGCCGTTTGCAAACCAGATGCCCGCGGTGCATCGCAGGATAAGATTCCCCTGCGCCGCCGAGACCGGAGTTTACCCCATGCCCAAGAACGGCGCCGCCCACCTTGCAAGCCTTCAGGACGACCGCTGCGTCTTCATCGATGGCAAGCGGGTCGAGAATGTCACCACCGATCCCGCCTTCAGGGGCGCCGTGGCCTCGGCCTGCGCCCTTTATGATTACCAGGCCGCACCCGAGAATATCGAGACGATGACCTTCGCCTCGCCAAAGACCGGCGCGCGGGTGAACAAATCCTGGATGATGCCCACCAGCCACGCCGAGCTTGTCGCGCGGCGCGTGTCGATCGAACGCTGGTCGGCACAGACCTGCGGCATGCTGGGCCGGTCGCCCGATCACGTCGCCTCGACCTTCGTGGGTTTCCGCATGGGGCTGGATGTGTTCGGCGCGAATGATCCCAAACGCGCCGCCGCGCTGGCCGATTATTTCGACTACATCCGCGACAATGACATGTTCCTGTCCTACGTGATCGTCAATCCGCAGGCAGACAAGGCGAAATCCGCCTCCGGCCAGCCCGACAAGAACCTCGTCGCCTCCATCGTTGATGAAGACGCCGAGGGCGTGACGATCCGGGGGGCCAAGATGCTGGCCACCTCCGGTATCCTGGCGAACGAGATCATGGTGTCGGGCTTTCAGGCACTGCAGCAGGGCGACGAGGATTACGCCTTTACCGTCGCCATGCCGCTGGCGACCAGGGGGCTGAAACTCTTGTCGCGCCGCTCTTACGAAGGCGCGGCCACCTCGACCTTCGACTACCCGCTCTCCGCGCGCTTCGACGAGAATGACGCGGTGGTGGTCTTCGACGATGTCAAAGTGCCGTGGGAGCGGGTCTTCGTCTACAGGGATCTGAAGATGGCGCAGGCCCAGTGGCACCAGACCCGCGCCCATGTGATGCAGAACTATCAAAGCATGATCCGGCTGACGCAGAAGCTGCATTTCCTGCTGGGTCTGGCGCGCAAGATCGCCGATCTGAACAACATCATCACCTATCCGCAGGTGCGCGAACAGCTCGGCCTTATCGCCGCCAAGGTCGCCAACATGGATGCGCTTGTCATCGCGATGGAAGCGAAAGGCGAGCAGTTCGGGCAGTATTTCGTCCCCGACCGCAGCCTGCTGTGTACCGCGCAGGTGGTGGCGCAGACGACCTATCCCGAGATCGTCGAGGCGATCCGCCTGTTGTCGGGGGGCGGCATGATCATGGTGCCGTCATCGCATCTGGATTTCGCGGCGGACGAAACCGCCGACATCATCGCCCGCACCCAGCGTTCGCCCGTTGCCGGTTCGCACGACCGGGTGAAGCTGATGAAACTGGCGTGGGATGCGGTCGGGTCAGAGTTCGGCTCGCGGCACCTGCAATACGAGATGTTCTATTCCGGCGCGCAATTCGTGACCCGCGGCAACAGCTTCCGCTTCTTCGATTGGGACAACGCCAAGACCCGGGTGGATGATTTCATGGCCAGCTACGATCTCGACGTCGAGAACAAGCTGAACGTCGCGGCGGAGTGATCATGACGCAGATTGAAACGATCCGCCGGGCCGCCTTCGTCGGGCATAGCCCCGCGCCCTTTCGCGCCACATGGGAAGGGCCGTTGGCCGATCTCTCCTTCGCGGTGAAGGATCTGTTCGATATCGAAGGCGCGGTGACAGCCTGCGGCAACCCCGACCGGCTGAAGGCGGGGGTGATCGCCCGCGCCACGGCGCCCGCGGTGCAGATTCCGCTGGCCGCCGGGGCGCAATGCGCCGGCAAGACCCATACCGACGAGGTCGCCTGCGGCATGTTCGGCGACAACGAGTTCTTCGGCACGCCGATCAACCCCGCCGCCCCCGACAGGGTGCCGGGCGGATCTTCCGCCGGCTCGGCCTCGGCGGTGGCGGGCGGGCTGGTCGATTTCGCGCTTGGCACCGATACCGGCGGCTCGATCCGGGTGCCGGGCAGCTTTTGCGGCATCTTCGGGCTGCGCACCACCTTCGGACGGATCTCCGTGGCCGGTGTCATGGCGATGGCGCCCAGCTTTGATACCGTGGGCTGGATGGCGCGTTCTCCGGCCGTGATGTCCCGTGTGGGCGAGGTTTACTTCGGCCCCACGGGCGATCTGTCCGCCACCCGCCTGTTGCTGGCGCGCGATGCTTTCGCGATCCCCAACCCCCGCGTGGCGCAGGCGCTCTTGCCGCTGGCCAGGGCGCTTGGCCCCGTGGCCGAGGTCGATCTGTATCGCGGCGGCGTGGCGCATTGGCTCGATACGTTCCGCCCGCTGCAACTGGGCGATCTTCACGCCACGCTCGGCACCTGGGCGGCGGCGGAGGGGCGGCAGGTCTCGGCCTCGATCGCGCAACGCATGGCACTGGCCGCGACAGTGACCGCCGCCGATATCGCCCCCGCCGCGCGCTGGCGCGAAGGGCTGACGGAGCACATGATAGATCTGCTGGGCGCGGACGGGGTGATCTGCATCCCCACAGCCCACGATCTGCCCCCCTTCGTGGGCGGCGGTCTGGAGCAGTTGATCGAGTTCCGCGAGAAAACCCTTGCGCTGACCTGCGTGGCCTCGCTCGCCCGCCTGCCCCAGCTCAACATCCCCGCGACGATGGTCGAGGGCGTGCCGGTCGGCCTTTCGTTCATCGCCGGCCCGCGCGGAGAGGAGCGCCTGCTGGCCATGGCCGCCACGCTCCACGCGCAACTCCCGGCAGGGCGGGCCGCATGAGCCAGCGCGATTTCATCGGCTACGGGCGGCACAAGCCCGATTTCCGCTGGCCCGGCGGGGCGGGTCTGGCCATCGTCGTGGTGCTGAACTTCGAGGAAGGCGCCGAGCCCTCGATCCCCGACGGTGATCCGGCAACCGAACTTGCGCTCACCGATGCGATCATCGGCGAGGTGCCCGCCGGCACGCGCGATCTGGTGGCCGAAAGCCTTTTTGAATACGGCAGCCGTGCCGGGTTCTGGCGGCTGGCCGATCTCTTTGCCGAGCTGGACCTGCCACCGACGGTTTCGGCCTGCGCACAGGCGCTGGCGCGCAACCCCGACGCCGCCGGGCTGATCGCCGAAGCGGGCTGGGATGTCTGCGCCCATGGCGACCGGTTCATGCGTCATTTCCTGATGGACGACGCACAGGAACGCGCCGCCATCGCCAATGCCGTGTCGGGCATCACCCGCGCCATCGGGCGGCCGCCGACCGGCTGGCAGAGCCGCTATGCGCCATCGGTCCGCACCCGCGCGCTGATCGCAGAGCATGAATGCCTGTTCTACGACGCCGACAGCTATGCCGACGATCTGCCTTTCTGGCATGACGGGCGGCTGATCGTACCGCACAGCTTCACGCTGAACGACAACCGCCTGGCCAGCGCCAAGCTGCCCACGGCCGAGGATTTCCGCGCCTATCTGGCCTCTGCGTTCACCACGCTGCTGCGCGAAAGCCGGAGCTCGCCGCGGCTGATGACGATCAGCCTGCACAACCGCGTCTCGGGTCAGCCGGCGCGGTTCGACGCGCTGCGCGGCTTCCTGGCCGACATCCGCGCAACCGAGGGCGTGTGGTTCGCCGGGCGCGCCGATGTGGCGCGTCATTTCGCAGGCGTCTGCCCGCCGCCCCCGGCGGCATGAGCGGGCTGGTGCTCAAGGGCGGGCTCGTCGCCTGCCCGCTGACCGCAAAGGTCGTGCCGCGTGATCTGGTGATCCGTGACGGGCGGATCGCCGGGGATCACGGCACCGACCTGCCGCAGCGCGACATTTCGGGCCATATGGTCATCGCGGGGCTGATCAATGCCCATACCCACGGCCACGCGAACCTGAACAAGGGGGTGGCAGACCTCTGGCCGCTGGAATTTTCGCTGACGCATGGCGGCTGGATGGCTGCCGGGCGCGACGCGCAGATGGTTTACGATTCCACGCTGCTGGGCGCGTGGGACATGCTGTCGAGCGGCGTCACAGCGGTCTATGATCTGGTCGTCGGAATGCCCGCGCCGGAACCCGAGCATCTGCACGCCGTGGCCCGGGCCTATCACGACGCCGGGCTGCGTGCCGTCATCGCCCCCATGGTCGCCGATATCGGCTTCGCCGACTCGATCCCCGGCCTGGCCGACGCGCTGCCCGCCGGCAGGGCCAAAGCGCTGACCGGCACGCCGCAGGATCCCCAGACCCTGCTGCGCAGGATCGACGAGGCCATGGGCTTTGATCTGCCCGAGGGGATCGTCTGGGGCCTTGCCCCGACAATTCCGCACCAATGCACGCCCGAGTTTCTGCAAGGCGCCGCCGACCTGGCCCGCGCGCGGGGCTGGCGCCTGCATATGCATGTCGCCGAAAGCCGCCTTCAGGCCGAGGTGGCGCGCGCGCTCTGGAACGCCTCGCCGGTCGATCGTCTGCACGAGCTTGGGATTCTGGGCCCCGACTTCACCGTCGGCCACGCCGTCTGGCTGGAGCGGCGCGATTTTGCCACCCTGGCCCGCTATGGCGCGACGATCGCCCATGTTCCCGCGTCCAATCAAAGGCTTGGCGCCGGTGTCGCCCCCCTGCGGATGATGCTCGAAGAAGGGGTGACCGTGGCCCTTGCCACCGATGGCGCCAATTCCTCGGACGCGATGAACATGTTCGAGGCGATGCGCCACGCCACCAACCTGTCGCGGCTGTGGGAGACGCCGGCCCGCCGCTGGGTCGGCGCCGCGCAGGCCTACGGGATGGCGACGCTGGGCGGGGCCGCGGCCATGGGGCTGGCGCCCGCGACGCTCGCCCCCGGTGCGCCGGCCGATCTGGTCTGCCTGTCACTGCAAAGCCCGGCTTTCTGTCCGCTCAACGCGCCGATTACCCAGATGGTCACGGCCGAAAACGGCGCCTCTGTCGCCCATGTCTTCGTCGCCGGGCGCGAGGTGCTGCATGCGGGCCGCCCCACCGGCTTTGACCCCGACGCCCTGCGCGCCCGGATCGCAGGATTCATGCCCCGGCTCGAGGCGAACCGCGCCGACATCCGCGCCCTTGCCGAAACCACCGTGCCCCATGTCCGCCGTTTCCTGGACAACCGCCGCCGCCCCGATCTGGGCTTTACCCGAAACCTGCCCTGCGAATGAGGTCCCATGCCCCTGCCCTATCCCTATAACCCGGCCGAGAGCTACACGCGCATCGGCCATATCATGCCCTCGTCCAACACCTGGGCAGAGCCGCTGACCTACGCGATGAACATGCAGGAGGCCGGGCGGATATCGCACCATTTCTCGCGCATCACGGTGCAGAAACTGGCGCTGAATGCCGCTTCCGAGGCGCATTTCCAGTTCGAACCGATGCGCGCCGCCGCGCGTCTGCTGGCCGATGCGCCGCTCGACGTGATCACCTGGAACGGCACTGCCGCCAGCTGGCGCGGGATAGAGCAGGATCTCAGGCTGTGCGAGGCGATCGAGGCCGAAACGGGGATCAAGGCGACCTCGGCCACCATCGGCTATTATGACCTCTTCGCGCGGAAGAACTGGAAGAAGATTTCCCTCGCCGTGCCCTATACCGAAGACGTGACCGCCGCGATCGTCGAGAATTACACGCGCTCCGGTTTCGAGGTGGTGCATGCGGTCTCGCTCGGCTGCGTGGCGAATGTCGATATCGGCGCGACCCCGCCGGACAAGGTGCGCGCGCTGCTGCGCGCCGCCGCCCATGACGCCGCCGATTGCATCGCCGTGGTCTGCACGAATTTTCCGGCCACCGCCCTGGCAGAGGAGATCGAGGCAGAGACAGGCATCGCCATGGCGGATTCCATCTCGGTCACCTATCTCGACGCCTGCCTGAAGGCCGGGGTGACGCCGAGGATCACCGGCTGGGGCAAGATGTTCGATATGTGATACTGTCCCGGCGGCGATGCTCAGGGCGTCGGCGCGTCTTGCACCAGCAGCCCTTGGGATTTCAGGTCGGACCAGAGCGCCGGGGGGATGACAGTTTCAAGGGCGGCCAGGTTGCGCAGAACCTCGGCCGGTTTGACCCCGCCAAGCACCACCGAGGCGACGCCGGGATGGGCCAGCGCGAATTGCACCGCGGCATCGGGCAGCGGCACGGCATGGGCGGCGCAAACCGCCTCTATCCGCGCGACGCGGGCCATGATGTCTGGGGGCGCGGTTTCATAGTTATACCGGGCCCCGGCCACCGCGCCGGTGGCAAGGATGCCGGAGTTGAACACCCCGCCGAGGATCAGCGCCGTGCCGGTGGCTTTCGCCTTGGGCATCAGCGTGGCAAGCGCGGGCTGCTCGAGCAGCGAATAGCGGCCGGCAAGCAGGATCACATCGTAATCCGCATCGCCCAGGAACCGCTCGGCCATCTCATGATCGTCAAGGCCAAGGCCGTATCCCGCGATAACCCCTTGTGATTTCAGATCCGAAAGCGCGCGCGTGGCGCCCTCCACCGCTTCGCGGTAGCCGGCTTCGATCCGGTCCGCGCCATGGGTCCAGGGGTCTGTGTCATGGATCAGCAACAGGTCGATCCGGTCGGTCCCCAGACGCAGCAGCGATTGTTCGACCGACCGCATGGCGCCGTCATAGCTGTAATCGAACTGCGGCCGATGCGGCAAAGAGCCGACGAAACCGCGCGCGGGAGCGGCCGGTTTTCCCTGTCGCTGCGGCTGCATGACCCGGCCGACCTTGGTGCAGATCACCACCTCGTCCCGGGCGACGCCGCGCAGCGCGGTGCCGGTGCGATGCTCGGCCAGCCCATTGCCGTAATGGGGCGAGGTATCGACCAGATTGATCCCGGCGCGCAGCGCGGCCTCGACCGTGGCGATCGCCTCGTGTTCTTCGAGCCGGGCATAGAAATCGCCCAGCGGGGCGGTGCCGAAACCGATCCGGCTGACGCCCAGACCGGTTTCGCCAAGCTCCGCCCGCGCTGGTCTCATGGCTTTGCCCGGCGGAACTGGTTGTAGAAGGCATAGCGCAGCGGCTGCACGAAATCCGGCCGTTCAGCGCCCAGTGCTTCGGCGCATTGGCGCGGAAAGTCGAAATTGTTCAACATCTCGCTGGCGATCGCCACAAGATCGGCCTTGCCCGCATCCAGGATACCGGCGGCCGTCTCGGGGCTGTGGATGCCGCCCACCGCCATGGTCGCCAGCCCGCTTTCCGCGCGGATCGTTGCCGCCATATCGTGCTGCTCGGTGATGTCGCCCTTGATATAGGCGCCGTTCGTGCTCATCGCCGCGCCACCGGCGGAGCAATCGACCAGATCGGCCCCGGCCTCTTTCAGCCCCTGTGCAAGGGCCAGGGTATCTTCGATCACCAACCCGCCCTCGACGCGGTCGATACAGGACGCGCGGTAGAACAGCGGCATATCGGCGGGGATCACGCCGCGCAGATCGGCCGTGATCTCCAGCGGCAGGCGCATGCGGTTGCCGGCCGTGCCGCCATAGCCATCTTCGCGCGCGTTGCACAGCGGCGACACGAAGCTGTGCAGCAGATAGCCATGCGCGCCGTGGATTTCGATGAAATCGAAACCGGCGGCCACGGCGCGCCGGGCGGCGGAAACGAAATCGGCGCGCACCTGCACGATCCCGTCCAGCGTCAGCGCGCGGGGCGTGGGCCAGTCATCGTGATATTTCAGCGCCGAAGGGGCCAGCGTTTGCCAATATCGCGGATCGCTCTCCGGCAGGAACCGGCCCCCGTTCCAGGGCGCATCGGTTGACCCCTTGCGCCCGGCATGGCCGATCTGGATACCGACGGGGATACCATGGCGGTGAAAGATCGCCGCGACGCGCGACAGGCCCTCGACCTGGTCATCCCGCCAAAGGCCAAGACAGTCGGGCGTGATCCGCCCTTCGGGGCTGATCGCCGTCGCCTCGACCAGCGCGCCGCCGAGGCCGGAAAGCGCCATATGCGCGTAATGATCGAAATGCCAGCCGCCCGCCCGGCCATCCTCGGCCGCATATTGGCTCATGGGTGACAGAACCATGCGGTTGCGAAAGGTCACACCCCTGATTGTCAGGGGTGTGAACAGGGCAATCCCTTGCCCGAGTTTCATGTCGTTCATCAGATTTCGGCAAGCAGCGACGTGTCGAACATGTCTTTGGTGGCCGGGATGCCGACATTGTTGAGCGAGGCAAGTGTCTGCTCGATCCAGACGTCATCCATCGAATAGACCCCCTCGGGATGGTCGATCAGGCCCACCTGGATGTTCGAGTGGAACTGGGTCATGTCCGGGGTGTAACCGTTGCCCTTGAACCAGCTGTCCTCCCATCCGAGGGCGGCGTTGCCGGGGGCCTTGAACTCTTCGACCCATCCCTTGCGCGAGGCGCGCAGAAACCCGACCAAATCGTCGCGCCGCGCGGCCAGCGTATCCTCTGTCACGCACACGAGATCCTGTCCATAGACCATGCCGACATCGGAAAAGAGGATGAAGCCCGTTTCCTTTTGCGCCGCCTGGGCCACGACATAGGGCATCGAGGTCATGAAATCGACGACCGCATCCACCTGCCCCAGCGCAAGCGGGGTCGGGTCGAAGGTGTAGGGAACAAAGGTGATCTTGTCGGCATCGACATTGTTCAGGTCCAGCACGATCTTGAACGGGCCGATGTTCAGCGGCGGGCAGGCGATGGTCTTGCCTTCCAGATCCTTCAGCGTGGTGATGCCGCTTTCCTTCAGAAAGATCACGCTGTCGGGGCTTTTCTGAAACTGCGCGCCGATCACCTTGAACCTGGCGCCCTTTTCAAAGATCGCCTCGGCGGTTTCCAGCGGCGAGGTCAGCGCGACATCGGCCTTGCCGGTCAGAAGCGAGGCCTGCGGGATCACATCGGGGCCGCCGGGGATATAGTCGATCTCCAGCCCTTCCTCGGCGTAGAACCCTTCTTCCATGGCGATGTAATACCCGTTGAATTCGGGATCGTTGATCCAGATGGCCTGCAGGGTGAGTTTCGTGGTGGCGCCAAGCGCTGCCCGGCCCGGAAGCACGGCAGCGGCGGCAAGGCCACCCAGGGCGGAGGCGGTGAAAGCGCGGCGGGAAAGCTTGGTCATGGCAATATCCTGATGTTGGGATTGTTGAAAGCTTCGGCGCGGTCCGTTTTTCCGGTTCCCGTCGCGAAAGCTTAGAAAGCCTTGTGGGGCACGGTCAATTTGGCTGTCTTGCCTGCCACTGCGCGCTGACTTGTTTAATTTCGCGCGGCCGCGACAAGCGCCGAAAAGCGATAAAATACCAAGCGAAACGCCGCAAAACGCTGAATTTGAAGCCGGTTTTGCACTTTCACAAGCCGCCGGGCCGCGCGCGTTTCCCGAGTGTCACGGCCCGTTGCACAGCTTTTATACAGTTTCATGACAGGCCCGCATCTGCGGCCAAGTTTTACCGCGTCACGGGTCGAGCCACGAGTGTGGCCGCCCCCGCGCCAACACGGCAATCTGTCAGACAGGGCGGGCATCCCGGCATGGCCGTCCAGACTGCCGCGCCTCCCTACTGGCCAAGATCGGTTCACATGCCCGCCAAGATGTTTTCCCTTTCCCCCCGCCTCGCCCGTTCGCGGCCCCGCATCCGCGCTGCGCGGGCCTTGGGGCGGGTCCTTGTGGCGGCTCTGGTGCTGCTGGCCTGGCATCTGCTCGGCTCGGGCACACAGACGGGCCGGCTGATCCTGTCCAGCCCGGTCTACATCCTCCGGGAACTGTGGATCGGCGCGGATCTTTTCGTGATGCACGGGGTCGCGACGATCAGGGTCGCGCTGACCGGCTTCGCCCTAGGCTGCGGCGCGGCCTTCATCGGCGCGCTGCTCTTTTGCCTCGTGCCGTGGCTTCATACCGTTTTTCGCGGGGTGAATATCGCGATCTACACCATGCCGGCGATCGTGATCGGCCCGCTTCTGGTGCTGTTCTTCAAAGGCGACTGGCCGCAGACCATCCTGGCGGCGCTGATGGTCTATTTCCCCGCCATGTCAACGATGCTGCTTGGCCTGAAAGAGGTCGACCGCCGCCTGTCGGACCTGATCGAGGTCTATGGTGGCGGCGAGGCAGAGCTGATGCGCTATGTGCGCCTGCGCGGCAGCCTGCCGCAGATCTTCGCCGGGCTGCGTGTGGCCGCACCGATCGCGGTGCTGGGCGCGGTGCTGGGCGAGTTCGGCTCCGGCACCCGCTTCGGCTTTGGCTCTTTCCTGCTCTCGACCCTGCCGCAGGCCAATCCGGCGCGGCTCTGGGGCATCGCGATCTCGACCTCGGCCATCGCGCTTTGCGGCTATCTCGTCTTTCTTCTGCCCGCCGTCTGGCTGCAACGCACCACGCAAAGCGTGACGCTGGCGCCCGCGCTGCACACCGACCCTCCTGCCGGCGGCCGGTGGGGGCGGGCCGGCTTTGGCCTGATCGCGCTGCTGCTGCCCTTCGTGCTCTGGGCGCTTCTGATCAAGGGCGCCGACCTGCCGCCGATCATCGCGCCCACCCCGATCGAGACGATCCGGTTCATCTTTACCGAAAACGCCTATCCGATCTGGAAGGCGCTAGGCGTTACCCTGCCGATGGCGGCGCTGGGGCTGATCGCGGGGCTGGCCTTTTCCTTCGTGCTGGCGGCGCTGTCGATCCTCGCCCCGGCAGTGGCGCGGGCGCTGGTGCCGGTGGCGATGCTCGTTCAGAACACGCCGCTGGTGGCGTTGGTGCCCTTTGTCGTGCTGGCCTTCGGGCGCGGGATCACGGCCTCGGTCTTTCTGGCGATGCTGGTGGTCTTTTTCCCGGCCTATGTGCTGCTGAATCAGGGCTTTGCCGCCATCCCGGCGGCGGCGCGGGATCTGGTGTCGGTCTATGGCGGGTCGCGCTGGCAGCTTTTGTGGCGCATCGCGGTGCCCTATTCGATCAGCTATTTCTTCGCGGCGGCCAAGATGGTCGCGCCCATGGCGCTGCTGGGCGTCATGGTGGCGGAATGGCTGGTCAGCGGGGTCGGTCTGGGCAATCTGCTGAACATTTCCCGCCCGGCGCTGGATTACGAAACCATCTGGGCCGGCGCGCTGGTCTCCATCCTGATCTCGGCCGGCACTTACGAACTGGTCGGCATGCTCGAACGCAAGACCCGGCGATGAGCTTTCATCTTCACCACGTCTCTCTCACGGTCGGCGATCTGCCCGCGGCCATGGCGTTTTTCACGAAGGCTTTCGGCTTTCACGCCGATTTCGTGGAAGAAGACATGGGCCCCGACATCGCCCGCATGGCAGGGCACGCGGGGCTGCTTTGCGCCTTCACCCAGATGCGCGCGCCGGGCCCGGGTATGGTGTTGGAGCTGATCTGCTTTCACGATGCCGCCGGCCCCGCGCCGCAGGGGGATGCGCTGCCGTGGCGGCCGGGGGCGGGCCACATCTGTTTTCACGTCGACGATCTGGAAAAGGCGCTCGACACCTGCCGCGCCGCCGGGGCCGAACTGCTGGGCGAGGTCATCGGCTTTCCCGGCGGGCGCTGCTGCTATCTGCGCAGCCCCGGCGGTGCCTTTGTCGAGCTGGAGTGGATCGTCCCCGCCGAACCGACGCCCTGAGACGACATTCGGCGCGTGATGCCTTTCAGCCGTCCTTGTGGCCGGGATGCAGCTTTTCCATCAGGTCTTCGCACATCGCGTGGAACTGCGGGTCCGAAAACAGCGCCTTGGTACGCGGGCGCGCAAAGGGCACATCGACCACCTCGGCCACGCGCCCCGGGCGCGCATGCATGACGACGACCTGATCGGCAAGAAACAATGCCTCGTCGATCCCATGCGTGACCAGAAGCGTCGTCGTCTTCTGCCGGCTCCAGATCCGCTGCAACTCGATATTCATCGTGCGCCGCAGGATCTGGTCGAGCGCGCCGAAAGGTTCGTCCATCAACAGCACCTCCGGCGCGCTGACCAGCGAACGGGCGATGGCCACCCGTTGGCGCATGCCCCCCGAAAGCTGCGCCGGCAGATGATCCTCGCAGCCCTTCAGGCCGACCAACTCGATCAATTCGCGGATCTTGTCGTCATGCGCCCTGACCGGGCGCTTGAGAACCTGAAGCGGCAGCGCGATATTCTGATAGACCGAGCGCCAGGGCATCAGGGCCGCGTCCTGAAAGGCGATGCCAAGGCGGCCCTGGTTGCGAAACTCCAGCGGTTGATGCCCCCTGATCCGGACCGATCCGTCATCCGGCGCATCCAGCCCCGCCACCAGGCGCAGCAGGGTGGACTTGCCGCAGCCCGAAGGGCCGATCAGCGCCACGAACGCGCCCCGGCGGATCTTCAGCGTGACATCCTCCAGCGCCTTGATCACACCGTTTCTGGTCTGAAAATTCTTCTCGACATGATCGACGAGGATATCGACGGGATTGTTCCCCGCATCGCCCCCGGCAGGCGGGGTGGCCTCGGCACTCGGACCCATGTCCATCTGTCGTCCTTTCCCGGCGCCGGTCAGTTGCGATACCCGAGCATGGCCTTGACCTCCAGATACTCGGTCAGGCCGAACAGGCCAAGCTCTCGCCCGTTCCCCGATTTCCTGTACCCGCCGAAGGGCGCCGAGAAATCGAAGGGCGGGTTGTTGATGAAAATGCGCCCCGCGCGCAGGCGCCGTGCCACCGCTTCGGCCTCATCCGGGTTTCGCCCGTAGACATAGCCCGCCAGCCCGTATTCGCTGTCATTCGCGATCTCGATGGCCTCATCGACCGTATCATAGGCGATCACGCTCAGAACCGGGCCGAAGATTTCCTGCCGGGCGATATCCATGTCGTTGGTCACATCCACGAAGATCGTCGGGCGCACATAGAACCCCCGGTTCATCCCCTCGGGCAGGCCGGTGCCGCCGCACAAAAGCCGCGCCCCTTCCGCGATGCCGCGCGCGATCATCGCCTGCACCCGGTCCCACTGCGCCCGGCACGCGACAGGCCCCATCGTCGTTTCCGCGCGGGCGGGATCGCCGATACGCACCTTTGCCGCCTCGGCCAGAAGGCCCGCGTGCATCTCCGCCTGCCGCGCGCGGGGGATCAGCATCCGGCTGGGCGCGATGCAGCTCTGGCCCGAGTTGATGAAACACCGCCCCACCCCGTCGGCCAGCGCCCGCCCCGGATCTGCATCGGGCAGTATGATGTTGGCGGATTTCCCGCCCAGCTCCTGATGAACGCGCTTTACCGTGGGCGCGGCGGCCTGCGCCACCGCGATTCCGGTTCGGGTGGAGCCGGTGAAAGACACCATGTCGATCCCCGGATGACGGCAGATCGCCGCGCCCACATCCTGCCCCGACCCGTTGATCAGGTTGAACACCCCCGCCGGCACCCCGGCCTCGTCCAGCACCTCGGCCAGAAGCAGCGCCGACAGCGGCGAGATTTCCGAAGGTTTCAGAACCACCGTACAGCCCGCCGCCAGCGCCGGGGCCAGCTTGGTGACGATCTGGTTCAGCGGCCAGTTCCACGGCGTGATCAGCCCGGCCACGCCAATCGCCTCATAGCGCAGCCGCGTCGTGCCATGCGGCTGTTCAAAGCCGAAGGCCTCGGCCGTGTCGGCGGCCTCGTTGAAATAGAGGATCGCGGAACCGGTCTGCATCCAGTCGGACAGATCGGCGGGGCTGCCCATTTCGGCGGTCACCGCCGCTTCCAGTTCCTTCTTGCGCGCCGTGAATACCTGCGCGATGCGGCGCAGCAGCGCCACGCGCTCGGCCACCGGTGCCGCCGAAAAGGCGGGAAAGGCGGCCCGCGCCGCGCGCACGGCACGCTCTACATCCTCGGGCCCGCCCCAGGCCACTTCGGCGACCGGTTCGCCCGTGGCGGGGTTGATCACCGGGCCTGTCGCCTCCCCCGCAGGCGCCACCCAGCCCCCGTCGATATAGAACTTGTCGGTCCGCACCATGCGCTACGCCATCCCCAGATGCCGGGCGGTGGCATCAAGCGCCGCGCGCACGATGGCGAACATCTCGTCCATCTGCCCGACCGTCATCACCAGCGGCGGCATCAGCGCCATGGTATCGCCATTGGCACGAAACGCCAGCCCGCGCGAAAGCCCCTCGGCCGAGCAATGCTGACCAACCCGCAACGCGCCGTCAAACGCCTCGCCGGTCGCCCGGTCGGCCACCAGCTCCAGCCCGGCCATCAGCCCGACAGAGCGCACATCCCCCATCAGCGGATGATCGGTGAATTCGGCCAGCCTTGCCTCGAAATGCGGGATCAGCGTGTCGGCGGCATTCTCGATCAGCCCCTCGCTCTCGATCACCTCGATATTGGCGAGCGCCACGGCGCAGCACGAGGGGTGCCCGGAATAGGTATAGCCATGGGCCCATTCGCCACCCTTGTCGATCAGCACATCGGCGACACGGTCGGACATGAGGCAAGCCGACAAGGGCAGATAGCCAGAGGTCAGCCCCTTGCCGATCTGCATCAGATCCGGCGTGATCCCATAGTGGAAAGAGCCAAACCATTTGCCGGTGCGGCCAAAGCCCATCACCACCTCGTCCAGCGCCAGCAGCACGTCATATTTCCTGCAGATATCCTGAATCGCGGGCCAATAGCTCATCGGTGGCACGATCGAGCCGCCGGCCGATTGCGCCGGCTCGGCAAAGAAGGCCGCCACATTCTCGGGGCCCAGCTCCAGTATCTTGTCTTCCAGCCAGGATGCGGCAAGGCGCCCGAATTCGTCATCCGGCATCGCGGCGGGCTTCTCGCGATAGGGATAGGCGGTCTTGATGCGGTGAACCACCGGCATCGGCACGTCACCGCCGGCGTGGTGCATCGGTTCCAGCCCCGAAAGCGACGCCGCCAGATGGGTCGAGCCGTGATAGGCATATTCCCGGGCGATGATCAGCTTTTTGCCGGGCTGCCCCTGCAGATCCCAATAGCGCCGGATCGCGCGCACGGCGGTCTCGTTCGCCTCGGAGCCCGAGCATTGGAAGAAGACGTGGTTCAGCCCCTCCGGCGTCAGCTTCACCAGCTTCTCGGCCAGCAGAACGGCGGCGGGATGCGTGGTGTTGAAGAAGGACTGGCAAAAGGAAAGGTCGCTCATCTGCGCGCTGGCGGCGGCCACCAGTTCGGGCCGCCCGTAGCCGATGTTCACGCAGCCCAGGCCGGACAGCCCGTCGATGATCTTCCGGCCTTCTGTGTCCCAGACATGGACGCCCTCGCCGCGAACCGCCACGCGCGATCCGATCTCGCGCAGCGCCTTGTGATCGGTGAAAGGATGCAGGTAATGCGCCTGATCCAGCTCCTGCCATTTCCGCGTTTCCATCTGTCGATAGAACATGGTGTTTCTTCCCGTTCCGGCGCGGCCATCCAACGGGGCCGCCTGCCCCCACTAAACACCGCGGCGCCGGACGGGGCCATCGGACCCTCTGGCCCCGACTGGCGACAAAACATGTCGGGACATGCGCGGCACCGGGCCGCCGGGCCGGCGGCGCTTCGGGGGTGGATCGGCGCGGCTACGCGGCGTGCAGGAACCGCGCGGCAGCGGCGGCGTGGTCGCGGCGCAAGGCGTCCAGATCGACACCGAGCGGCACACCGTCGAGCACGCGCCATTCGCCGCCGACCATCACCCGGTCGGCCCGATGCGCCCCGCACAGAACAAGCGCCGCCAGCGGATCGCCGGCCCCCGAAAAGCGCAGCTCATCAAGCGTGAACATGGCCAGATCCGCCTGTTTCCCCGGGGCGATCGCGCCAATATCCGTGCGCCCCAGAAGCCTGGCGGACCCCTCCGTCGCCCAGCCCAGCGCATCCAGATGGCTCACCGCCGCCGCGCCATAGGTCAGACGGCCCAGCATCAGCGCGTGGCGCACGGATTCCATCAGGTTGGAATTGTCGTTCGACGCCGAACCATCGACGCCCAGCCCGACCACCGCCCCCGCGGCTTCAAGCTCTTTGGTCCGGCACTGGCCCGACGCAAGCACCATGTTCGACGTCGGGCAATGGCAGACGCCCATGCCGCATTTGCCGATCCGCGCGATTTCCTCGTCGTTGAAATGGATGCCATGCGCCATCCAGACGCGGTCGGTCATCCAGCCGACATCCTCCAGATAATCAAGCGGGCGCATGCCGTATTTCGACAGGCAGAATTCATCCTCGTCATGGGTTTCGCCCAGATGGGTGTGCAGGCGGCAATCATGCTTGTCGGCCATCTCCGCCGTGTCGATCATCAGCTGGCGGGTCACGTTGAACGGCGCGCAAGGCGCCAGCGCCACGGTGGTCATCGCCCCGTCGGAACGGTCGTGATAGGCGCCCAGCACCCGTTCGCAATCGCTCAGCACCGCGTCGTAATCCTGAATGAGCCGCTCATCCGCGATGCCGCCGGAACTGGTGCCCATGTTGATCGCGCCGCGCGTCAGCGCCACGCGCATGCCCAGCGCCCTGGCCTCTTCGGCTTCGATATCCACCGCATCCGCCATGTCCCTGCCAAAGACGAACAGGTGATCCGAAGCGGTCGTGCAGCCCGACATCAGCAATTCCACCAGCGCGAGGCGCACGCCGATGCGAAACGTGTCGCGGTTCAGATGGCCGCCCCACAGCGGATAGAGCGCCTGAAGCCACGGGAACAGCTCCTTGTTGATCGCCTGCGGATGCGCGCGCGTCAGGGTCTGGTAGAAATGGTGATGCGCGTTCACAAGGCCCGGAATGACAACGTGCCGCGATCCATCGAAAACCTCATCGACCGGGCCCGCGGGCTGCGTGCCCGCCACAAGCTCCACGATCCGCCCGTCTTCGACCACAAGGCCGCCAGCGGCGTTTTCGGCCATGACGGCCAGGGGGGATCTGATCCACAGACGCATTCTTGGTCCTTCAGGTCAACTGAGCCGCGACTTGCGATAGGCGCGCGGCGAAATTCCGTATTGGGCGCGAAACGCCCGCGAGAAATGCGAGAAATCCTTGAAACCCCGGCGCAGGGCGATCGTGGTGATCGGCCACGAGCTGAGCAGGCTGTCGCCCAGATCGCGCCGGATCCGCTCCAGCCGCTGCGCCTTGATCCATTTCGAAACCTGCAGATCCTCGCCCGCGAACAGCTCGTAGAGCGACCGGTGCGAGATGGATTGCTGCCGCGCGATCTCGGCCGGGCAAAGGCCGGGGTCATCCAGATGCGCCAGGATATGCGCCTTCACCCGCGCCAGCTGCGCCTGCCGGTTGGCCGACAGCGGCTGTTCCGAGGCGATTTCGCTGAGCGCGGTGGCCAGCAGGTCTACCACATGCGCCTCGAGCCGGTTGATCAGGCTTTCGCGGGCGCTCTCGCGCTTCACGTCGCACATGGTGATGATGAAATCGAACAGGAACCGCCCCGGCAGCGATTGCCCCGACATCTGCCGTGCGATCAGCGTGTCAAGGCATGGCACCCGGTCCTGCAGCAACCGCCGCGGCAGTTTCAGCGCGATCTGCCGGTAAGGGCCGGAAAAGGTCATGCGATAGGGTTGCTGGCTGTCGTAAAGCACCATTTCGCGCGGGCGCACGCGCACGCTGCGCCCGCCTTGCGTCAGCCGGCAATCGCCCTCGACCTGCAGGCACACCTCGTACCACATGTCATTGCGGCCGATCTGCTCTTCGCCGCGCTGGATCTCGGTCGCGGTAGAGATGAAATCCGCCAGCATCAGCTCGCCGAATTCCATCCAGGTGACGGAGCCGAAGAAATCGTCATCCGCGCTGCCCGTGACGACGGTAGACGGAAAGAGCGTGTTCGCCGAGTCCTGCCAGAAGCTCAGGCGCTCCGCCTTGTCGACATTGGTGGTCGACAGCTTCTGCCAACCGGCTGTTTCCTGGTGCGTGGTTTCCTGTTGCATAGTGGCTCCTTCGCAAGGCGTGGATCCCGGCAGCACCCCAAACGGGTGGTGCGGCCTCACGAAGCGCGCAGGTTGTCTGTCTGTGCAAGTTCCGGCGCAATGAAATGATGCGTGATCTCCGAAACTGCCCTCCGAATGATCAACTTCGCCGATTTTCGCCCATGGTGCGGGCAGGTCCCTCCGGCATCTCATGCGGCAGCGCGAAAACCGGCGGCGGGCGCCGCAGCGACAGTCAAGCCTTTCATCGCGGACAGGCGCATCAGCAAACGGTCTCCGGCAGCGGCGCGCGGGCATGGCCGAGCCGGTCGAACAGATCGAAAGAACGGCGAAGCGCGTCGGGCGAAAGATCCTCGAAGATGAACACCAGCCGCGATTCCGTCGCCGCGCCGCCCAGGTGTTCCAGATGGCGGGGCGGATGCACCAGCGGCCCCACCCCATGCACCGCCACGGGCGGCCCGCCCTGCTCGACGGCAAGAATTCCCTTCACGCGGTGAATCCGCTCGCCATGCGTGTGCAAAAGCGCCGTCAGCCACAGGCCGAATGCGGTCCAGTTGACCGGCCCGGCGCGGGTGATCGAAAGGGTCTGAATGCCGCTGTGATCGTGGTTGTGCCCCTGCGCCGCGGCAGGCAGGGCGATCTCCTTGTCCATCGGTCGCTCTGGCAGGATCTCGTCCAATGGCGCACCCGCGCGCACCAGCCGCGCCACCGGGTTGAGCGCGCGCAGGCGTTTTTCCAGCGCGCGCGCATCCGCCGCCCCGACCAGATCGGTCTTTGCCAGAACCAGCGTATCGGCGGCGGCGATCTGGCGCAGCGCAACGCCCCCGCGTGTCAGCGCGGCCGGGCCGTTGAAGGCATCAACCACCGTGATCACCCCGCCGGCTTTCACCTGCGACCGCATCACCGGGTCCGCCTGAAGGGTGGAAAGCACCGGAAACGGATCGGCGAGCCCCGTGGTCTCGATCACCACACGGGTAATCGGCGCGATCTCTCCGGCCCCCTGCCGATCCAGCAGATCGCGCAGGGATTGCGCGATGTCGCCCCGGATCGTGCAGCACACACAGCCCGAGCGCATCAGCATCACCGGGCCATCCACCGGGGCGATCAGCTCGTGGTCCAGCCCGATCTCGCCGAACTCGTTCACAAGCACCGCGGTGCCGGCCATGCGCGGATCGCTCAGCAGGCGCTGTAGCAGCGTCGTCTTGCCGGCGCCAAGCCCGCCCGTCAGCACGATGACGGGGATCATCCGCCCCGCTCCGCATCCAGCGCCGCCTCGATCCGGTCCAGCCAGTCGGGATCAAGCGGGTCCAGCGCCCTGCCGCTCAGCGCCTCCGCCTCGGGCCACAGATGGCCCAGCGCGTCAAACAGCGCCGTCTTTCCGGTGGCGCTGCGCAGCACATAGCTGCGCCCCTGCCAGTCGCCAAAGCTCAGCCGCAGATGGGCCAGGACGGCATTGGCCACCTTCGCCCGCCGCGCGGCCTCTGCCCGGCGCGCCAGCCGGTCGGTGTTGCGGGTATAAACCCCGTCGCGCGCCACCGCATGGCTCCAGTGGTCGTCGCAGCCCAGAATACCGCATAAAGAGCACATGGGCTCAGCCGCGCGGGAAGCGACGGTCGAAATCCTCGGCCATCTCGGTCATCGTGACAAAGCGCACGCCGTCATGTCCCTTGATGTAGTCGATCAGCCGCTCCAGCATCAGCAATACCTGCGGGCGCCCCGAAACATCGGGATGGATGGTGATCGGAAAGACCGCGTAATCCATCTCGCGGTAGACCCAGTCGAACTGGTCGCGCCAAAGCTGCTCGATATCGCGCGGATTGACGAAACCGTGCGAATTCGGCGAACTCTTGATGAACATCATCGGCGGCAGATCATCCAGATACCAGTTCGCCGGGATCTCGATCAGATCGGTTTCCGCGCCGCGTTCCAGCGGTTTCATCCAGTCCTGCGCCCTGGCCGTATAGTCGATCTTGGTCCAGCGGTCGCCCACGCGCACCCGGTAGGGCGTGTGATCGTCATGCATCAGAGAATGGTCATAAAGGATGCCACGTTCCAGCAGCAACTCGTTGGTCACGGGCGAAAATTCCCACCACGGCGCCACATATCCCTTGGGTCTCTTGCCGGTCAGCGCGGTGATCAGATCAATGCTGTGGTCCAGCACCGCCGCCTCCTGTTCGCGCGTCATGGCGATGGGGTTCTCATGGCTGTAGCCATGCACGCCCACCTCATGCCCGGCCTCGGCCACGGCCCGCATCTGCGCCGGGAAGGTCTCGACCGAATGGCCCGGAATGAACCACGTCGCCGTCATGTCGTATTTCTTGAAAAGCCGCAGCAGCCGCATGGAACCGACCTCGCCCGCGAACATCCCCCGGGAGATATCGTCCGGGCTGTCCTCGCCGCCGTAAGAGCCGAGCCACCCGGCAACGGCATCCACATCCACCCCGAACCCGACAAGGATTTCTTTCTGAGCCATCTGAGGTCGCCTTCTCGCTATGCCTGAATTGCTGAGATCCGTGAAAGCGCGCCGGGTCCGGCCCTGTCGAGCGGGCGGCATGAACGCACAAGTCTTTCCGCAGCCCTGATCAATTTTGCCCGCCGCCTGCCGCTTTTGCAGGCAGCACGCGGGGGCCGGCCGCTCTTTTTTCCGGGGCCTGTGACGCCACCGTCTGGGCATGGGCGCCGAAGCGGGATAACGCTAAGCGGCACCCGTCCCCCTTTTCGCGAAACGAGATGACATGACCACAACCCGCCCCCGGATCACCCTTTTCGCGCTTGGCGGCACCATCGCCAGCCTGCGCGGCGAAAGCGGCCGCGCGGTGGCCGGCGCGATGACGGGGGCAGAGCTTGTGACCAGCCTCGCGCTGGACACGCGGGTGGAGCTGGAGGTGATCACCCTCGCGCAGAAACCCAGCAATGCGCTGCAACTGAAAGATATTTTCGCGGTGCGCGACCGTTGCGCAAGGGCCGTGGCAGACGGCGCCGCCGGTGTCGTCATCTCGCAAGGCACCGATATGCTCGAGGATAGCGCCTTCCTTCTCGATCTGATCACCGATCTGCCGGATGCCGGGCTCGTGCTGACCGGGGCGCAGCGCGTGCCCTATGCCCCCGGCAGCGATGCCGGCCCCAATATCCGCGATGCGATCACCACCGCCGCAGCCCCCGCCGCGCGCGGGGCCGGCGCGCTGGTTGTTTTTGATCAGGAGATCCACGAGGCCCGCCATGTGCGCAAGGTGTCGTCGCACCGGCTGCGCGGCTTCGGCTCTCCCGGCCACGGGCCGATCGGCCATGTGGATGGCGCCCATGTCGATCTGCGCGCCGCCGCCGCGCCCATGCCGCGCTTTGTCGGGCTGCAACCGCCCCTGCCCCGTGTCGATATCCTGCCCGCCGCGATGGAGGCCTCGCCGCTGCTGCTGCGCGCCGCGGTCGAAAGCGGCGCGCGGGGCCTCGTTCTTGACGGGCTCGGCCGGGGCCAGGTGCCCCCCGACTGGATGCCCGAGATCGCCGCTCTCCGGCAGGCGGGCCTTCCCATCGCGGTCACAAGTTCCACCCTCTCGGGCCGCCTGGGCACGGATTACGATTACCCCGGCTGCCTGGCCGAGCTGACCGCCCTCGGCGTTCAACCCTGTGACGAGCTTTCAGCCCGCAAGGCGCGCCTGCTGCTGATGTGCCGGATGGCCGCCGGGGCCTGAGCCGGGGCCTGAACGCTCAGTCGGCGCCATACCACGGTCTCTCCGGCTTGATCACACCGGTTTGCCGGTCCTGCGTCACCTCGCGGTGCACGTTGCCCTGCGGCACGATGGTCGCGTCCCGCCCACGGATGAAGCTTTGCTCGCGCACGATCTCGCGGTAGGCCACGTTCAGCGCCAGCGCCCGCTTTGCCGAGGGGTAGAGCAGTGCCGCGATATCGTCCCGAAACCCTTCGGCGCGGTCGTCGTCAAGCTGCCCCTGATCGTCGAGCCAGGCCTCGAGAAGCTCCATGTTGCCGCGAAACTCGTCGCCCGCCCCGTTCGCGCGCAGATAATGGGCGTATTCCGGGCTGCCATCCTCGCGGATCAGTTCCGGAACGCCGCGCAATCCCCGGCCTTGCGTCCAATGCGCCCATCCACCCTGAAAGGCGCTGTTGTCCAGTTTGCGGGGGAAGGCGAAAGTATCGTCGTCGGTGACACCGATACCCCCGTGGCAGCCCATGCAGAACACCGTCTCTTCGAAGGTCTGGGGGCGCAGCTCGCCCTGCGCATCCTCGATGAACCCCTGCAGCCGCCAGCCGGTGCCGTTCGAGATGCCGGTTTCGACATTGCCATCGAACAGGGCGATCCGGTCGGGGAAATCCGCGCGCTCCTTGGCTTCGGCCAGCGCGCCTTCCTGACGGTCGAAATAGGTTTGCCAGCGGGTCTTGACCATATAGCGCACCTCCTTGATGCGCGGCGCCATGGCGATGCCGCCCTCGACCGGATCGAGATAGCGCACCGTGTGCAGAAACTCGGTGCCCTCCGGGTAAAGCCCCGCCGCCAGACGGGCGGTGCCCGCCTCCTGCATCACGCCCGCCCGGCCGACATAATGCATCGCCTTGCCGTCCTCGGGCGGAAACACGAAACCAACCCGCGTGGCCGTGCCGATCCGGCCGTCCAGATCCAGATCGACGCCAAGCGCGGCCTCGTCGGCGGGGGCGATGCCCACGTCGCGGCGCTTGATCAAGGCCTCGGTGATGGCGAGGTTGAGCTTGTAGATCCCGCGATCCGGCGTGCCGTCGGCGGCGGCGCGAAAGGGCACGGGCAGCCGGATCATCACATCATCGGTCGACCCGTTGGTCGGCCAGAACGTGCCCGGAAGCGGCTGATAGGCAAAGGCCCGCCATCCGGTCATCCGCCCGGCGGCATCCAGATCGAACCCCTCGGCGTCGAAGCGGTAATTGGCATCGGGGACAAACCCCGCCCAAGCGCCGTCGCCATCCGCATCCCAGCCCGCCGGAAGATCGGCCAGCCGCGCCGCCAGCGCGATACCGCCCGCACCGTCGTGGTAATTGTCGTCGCGCACATAGGCCAGGATCTCGTCGTCGGGGGTGCCCAGCACCGCCGACGTGCGATCGACAAAGAGGTTCGTCCACGGGTTCTTCAGCGCCGGCCCGGGAAAGGAATAGGCCTGCTGCAGATCCTGATCATTGATGTAATGCGGCGCGCGCGAGCGGACGTGGCAGGTGAAACAGGGGTTATGCACCCCCCCTGCCTCATCCTCGGTAGCGGTATAGCATTGCGAGGGGATGTAAGCCGTCGGGTTGGTCAGGGCCTTGCCGGTCAGGTCGGCCGCCATGGCCGGGGCGGCCATCAGCAGCGCAAGGGCCGGGTAGCGGAATTTGCGCATCGGATCTCTCCCGGAAGGTCTCGCAGGGCCCGCAGAACCGGGCCCCGCAAACATGCATTCATCGCAGGGCCGGTCGCGCCCTAGTTCGACAACAGCGCCGGGAACGGGCCGACATAGCCCACATAGGCGCGGGCGTCGGCGGCATCCTGCAGCTTGTCTTCGTCGGATTCACCGTAGGGATGCTGAACCACCGCCATCAGATAGCCGTGGCCGTTGATGTCGGAATACCAGTAGGGCGAGGTCGTCTCCGACCCGTAGGGGGTCGAGAAGATGCGGGTCAGCGCGCCCGAGCCCAGGTTCATCGCCCAGATCGCGTCGTTCTGGTGGCCCGATCCGGTATCCTCGCCGATGATCAGCGTATCGGTTCCGGGGATGTAGGTGATGTTGTCGGGGTTGGCGATACCGTCGACATCACAGGTGTTGCCGGCATAGGGCGAGTCATCGGCATATGTCATCGGCTCGCCCGCGACGATGGCCGTGGCCGAGGTCGCGCGGAAGCTGTCATCCAGCCCCAGCTCATAGACCGCGCCGCAGCTGTTCTGCGTCAGGCGGATGTCGTTGCGGCCGCCCAGATCGTTCTTGTCGCCGTCTTCCATGCCCTTGGCCACTTCCGACATCGCCAGATAAACCACGCCGGCCTCGGGGTTATAGGTGATGCCTTCCATCTTTCGGAACTCGGTGGTGGCCCCCATCATCGACGCATAGCGCCGCGCCTCCAGACGCGAGGCAACGGCCTCCATGCCCGGCTTGACCTGCAGGCATTCGGCGCGCCCTTCGGCATTGGAGGGCAGGAAGCCCTCCGCGCAACTGCCATCCTCGGCGATATCGGCGGTCTCGAACATGTCGGCGAACTTCGTGCCCGCCTCGATTTCCGCCTGAATGGCGGCATCATCCGCGTGGCCCAGCTCGATCCATTCCAGATCGGCCGCACCCGCGCCCTCGTCCGAGGTCTGGTTCCATTTCGCGGCATAGAGCATGCCCGAAGACAGATCGCCCGCCGTGTCGGCCACGAACATGAACAGGCCGACATTGGTGCCGTCATCCGAGATATAGGCGGTTTTCTCGTCGGGCATCACATAGGCCAGCTCGACAGCGACCCGCCCCATGGCAAAATGCTTGACCGGGGTCGCCTCGCCCGCCTCGGTCACGCTCACCTCGACCGGATAGCCATAGCGATACGCGTTATAGGCGGTGCGGAACTCTTCCAGCGTCATGGTTTCCGGCGTCAAACCCTGAAAACGCACCATCGGCTTGTAATAATCGTCGACCTCGTCCAGCGACGCCGCGGCCTCGATGGCGCGGGCGTCTGCGGGATATTCCTCCGAGCCCAGATGCGTGCCCCATGGCGTCACCGAACCGGCGCAGGGAACCCACAGGCCACCATAGGCCGCGAAATCCACCGGCTTGGTCGAAACGGCGGTCAGGGTGCCGTCGGCAGCCTGCTCCAGCTCGGTCAGATACATCGCGCCGGGGCGCGATTCGAAATGCGTGATCGAGAACAGCTTGCCCCCCACCGGCAGCAGCGAGGTGAAATCGGCATCGACCGAGATATGCTCGGACCCGTCGGGGGATTTGACGATGGCGCCGGTCTGATCGACAAGCCCGGCAAACGTGCCCTCGCCCAGCTTGTCGCCGGAGCGGGCAATCACGTGATAGCCGATCTTGTGGCTCTGACCGTCGATCATCACGCTGTCCGAGGCGATGACGGCGCGCTTGGCGGCATCATCCGCCGCAAAGGGCACCGGGGCGAAGGCAAGATCGCTCGCGGCGGCCATGAACGGCATCGTGATCAGGGCTGTGGCGGAGAATAATCTGGTGCGAAGAGACATCGTTTCACCTCATGGGTTGTCTGAGTTGCTTCTGAGAGCAAATCGTAAACCTCACGTCTGACAGTGACGTGACGGGCGCTGCGCCCAGGGGGCCATGCGGCGATCTGTCATAACCGCGGCGGGCCTAAGAGCCCGCCATCGCCACGTGCACGGAAGTGTCGGCCAGATGCACCACCACGGCGGCATAGAAAATGGCGGTGGCGACCAGCACGAACACATGCCAGATCGTGTTGTGGAAGGGCAGAACCCTGCACAGGAAAAACGCCGTGCCGATGGTGTAGAGAATGCCGCCGGTGACGATCAGCGCGACGACGGGGCGGGAAAGCGTGCCCAGCACCGGCCAGCCCGCAAACACCCCGGCCCACCCCATGACGAGGTAAAGCGCAAAGGCGATCCACCGAAACCGGCCCGGCCGGAAAATGCGCAGGGCCGATCCGGCCAGCGCCGCGCCCCACAGGCCGGTCAGCAGAACCGCGCCCTGCCCGCCCGACAAAAGCGTGAAGGGCGTGTAGGTTCCCGCGATCTTGAAATAGATCGCCGCGTGATCAAGCCGGCGCAGAAGGCCGCTCCAGGCGTCACGCCGCACCATGTGATAGAGAGCCGAACACAGGATCATCGCGATCAGGGTCACACCGTAGATCGCCGTGCCCAGCATCGCCGCCGGATCGCCACGCCAGAGCACGGCCAGCGTCACAAGCACCGGAACCGCCACAAGCACAGCCGACAGCCCCACGACATGAACCGCCGCGTCGGACAGGAATTCAGCCCGGCTGTAACCGGAACGGGTGGTGGTCACTGCGCGCATGCGGCACAGACTACGCCGCGCGCCGCAAAACGCCATCCCGCAAATGCGCCGACGCGCGCACATCGGCGTGAGCGCGGCTTTCGCCACCCGCGCGCGGCGTTCCGGCACCGTGCCGGAAAGTCGGGATCTCAAGGCTGTGCTGGCGGGCGAAATGCCGGGGCCGATGAAAACGGCGGCGGCACTGTGAACTGACATCAGCACGCCCGCGTGCTGAAAATGGTGCGGTCGAGAAGACTCGAACTTCCACGGGAGTTACCCCACAGCGACCTCAACGCTGCGCGTCTACCATTCCGCCACGACCGCACGTGATCAGGTAGTGCGCGGTTACATAGCGAAAGGCCATAGCGATGTGAAGTGGGTTTTTTCGAAAGAAGGCGGCCCGCCGAAGTCTCCCCTCCACAGGCCGCCCGCGGTCAGATCAGTTCTCCACCGAAAAGGTCGGCAGCGCCACGGGCTGCGGCGCCGTCGCCGGTGCCGACTGGCCGCCGCCGTTCAACTGATAGGCCGCCTTGCGGATCAGCCCGGTGCGCTCCGGCTGGCCGGGCGCGAACACCGGCTTGGCGCCGGCCGCGATCGCATCCAGCCCCGACTGATACCACGCCAGCGCAAGGTCGGGCCGTTTGGACGTGCCGAACCCCTGGCTCAGGTGATGGCCCAGAAGCTCGCCGTAAACCTGCTCGCCCAGCACCATCAGCAACAGCCCCGAGGCAAGCGCCACATCCATGTTGTCGGTGCGATACCCGACCGACAGGCAGATCTTCGCGGTGCCGGCAAGCTGCGCCGGCGACATGCCGGACTGAAGCACGAACTGCCCCACCTCCTGCATCACCTCCGCTTCCGGGCGCAGCGACATGGACGCAACCTGATCCTTCAGCGCCGGCCCCAGAGCCTCGCATTGCGTGGCGATCTGATCCTTCGTCACCCCCTGCACCTGCGAGGAAAGCTCCTCCCCCAGCGCGATGGCATAGGTCCGCGCCAGGCAGAACTGTTCGTTCAGCGCGAAATTCGCGTCGGTCATCGTCGCTTCGGTCACGAAGCCACCATTGGTGTTCGTCAGCAGGCTGATCTTGTTGCAATGCGACGCAAGCGACAGGCTCTCGCCCGGGCCCATGAAATTGGGCAGTGCCGCGGCGCCGAAGCTGGGCAGAGGCGCGGCCTCTGCCTGCGTCGCGGTCTCGGCAGGCGCCACAACGGCGACCGGCGCGGGTGCGGGTGCTTCCGCTTTCGGCGCCACGACGATGACGGTCGGCTCACCCTGTGGTGCCACGGCATTCGCATAGGGCGATACCGGCGCGGTGGCCGCCATCGTGGCGCCACCGCCCATCGATTCCTGCTGATAGGTCTTGAGCAGACCCTTGATCCCCATCGGGTTCGACGCCGCGGCCTGCATCGTGGCCGGCCCGCCCGAGATCGCGCGATGATACGAAGAGCTCAGGAACACCCGCTCATATTCCGTCAGCTGGCCGGTCGGAGGATAGCCCATGAACGCCTGATACTGGGAAATCGCAGAGCGCGAGTTGCGCCCCAGAACCCCGTCCGGCGTTCCGGCGGGAAACCCGAAATAGTTGAGCGAGGTCTGAACCTCGCGGTTCTGCGCCCGCTGGGCCGAGGATGCCACATAGACCTTTCGCGTGGTCGTGGTCTTCTGCTTGTTCGCGGAATTCACCGCGGCCGAGCCGATGACCCCGAGCAATACACCGGCGGCGACGTCGCCGGCATCTGCCAGGGCACGGCTGGTGGGCGCGGCTGCCATCGAAGCGGCCATGGCCGCTATTGCAATCTGACGCATGAACATGACATTCCTCCGTAAATCATCGGCCGCCTCCGCGGGCGGCCCTGTGCTGAAAATAACCTTAATCAAGTGTCCCTGCGTCACGGGGTCGCTGTCAAGCCGGGATTGGCGCATTTTATGGTTGATTGGCTGACATCGCCGGGCCTCACCCCCTATGAAACCGCCGTCGCGGAGATGGAGGCGCGCGCCGCCGCCATCGCGGCCGGCCAGGCAGGAGAGGCGATCTGGCTGGTCGAACACCCGCCGCTCTACACCGCCGGCACCTCCGCCCGCCCCGAGGATCTGACAGAACCCGGCCGGTTTCCCGTTCACGTCACGAAACGCGGCGGCCAATACACCTATCACGGGCCGGGCCAGCGCGTCGCCTATGTCATGCTGGATGTCGGCGCACGTGGCCGCGACGTCCGGCAATTCGTGCAAAACCTCGAGGATTGGGTCATCGCCACGCTCGGCGAATTCAACGTCAAAGGCGAAAAGCGCGAGGGCCGCGTCGGCGTCTGGGTGGTGCGCGACGACAAGCCGCCGCTGCCCGACGGCACAGCGCGCGAAGACAAGATCGCGGCGATCGGCATCCGCCTGCGCAGATGGGTCAGCTTTCACGGGCTGTCGATCAATGTCGAACCCGATCTTTCCCATTTCGGCGGCATCGTGCCTTGCGGCATCCGCGACCACGGCGTCACCAGCCTTGTCGATCTGGGCCTGCCGGTCACGATGGGGGATGTCGACGTGGCGCTGAAAAAGACCTTCGCGGATCATTTCGGGCCGGTGGCCTGACCTCAGAATGAAATCGCCGGCAGCGGGGATCAGTGTGATCTGCGCCGGCTGCCACCGCAGACGCATAAGGTGCCCTGGCCCGTCTCCCGTGATTCGGCGTGACCCGCTCAAAAATGTAACTCTTTGAAGTCGGTTCAAGAATTGGAGGCCCTGCACGGGGCACCCTTCGGAAAGCGGGTGGCGCACCGCCATATGGCGGCTTTCACATTCAGAAATGCAGATATCTTGGCGGGCTGGCGCAGGAAAATCGGCCCATGCGGCGTTACGGAGCATTGCCCAGACCCGCGACGCGGATTAAAAGCGTGCGCAGGGAACACGCGGCCGGATGCAGATCCGTCCGCATCAACACATATGAACGGGAGGCATAGTATGGCAGACGCAGCCATTCACGGCCACGACGCGCACGACCAGCGGGGGTTCTTCACCCGGTGGTTCATGTCCACGAATCACAAAGACATCGGCATCCTCTATCTCTTCACCGCGGGCATCGTGGGCTTCGTCTCCGTCGCCTTCACGGTCTACATGCGGATGGAGCTGATGACCCCCGGCGTACAGTACATGTGCATGGAGGGGATGAGCTTTCTTCCCCAGGCACCGGAAAACTGCTCGCCCAACGGCCATCTCTGGAACGTGCTGATCACCGGCCACGGCATCCTGATGATGTTCTTCGTGGTCATCCCGGCGCTGTTCGGCGGCTTCGGCAACTATTTCATGCCGCTGCAGATCGGCGCGCCCGACATGGCGTTCCCGCGCCTCAACAACCTCAGCTACTGGCTCTATGTCGCCGGTACCACCCTTGCGGTGCTGTCGGTGTTCAGCCCCGGCGGCAACGGCCAGATGGGCTCGGGCGTGGGCTGGGTGCTCTACCCGCCGCTGTCGACCAACGAGGGCGGCTATTCGATGGATCTGGCGATCTTCGCCGTCCACGTTTCGGGCGCTTCGTCGATCCTCGGCGCGATCAACATGATCACCACCTTCCTGAACATGCGCGCGCCGGGCATGACCCTGCACAAGGTGCCGCTGTTCGCCTGGTCGATCTTCGTGACCTCCTGGCTGATCCTGCTGTCGCTGCCGGTTCTGGCCGGCGCCATCACCATGCTGCTGACAGACCGCAACTTCGGCACCACCTTCTTCCAGCCCGAAGGCGGCGGCGACCCGATCCTGTATCAGCACATCCTGTGGTTCTTCGGTCACCCCGAGGTCTACATCATCATCCTGCCGGGCTTCGGCATCATCAGCCACGTCATCGCGACCTTCTCGAAAAAGCCGATCTTCGGCTACCTGCCGATGGTCTACGCGATGGTCTCGATCGGTGTTCTGGGCTTTGTCGTCTGGGCCCACCACATGTACACCACCGGCCTGTCGCTGAGCCAGCAATCCTACTTCATGCTGGCCACGATGGTGATCGCGGTGCCCACCGGCATCAAGGTGTTCAGCTGGATCGCAACCATGTGGGGCGGCTCGATCGAGTTCAAGACGCCGATGCTCTGGGCCTTCGGCTTCCTGTTCCTGTTCACCGTCGGCGGCGTGACGGGCATCGTGCTCAGCCAGGCCGGTATCGACCGGGCGATGCACGATACCTATTACGTGGTGGCGCATTTCCACTACGTGATGAGCCTCGGCGCCGTCTTCGCCATCTTCGCCGGTATCTACTACTACTTCGGCAAGATGTCGGGGCGTCAGTATCCCGAATGGGCCGGCAAGCTGCACTTCTGGATGATGTTCATCGGCGCCAACCTGACCTTCTTCCCCCAGCACTTCCTGGGCCGTCAGGGCATGCCGCGCCGCTACATCGACTACCCGGAACAGTTCGCCTACTGGAACCACGTCTCGAGCCTGGGCGCCTTCCTGTCCTTCGCGTCCTTCCTGTTCTTCATCGGCATCGTGTTCTACACCCTGTTCGCAGGCAAGCGCGTGACCGAGAACAACTACTGGAACGAATGGGCCGACACGCTGGAATGGACCGTCTCGTCGCCGCCGCCGGAGCATACGTTCGAAACGCTCCCCAAGCGCGAAGACTGGGACAAGGGCCACGCGCACTGACCCCTGATGCCCTACGAATGGGAAAAACAGATGAACGGGGCCCCGGAGATTTCCGGGGCCTCTTCGTATGAGGCGGGCGCCGCCCCGCTGGCCATATTGCACCTGTGGCCCTACCGCTCTCTGCCCCGGCGCGGCTTCGTCGCCTTCATCGCCATCACCTGCGCGCTGATCCTGATGCCGCTGATCGCGGTGGTCGGCTCTCCGGTGCTCTGGGGCCTGCTGCCCTTTGTCGCCGGGGCGGTCGCGCTGACATGGTTCCTGCTGGAACGCTCGTACAAGGACGGCACGCTTCTGGAAGAACTGCGGCTCTGGCCCGACCGGATAGAGCTGACGCGCCACAACCCGCGCGGCCCCCGCCAGGAATGGAGCAGCAACCCCTATTGGGTCCGCCTGCGCCTGCACCCCGAAGACGGCCCGGTGGAAAACTACCTCACCCTCAAGGGCCGCGGCCGCGAGGTAGAGCTCGGCGCCTTCCTGACCCCTGGCGAACGCACCGCCCTGCGCGACGAGCTGCAGCGCGCGCTGGCCGCCCTCGGCGCCTGACGCCAGACCGCGGAACCCATCCCCGCCCCCGCGCGTTGGCCCGGCGAAAGCAACGAAGCCGCCGGAGCGCCGACATGCCCCGATATCCGAAATTCCTGCTGATGATCGCCACGTCCACGGCGGTGATGCTCGGGCTGATGTATCTCAACACCTACGCGCCGGATCATATCTACTGGAGCGAGACACGGTTCTACATGGCGCTGCTGATGGGCGCGACCATGGCGATCGTGATGCTTCTTTTCATGTGGAACATGTACACCAGCCGGGGGGCCAATGCCGCCATCCTCGTGGCCAGTGTGCTCGTCTTCGCCACCGCGCTTTGGCTGGTCCGCAGCCAGCGCACGGTGCAGGACGTGGCCTGGATGAAAGCGATGATCCCGCATCACTCCATCGCGATCCTGACCAGTGAACGGGCCGGCCTGTCGGACCCGCGCGTTCAGGAACTGGCCGCCGGGATCATCCGCACCCAGCGCGAGGAAATCGCGCAGATGAAAGCGCTGATCGAAGATCTGGAAAACCGCTGAGCCGCTCCTCGGCCCTCTTGGGCTTCTTCGCGATAAGCGACCGCAAGAAAGCGATGAACGCCCGCGCCCGGTTCGTACGATTCACCCGGACGAAAAGCACGAAACGCGCGGTTTCACCCCAGCCGGTCCTTGACCATCGGCCCCACCGTTCCGAAATCCATCCGGCCGGTGTATTTCGATTTCAGCGCCCCCATGACCTTCCCCATGTCACGGATCGAATCGGCGCCCGTCTCGGCGATGGCCGAACCGATCGCGGCATCGACCTCATCCTCGGAAAGCTGCCGGGGCAGGAATTCCTCGATCACCACGATCTCGGCCCGCTCACGCTCGGCCAGATCCAGCCGCCCGCCCTCTTCGTAGGCGCGCGCGCTTTCCTGGCGTTGTTTGACCATGCGCCCAAGGATCTGCAGCACATCGTCATCCGATACCCCGTCGTCCGAGCCTTCGCCGCGCAGGGCGATATCCTTGTCCTTGATCGCGGCGTTGATCAGGCGCAGCGTCGAAAGCCGCGCCACCTCTTTGTTTTTCATCGCGTCCTTGAGCGCAGACGCGATGCGCGGTCTGATATCCATGTCGGTCAGTCATCCCCATGAGTCCGAGCCTTTGAAAATACCTTGTCTCGATTTCAGGCGCAACCTTGGTTGGAAATACTAAGTTTTTGTTTTTCCACAAAAACGCTTTTTTACCACCCCCCTTGACCCTGCGGATGCCCGGGCCTAGTTTCCGGGCGATTTGAGCCTTGGAGCCTGCCATGCCCGCCGCCAGCCCGCAAAACCGCCCCACAGCCTGCCTGACCCTGGCCGATGGCACCGTGTTCTATGGCCAGGGCTTCGGCGCCACAGGCACCACCGTGGCCGAGCTGTGTTTCAACACCGCCATGACCGGATATCAGGAGATCATGACCGATCCGTCCTATGCCGGCCAGATCGTCACCTTCACCTTCCCGCATGTGGGCAACGTCGGTGTGAACCCCGAAGATGACGAAACCGCCGCGCCCGTTGCCGCCGGCATGGTGGTGAAATGGGATCCCACCACACCCTCCAACTGGCGCTCGGCCGAGCCGCTGACCGGCTGGCTCGCGCGCCAGG
The DNA here is from genome assembly GCF_001305615.1 of Actibacterium sp. EMB200-NS6. Taxonomy (GTDB): domain Bacteria; phylum Pseudomonadota; class Alphaproteobacteria; order Rhodobacterales; family Rhodobacteraceae; genus Actibacterium_A; species Actibacterium_A naphthalenivorans. The sequence continues at coordinate 2,428,786 of NZ_CP010869.1, forward strand.
GCCGCATCTGCATCGGCGGCATCGACACCCGCCGCCTGACCCGCGCCATCCGCCAGCAGGGCGCGCCGCATGTGGCCCTCGCCCATGACCCGGGCGGAAATTTCGACATTGCCGACCTGGTCGCGCGGGCGCGCGCCTTCGGCGGGCTGGAAGGCCTTGATCTTGCTAAGGAAGTGACCTGCGCCCAATCCTACCGCTGGGATGAGAAACGCTGGGCCTGGCCCGAGGGTTACACCCGCCGTGACACGCCCGGCCGCCGGGTGGTGGCGATCGACTATGGCGCCAAGCGCAACATCCTGCGCTGCCTGGCCTCTGCCGGCTGCGACGTCACCGTACTGCCCGCAACCGCGACGGCCGAGGATGTGCTGGCGCTGAACCCCGAGGGGCTGTTCCTGTCGAACGGTCCCGGCGATCCGGCGGCGACGGGCGCCTATGCCGTGCCGATGATCCGTGAGGTTCTGGCCAGGGATCTGCCTGTCTTCGGCATCTGCCTTGGGCATCAGATGCTGGCCCTCGCGCTTGGCGCGCGCACCATCAAGATGAACCACGGCCATCACGGCGCCAACCACCCGGTCAAGGATCTGGAAACCGGCAAGGTCGAGATCACCTCGATGAACCACGGCTTCACCGTCGACAGCCAGACCCTGCCGGCCGGGGTGATGGAAACCCATGTCTCGCTGTTCGACGGATCGAACTGCGGCATCCGCATGGTCGATCGCCCGGTCTTTTCCGTGCAGTACCACCCCGAGGCCAGCCCCGGCCCGCAAGACAGCTATTACCTGTTCGAACGGTTCGTGACGGCGATGGCGGCGGCGGCCTGATCGTCCCCCGCGCAGGCTCCCGTTAACCCACTGTTAACCTTAAGTTCCCATGGTCGGCTTGGAAAGCCTGACCGGGGGACAGATGGCACCTTCCGCATTGAACCGGCCTGCCGCGCAGGCCCTGCGCCTGGCGCCCGCGCCGCGCCCGCGCCGCATCCGGCGACCGCTTGGCGACATCCTCGTTGAAACCGGCGCCCTGTCACCGGCCGACCTGACCAAGGCGCTGGCGCTGCAGGCACGCCAGAATCTGCGGCTGGGCGATATCCTGCTGGCCCATGGCATGGTCGGCGAGGCCGATCTGACCCGCGCGCTGGCCGAGCAGTATGACGCGCTTCCCGTCGATCTGGAGGCGCTGCCGCCCGACCCCCGCCTGATCGACGAAATGGGCATCCGCACCTGTCTTGAAGAGGCCGCGCTGCCGGTGCGTCGCCTGGGCGGTGCCACGATCGTGGCCACCGCCCGCCCCGAGGCGTTCGAGGCGCTGCGCCGCCGCCTGCCCGACGGGTTCGGCGAACCGGTGATGGCCTTCGCCTGCGAGCGTGACCTGCACCGCGCGATACTGGCCACGCGCAACCGCCACCTGACCGAATGCGCCGAAACCCGCGTGGCAGAGGCCGAAAGCTGCCGCTTCTGGTACGGCCAGGCCCCGCGCAACATCCTGGGCGCGGGCCTGGCCGTTCTGGCCACGGCCGCGGTTCTGGCGCCCACCTCCACCCTGACGCTGCTGACCGTCTGGGCGCTGATGACGCTGCTGGCAACCACGCTGCTGAAGATCGCGGCCGCCGTCACCACCCTGCGCGCCCGCCGCGCGGCGCCGCCCGGCCCCCCGCCCGAACGCCCCGCCATCGCGCGGCTGCCGGTCGTGTCGGTCATGGTGCCGCTGTTCCGGGAAGAAGACATCGTACCGCGCCTTGTCGCCCGGCTGGGCCGCCTGACCTATCCCAAGGAATTGCTGGATATCTGCCTGGTCACCGAAGAGGATGACGACACCACCCGCGCCATGCTCGACACTGCCCGCCTGCCCTATTGGATGCGTGTCATCTCCGTTCCCACGGGCAGCCTGAAGACCAAGCCGCGCGCGCTGAACTTCGCACTGGATTTTTGCCGGGGCACGATCATCGGGGTCTATGATGCCGAGGACGCGCCGGAGCCCGACCAGATTCACCGCATTGTCCGCCGGTTCCACGAACGCGGCCCCGATGTGGCCTGCCTGCAGGGGGTTCTGGATTTCTACAATACTGAAAAGAATTGGTTTTCGCGCTGTTTCACCATCGAATATGCCAGCTGGTTCCGGCTGATCCTTCCCGGCGTCGCGCGGCTGGGGCTGGTGGTGCCGCTGGGCGGCACCACGCTGTTCTTCCGCCGCGACGCGCTGGAAGAGCTGGGCGCGTGGGATGCCCATAACGTGACCGAAGACGCCGACCTCGGCGTGCGTCTGGCCCGCCACGGCTATCGCACCGAGCTGATCGGCACCGTCACCCGCGAAGAGGCCAACTGCCGCCTCTGGCCCTGGGTCAAGCAGCGCTCGCGCTGGCTGAAGGGCTACGCGATGACATGGACGGTACATATGCGCGACCCGCGGCGGCTGTGGCGCGATCTGGGGCCGTGGCGGTTTGCCGGTGTTCAGATCCTGCTTCTGGGCACGGTGTCGCAATTTCTGCTGGTGCCGCTGATGTGGTCTTTCTGGCTGATCGTGCTGGGGCTGCCGCATGTGATGAGCGACGTGATGACGCCGCCCGTGATGCTGGGCGTCGGGGCGCTGTTTCTGGCGGCAGAGTTGACCAACATCCTGCTGGGCATGATCGGGGCGCATCTGGGGGGCAAGCGGGGGCTCTGGGGATGGGTGCCGACGATGCATGTCTACTACCCGCTGGCCGCGCTCGCGACCTACAAGGCGCTCTTCGAAATGGTGGTCAGGCCGTTCTACTGGGACAAGACAAGCCACGGCATCGCCGATGAAGACCCCGGCGACGGCTCAGATATCTGAGCCGTAGCGGGCCGCGTCCAGCCGCAGCCGCGCCTCGAACGCGGCCGAGATATGCGCGCGCAGCGCCTCGTAGGCGGCATCGCCGTCACGCGCGGCGATCGCGTCGATGATGGCCGCGTGTTCCTCCAGCGCCCGTTCGCCGCGCCCGGCGGCGGCCAGCGACGTGGTCGCCATCAGCGCCATCGAGCGGTGCACCAGATCGAGCTGCTGCACCAGATACCGGTTGTGCGAGGCCAGATGCACCTGCTTGTGAAACCGGCGGTTGGCGCGCGACATCCCGCTGGGGTCGCCAAGCAGCGCGTGATCCTCCTCGACCATGGCGCGCAGCACCCGGACCTCCTCGTCGGTGGCGTGACGGGCGGCCAGCCGCGCGGCCAGCCCCTCCAGCTCGCCCCGCACGACGTAAAGCTCGGCCAGTTGATTGTGGTCCAGCGACGCCACGATCAGGCTGCGCCCGTCCCGCACCAACAGCGATTGCGTCTCCAGCCGTTGCAGCGCCTCGCGGATCGGGGTGCGCGACACGCCGAACCGCTCGGCCAGTTCGCTTTCCACCAGCCGGTCACCGGGTTTGTAGGTGCCCACGTCGATCGCATCCAGGATCAGCGCATAGGCATCCTTGTGGGCGGCTTTGAGGTCTGTCATCAGGTACTCCGGCTGCGGAAACCGCACGCTAAAGTCCCGTGCGCCGCGAATCAAGGCCAAGGCATTGAACACACTGCCGCAGCAGGCTAGATCGTCATGATGGTTGCTCGCCACTTCACACAGACACGCGGCTGGGTCTTCGACCTGGACAACACGCTCTACCCGCCAGAGGCGCGGCTGTTCGATCAGATCGAGCGGCGCATGACCGCCTATGTGATGGAGGCGCTGCGCGTCGACCAGGGCGAGGCGAACCGCCTGCGCAAGTTCTACTGGGCCGAGTATGGCACCACGCTTGCGGGGCTGATGCAACTGCACGGGGTCGATCCGGCCCCCTATCTGACCCATGTGCATGAGATCGATCTGAGTCATCTGCAGCCGGCCCCCGACCTGAAGGCGCGCATCATGGCGCTGCCGGGGCGGCGCATCGTCTATACCAACGGCTCCGCGCCCTATGCCGAACGCGTGCTGGCCGCGCGCGGGCTGTCGGGCGCGTTCGATGCGGTTTACGGCGTTGAACATGCCGGGTTCCGCCCCAAACCCGAGCGTGCGGCGTTCGAGACCGTCTTCGCCGCCGACGGGATCGTGCCGGCAGGGGCCGCGATGTTCGAGGATGACGCGCGCAACCTGGCCGCCCCGCATGCCATGGGGATGCGCACCATCCACGTGGCGCCGCGCCCCGAACCGGCCGGGCACATCCACCATCACACCGATGATCTGAGCGGTTTCCTGGCCCGGCTGACGGGATAAACTGACGCACCCGCGCCCGGAACCGCCCGGTTTTGCAACCTTTTGTCGCACTGCGGCAAGATGGTCCCTTTCGCCCGCCGGCGCCCTGCCGGATACCCGCCCGACACCGGAGAAAGGGAGATTTCCGATCATGCACAATGACGCGCCGTCCGAACGCCCGGACGTTGCCACCCCGCTGCGCGCCCTGCTGGGCAGCGGCATCGCCTTTACCTATTTCCTCGTCGCCGCGGCGGTCGCCCTGTGGGGGCTCAGCTTTGCCACCTGGGGCGTGCCTGGGCTTTACATTCCCGCCGTGGCCGCCGTGCCGGTGGTGATGGTGCTTCTGCTCTGGATCACCCGGGGCTGACGATACCGGCTGGATCGGCGCGGGCTTTGCGCCTATCTGTGATCCAGGAGGCCCCGCATGACACGTATCGGCACCGACATCCTGATTTCCGGCGGCGGCGTCGCCGGGCTGACCGCGGCGGCCGCCTTCGGCGCGGCGGGGTTTTCCGTGATCTGCGTCGATCCCGCCCCGCCGGTCACCGACGGGGCGCAGGCCGGGGCCGACATGCGCACCACCGCTTTTCTGCAACCCTCTGTCGAGGTGCTGGAAGCCGCCGGATTGTGGGAGCGTCTGGCCCCGCATGCCGCCGCGCTTCAGATCATGCGGATTGTCGATGCGGGCGGTGAAATCGCCGAACCGCGCCTGACCAAGGATTTCGACGCCGCCGACATCTCGGGCCAGCCTTTTGGCTGGAACCTGCCCAACTGGCTGTTGCGGCGCGAGATGGTGGCGCGGCTGGCCGAGCTGCCCGGGGTCGAGTTTCGCCCCGGCGTGGCCACCAAGGCGGTGATGACGCGCGAACGCGAGGCGCTGGTGACCCTGTCGGATGGCACCCGCATCGCCGCCCGGCTGCTGATCGCCGCCGACGGCCGCAACTCCCCCGTGCGCGAGGCGCTGGGGATCGGCGTGAAAACAATGCGCTACGGGCAAAAGGCGCTGGCCTTCGCCGTCACCCATCCGCAGCCGCATGACAATGTCTCGACCGAGGTGCACCGGTCCGGCGGGCCGTTCACCCTTGTGCCCCTGCCCGACCGCGACGGCACCCCCTGCTCTGCCGTGGTCTGGATGGAGCGCGGGCCGGAGGTGGCGCGGCTGGCCGCCCTGCCCCAACCAGAGTTCGAACAGGAAATGAACCTGCGGTCGGCCGGGCTTTACGGCCCGCTGACGCTGGTCTCGGCCCGGTCGGTCTGGCCGATCATCAGCCAGATCGCCGATCGCTTCAGCGGCGAACGTACCGCCCTGATCGCCGAGGCGGCGCATGTGGTGCCGCCGATCGGCGCACAGGGGCTGAACATGAGCCTGGCCGACACGCGCGCATTGCTGGAACTGGCGCAGGAAAACCCGGCCGACCCGGGCAATCGCGCCATGCTGAACAGCTACAACCGCCGCCGCTGGCCCGAGGTCCGCGCCCGCGTGACCGGCATAGACCTGCTGAACCGCGCGTCGATGATGGGCGCGCAGGGGCTGCGCGACATGCGTGCCACCGCGCTCAACGCGCTTTATTCCGCCGCGCCGGTGCGCAAGACGCTGATGCGCGCGGGGCTGGGCGTGAAGTAACCCGCCACTTGCGCGCCTTACTTCGGACACATTAGCCAATTGGCAACGCAAAACGGCTATGACGCATCCAGAGTCCAACAAGAAACCAACACTCGAAAAAAACATGCATGGCAGATGCTTCTTTCCTTCTGAACGGAAACAGCGTCCTGGCGGACCCGAATGTCGGAACGAATTCGTCCGGCGGCTATGAGGGCGGCGGAACACTCACGATCAACAGCGGCCAGACCGTATTCCAGAGCGACGATATCGTCGAGATTCTGGTTGATAACGTCACAGTAGATGGCGAAATCACGGGTGCCTCGCGCATTGTCGGCCTGGTGATCTATGACAACGGCGCCGATTACCTGTCGGGCACCCCTCTTTATACCTACACCCCCATGAACCCGGGCCAATATGCCAATATCCAATCGGATGTCAGCGGCCTGGGCGACAGCTATCTGCGGTTCAACGCCAATGTTCTGGTCTCATCAGACCCCGGCGCGCCGCGCTTCAATCAACTGATCGCCGCCGCCGGCACCGACCTGACCAGTGATATTTCCAGTGGCCCCATCACGCTCAACCGGCTGAGCGACAATGATTACGACAACGATGGCATCATCGATGCCGGCACCACCGAAGACGGCAACGGCGCCTTCAACGCCGAAAACAACAATCTGGTTCCGGTCTGTTTTGCCCGGGGCACGTTGATCGAAACGGACCGGGGGCCGGTGGCCGTGGAACGGCTGCGGGCGGGCGACATGCTGCGCGTGATGGAGGGCGGGCTTATGCCGGTTCTGTGGATCGGCTCGCAATGGGTCGCCGGTACCGGCGCTGCGGCGCCCGTGCGCATCCAGGCCGGCGCGCTGGACAACCGGCGCGATCTGTACGTGTCGCAGAACCACCGGATGCTGGTGTCCGGCGCGGTCGCGGAATTGCTGTTCGGCGAAGATGAGGTTCTGGTCGCGGCCAAGCATCTGGCCAACGGCGATACGATCCGCGTTCAGCCCTGTGCCAGGGTCGAGTATTTCCACATTCTGCTGCAAGACCACCAGATCATTCTGGCCGAGGGCTGCCCGTCGGAGAGTTTCTTTCCCGGCGATCAGGCGATGTCGTCGCTGGATCAGGCGGCGCGCGACGAGGTTCTGGCGCTGTTTCCCGCCATGGCCCTGCCCGATGCTCTGTCACGCCGGGCGCTGCGCAGCGTCGAGGCGCGGGTCTGGCGATCGTCGGAGCGGCGGCCGTTCAGCCCAGCGGGCCGGGGCGTCTCTCTTCGGACAGCAGCACATTCGCTTCCACATCCCCCACGCCGGGCAACGTCATGATACGCCGGCGCAGCACCCTTTCGAAATCGCTCAGATCGCGCGCCACCACCCGAAGCCGGTAATCATACATGCCCAGCACGTGCTGCACCGTCTGCACCTCGGGGATGGCGGTGACCGCGCGCTCGAAATCCTCGAGGCTGACGCGGCCCTTGGTGGCCAGTTTCACGCCCAGAAACACGGTCACGCCGAACCCCAGCGCCTCCTTGTCCAGCACCACGCGGCGCCCGCGCAGAATGCCCGCCTCTTCCAGCCGCCGGATCCGCCGCCAGGCCGCCGGCTGGCTGAGCCCGAATTTCCGCCCGAGCGCGCCAGCGCTCTGATCGGCGTCCTCTGACAGCGCCCTCAGCAGCTTGCGGTCCACCTCATCGAGATCGGTCAAAGCGGCAATCCTTGGTCCAGCTTGATATCGGCCACATGCATCAGCGCCTCGATATCGGCGATATGCGGCAGGGTCAGGATCCGGTGGCGATAGATTTCCTGGTAATGCGGCATATCGCGGGCCAGCACGTTCAGCCGCACATCGACCCGGCCAAGGAAGGTCTGGATCTCATACACCTCGGGCACATCGCGCGCCGCGGTCATAAACTCATCGAACGCGCGCGGGTCGGTCTTGTCGAGGGTGAACCGCAACGACACCACGACCCCGTAGCCAAGCGCGCGCCAGTCGATCACCGCGCGCGTACCGAGCAGAACACCGGCCCGCCGCAGCTTTTCAAGCCGCCGCCAGCAGGTGGCGGCGGTGATCCCGGCCCGGTCGGCCAGATCCGCGGTGGCCATCTGCGGTTCGGCCTGCAGATGGCGCAGCAAACGGCGGTCTGTATCGTCGATCTGCATGGATTTTTCGGATTATCCAATTTTGCAGAATGATATTTCGCACAAACCGCGCGAATAGTCAAAATATGAAAGCCCCTCATACGGCGCCCGGCCTATTGTCCGCGCAGCATAAGCACTGACAAAGGAAGGAACGCCCCATGCGCGTTTATTATGATCGCGATTGCGACATCAACCTGATCAAGGACAAGAAAGTGGCGATTCTGGGCTATGGCTCCCAGGGGCATGCCCACGCGCTGAACCTGCGTGACAGCGGCGCCAAGAACCTTGTCGTGGCGCTGCGTGAAGGCTCCAAATCCGCCAAGAAGGCCGAGGCCGAAGGCCTGACCGTGATGGGCATCGCCGAGGCCGCCGCCTGGTGCGACCTGATCATGTTCACCATGCCCGACGAGCTGCAGGCCGAAACCTACAAGAAATACGTGCATGACAACATCAAACCCGGCGCGGCCATCGCCTTCGCCCACGGTCTGAACGTGCATTTCGGCCTGATCGAGCCGAAAGAAGGCATCGACGTCATCATGATGGCGCCCAAGGGCCCCGGCCACACCGTGCGCGGCGAATATGTCAAGGGCGGCGGCGTGCCCTGCCTTGTGGCCGTCGATACCGACGCCACCGGCAAGGCGCTGGAGATCGGCCTGTCGTACTGCTCGGCCATCGGTGGCGGGCGTTCGGGCATCATCGAGACCAACTTCCGCGAGGAATGCGAAACCGACCTGTTCGGCGAGCAGGCCGTGCTGTGCGGCGGTCTGGTGGAACTGATCCGCATGGGTTTCGAGACCCTGGTCGAGGCCGGCTACGCGCCGGAAATGGCCTATTTCGAATGCCTGCACGAGGTGAAGCTGATCGTCGATCTGATTTATGAAGGCGGCATCGCCAACATGAACTACTCGATCTCGAACACCGCCGAATATGGCGAGTATGTCTCGGGCCCGCGGGTTCTGCCCTATGACGAGACCAAGAAACGGATGAAGGGCATTCTGACCGACATCCAGACCGGCAAGTTCGTGCGTGACTTCATGCAGGAAAACGCCGTCGGCCAGCCGTTCTTCAAGGGCACCCGCCGCATCAACGACGAGCACCAGATCGAGGAAACCGGCAAGAAGCTGCGCGGCATGATGCCGTGGATTTCCGCCGGCAAGCTGGTCGACCAGGAAAAGAACTGATCCATCCCGGATCGCGCGACTACAGGGCCCGGCTGATGCAAATCAGCCGGGCCTTTGCTTTGCCCGCCGTCCGCTTCAGAAAGCGCTTGAGAATACCTCCGCTTGGAAGGTAGGGTTGAAGAAAAGAGCATAACCACCGGCAAAGCTTGAGAAAACGCCGCGGCAGCCACTTCGGCCCCGCAATTTCGAAGCCGAAGGGACCGACATGCGTATCGCGATTTTTGATGGCTTTCGCGGATTTTTTCTTCTGTTCATGATGATCATCCACGCGAATGTCGAGCTGCACGCCATTCTCGGCAAGTTGAACCATCATTATTTCGGCTGGGTAGAAGATGCCCAAGGCTTTGTTTTCATTTCAGGTTTCGTCGTCGGCCTGGTCTACGGCAACCGCCTTCTGAAGCGCGGTTTCGCATCGTGTAAATCCGCTATCTGGCGGCGTATCCGCACGATCTATACGCATCAGGCGACACTGATCGTGATTTTCCTGGCGGCGGCGCTCCTGCTGGCCGCGTTCGGCCTGTTTCCGGCGATTCTCGCGCCCTATCGCGCAGAGCCTGTGGGCTTCACCACCGCCTCGCTCGCGCTGATCAGCGGCTCCAAGCACATGGGCATTCTGCCGATGTATATCTGGTTCATGATGCTCACCCCCTTCATACTGGAGGCGTTTCGGCGAAATTACGCCGGCTTCGTCCTCGCGCTTTCGGCGCTGCTCTGGTTTCTTGCCCAGACCGGATTGATCGAGGTTGTCGTCCAGACCGGTGAACTGGCCCTTGCCGGGCTGGGCCATCCGATCCGGCTGGGCATTTTCTTCAACGTCTTCGGCTGGCAGGTGCTGTTTGTCGGCGGGCTCTACCTCGGGCTGCACAGCGCGGCGGGAACGCTCGATCTTTCGTTCCTCAAGAACCGGCAATGGCAGCTTGTGTTCTGCCTGACGCTCGGCGCCTTCTTCTTTCTGGGTATCTACGACCGCGTCGTGTTTCACGAACTGCTCGGGCACGCATTCTCGGAAGCGGTGTTCGCGCATACGGATCGCGGCAATTTCAGCCTGATCTACCCGATCGCCTTCATCGTCGATCTGTTCATCGTCACCTGGCTTGTGGTGGCCGGCGAAGAAAGCCGGGTGCGGCTGTTCCAGAAAATGTCGGCCTTCGTGCAGTGGCTGTTCACCCGCAGGTTTCTGGTGTTCCTCGGCCAGCATTCGCTGCACGTGTTCTCGGCGCATGTTCTGGTGGTCTATGTGCTGGCAATCGTGGTCGAATATTATCCGCCCGGCCCGGTGTGGCGCGAAGTGCTGATCGTGCTCACCCCGATACCGCTTTACCTTGCCGCCTGGGGCCATGCCCGGTTGCAAAGGAAAACCACCGCAAAGGCGCAGCGGGTGCCCGCGTCGCAATCCTGAAACGGCTCAGCGCGTGGCCGCTTCGATCTCTGCCACGATCGTGCCGACCACATCCTTCAGCAAGCCATCATCCTCGCATTCGGCCATGACCCGGATCAGCGGCTCCGTGCCCGATTTGCGGATCAGCAGGCGGCCGGCTCCGGCAAGCCGGCCTTCGGCTCCGGTAATCGCCGCTTTCACCGCCGCCGCATCCAGCGGGGCCTGCCCCGCCGCATAGCGCACGTTCTGCAGCAGTTGCGGCACCGGGTCGAATTGCCGGATCAGCGCGCTGGCCGGCTGGCCGGTGTCGACCATGGCGGCCAGAAACTGCAGCCCGGCCAACAGCCCGTCGCCGGTGGTGGCGTAATCGGTCATCACGATATGGCCCGATTGCTCGCCGCCCAGATTCCAACCGCCCCGGCGCATCGCCTCGACCACATAGCGGTCGCCGACCGAGGTGCGCTCCAGCGACAGGCCGCGCCCGCCCAGATACCGCTCCAGCCCCAGGTTGGACATGACCGTGGCCACCAGCGTGCCCGCGCGCAGCCGCCCCGCCTCGGCCCAGCGAGACGCGAAGAGCGCCATGATCTGATCGCCATCGGCAACCACGCCGTTCTCGTCGATGATCATCACCCGGTCGGCGTCACCATCCAGACAGATCCCCACATCCGCCCCATGCGCCACCACGGCGGCGGCGGCGGTATCTGTATGGGTCGAGCCGCATTTGTCGTTGATGTTGAACCCGTCGGGTGACACACCCAGCGGCACCACCTCTGCCCCCAGCTCCCACAGCACCTCGGGCGCGGTGCGATAGGCCGCCCCGTTGGCGCAGTCGATCAGCACTTTCAGCCCGTCCAGGCGCTTGCCCTGCGGGAAGGTGGTCTTGATCCGTTCATTATAACGAAAGCGGCCATCGTCGATCCGTTTGGCACGGCCGATGTTTTCGGCCTGCGTCGGCTGAACATCGGTATCGAGCAGCGCCTCGATCTCGGCCTCGGCCTCGTCCGACAGCTTGAACCCGTCAGGGCCGAAGAACTTGATGCCGTTGTCATGATGCGGGTTGTGCGAGGCAGAGATCATCACCCCCACATCCGCGCGCATCGAGGGTGTCAGCATCCCCACCGCCGGCGTCGGCACCGGCCCCAGCAGGAAGACATTCATACCGGTGGAGGTGAAACCCGCCGTCAGCGCGTTCTCGAACATATAGCCCGAAAGCCGCGTGTCCTTGCCGATGACAACGCGATGTGCGGCCGAGCCGTCGCGCCGGAAATACCGGCCGGCCGCCGCGCCCAGGCGCAGGGCCATCTCGGCCGTCATCGGATGTGTGTTTGCCCGTCCGCGAACGCCGTCGGTTCCGAAAAGCTTGTCACTCATATCATCCCCCAAGGAACCGCAACAGCCGGTCTGAGCGCCGGATAGGCCCGCTCATACCACGGACGGGGCCGGGCTGAATACCCGAAGTTCAGCGGCATGTCGCGCGCGCCGGTCACCGCCGATGCGGGGCGGTCAGTTGCTGCTCACCCGGGTGGGTTTGCGATAGAAATAGTGCACGCCGATCGACGCGGTGCGGGTGAACACCCGCGACCAGCGCGGCTTTACCGCGCGCGTGTGATAGAAAGTGGCCCCGCCCGTCAGCGCGCGCGGCGCACCGTCCATCATGATCCGGGCCACCTTGCCGACCCTGTCATAGGCGGCGGGTTCGGAAATCACCTCGGCCTGGCCGTCGCAGTTATAGGTGAACTGGCACTGAAACTTGCGCCCCGTCCCCTGATGCACGACGCCGCAGACGGTATCGGGGAAATTCGGCGACGCGACCCGGTTGAGGATAACCTCGGCCACGGCAAACTGGCCGCGAACGCTTTCGCCGCGCGCCTCGAAGTACAGCGCCTCGGACAGGCACTGCCACTGTTTGCCGCCCTTCGCGGCGGGCTGACGGTCGAGCCAGGATCTGTCATAGAGGCTGCCGCCCGGGGTCGGCGCGTTCAGCGAGGTGTAGGTGGCGAGCTGTTTGAGTTTCCGGTCGCTGATCTGGCCGAGCGCCGTGCGCTCGATCCCCAGTTGCCGGGCAAGCGCCTCACCCGCCACGGCGGTGGGGTCGTTGGAGCTTGACGCCGAAATATCCGCCTGCGCGGAAATCGAAGACACAACAAGGGCCGCGATGCCAAAGGCCAGGGACAACCTGAAACTCATAAATACCCCCAAAGTCGCACGGTCGGACGTGACCGCCGACGGGGGGCATAGAGCAAACGGGCCTATGCGTCCACCCTTATGGCAAAACTGCGGCGGGCGTGCGCCGGTCTTATGCGCGCGCCTGTCTGCCTGGGGGTCGGGCCTCTTCGCGAAAAACGCGCCAAACCCTTGTTATCACTTCCGTTATCTTCGATTACGCACAGTCATCTGCAGATTGAGCTGTGCTGCGGCAAGCCGTGCAACCGGAACGCGAAACGGAGAGCAGGATACGTAATCAAACCCCGCCTTGCGACAGAATGCAATGGATTCGGGGTTGCCGCCATGCTCTCCGCAGACGGAAAGAACAACGTCCGGGCGCGCCGCCCGGCCGCGTTCGGCGCCGATGTGCAAAAGCTCTCCCACGCCCTCGACATCCAGTGTGTGGAACGGGTCTTCGGGGAAGACGCCTTGCTGCACATAGATGCCCATGAACCGCCCCGCGTCATCCCGGCTGAGGCCGTAGGTCATCTGCGTCAGATCGTTGGTGCCGAAGCTGAGGAAGGCGGCGTGATGGGCAATCTCGCCCGCGCGCAGCGCCGCGCGCGGCGTTTCCACCATGACCCCGAGGCGGTAATCGAAGGCGCGGCCCTTTTCGGTGCGCACCGCCGCGGCGACAGCGTCGATCCGGGTTTTCACCAGCTCGACCTCGCGCTTGGCCGAGACCAGCGGGATCATGATTTCCGGCACGACGGGATCGCCGCGCTCGCTCGCCTCCACCGTCGCCTCGAAAATGGCGCGGGCCTGCATGTCATAGATTTCGGGAACGGTGATCCCCAGCCGCACGCCGCGCATCCCCAGCATCGGGTTGAATTCGGTCAGCGCCTCGACCCGCCGGGTGACATCCGATAGCGGCAGCCCCAGCGCCCCGGCCAGCTCGCGCAGCCCGTCGCGGCTGTGCGGCAGGAATTCGTGCAGCGGCGGATCGAACAGGCGGATGCACACCGGCTGGCCCTGCATGATCTCGAACAGCTGGATGAAATCCATCCGCTGCATCGGCAAAAGCTGATCCAGCGCCGAGGCGCGATCTTCAGGCGTGTTGGCGAAGATCATCTCGCGCATCACTGTCAGCCGGTCGTCTTCGAAGAACATGTGTTCGGTGCGGCACAGGCCGATCCCCTCGGCACCGAAATTGCGCGCTGTCTGCGCATCGGCAGGGGTGTCGGCATTGGCCCGGATGCCGATGTCGCACAGATCCTCGGCCCAGCGCAGCAAAGACGTGAACGCGCTGTCGAGCGCCGGTTTCAGCATCTTCACCTCGCCCGCCAGCGCCTGGCCGGACGAGCCGTCAACCGTGATGATATCGCCCTCGCGAAATACCCGCCCTTCGGCGGTGCGCAGGGATTTGGTGCGCCGGTCCAGGCTCATCCCCGATGCGCCCACGATGCAGGGCAGGCCAAGGCCGCGGGCGATCACGGCGGCATGGCTGGTCATGCCACCCCGTTCCGTCAGCACCGCGCAGGCGGCATACATGCCGCGAATATCCTCGGGCGTGGTTTCCCGCCGCACCAGAATGCAGGCCTCGCCGCGCGCCGCGCTGGCCTGCGCCGCGGCCGAGGTGAACACGATCCGGCCGGTGGCGGCACCCGGGCTGGCCGCGATGCCCTTGACGAAGCAATCCCGCTTGCCCCGCGGATCAACCTGGCTGTGCAGCAGCTCGGTCAGCGCGCGCGGCTCGATCCGGGCGATCGCCTCTTCGCGCGGGATGATCCAGTCTTCGGCCAAGGCCACGGCGATGCGCACCGCCGCGCGTGACGTGCGGTTGACGCGCACCGCGTCCAGCACCCGCAGCGCGCCGGCCTCGATGGTGAATTCGATCTCCATCTCTTCGCGCAGACGCTGGCGGCTGATCTCGCCCCATTTCAGAAGCTCCTGAAACACCTCCGGGCAATGCTCCTCGAGCGACCGGCCGCGCGCGTCGCGCGTCAGATAGAGCACACCCTCGCCCGAAAGCCCTTCGCGGCCCTGGCTCTGGCTCAGGTAGCGCCCGGTCACCTGGCTCTGGCCGGTGGCGGAATCGACGAACTGGATCACGCCGGAGCCACTTTCGGCCGGGCCCAGCCCCATCGACATTTCCTGAACCACGAGCCCGAGCCCGGCATCGGCCGGCGCGCCCTTGGCCTGGCGCAGCAGGCGGGCCGTCGTGCCCTCCCAGCTGCGCGCCATCGCCCGCAGCACCTCTGTCAGCTGAACGACGGGATCTTGCGGAAACGCCTCGTCGGTTTCCTCTTCATAGGCCAGCAGCGCCTCGTGGATGGTCACCTCGCTGGCCTCTTCCGCGTCGAACTGATCAGGATCGAGCCGCGCCACATGGATGGCATAGGCCTGAATGAAACGCAGATAGATCAGATCGGCGGCGGCCTGCCCGATCGTTTCCGCCAGTTCGCGGTGGCGGACGGCATTCATGCCGATGTTCAGAATGGCCCCCGGCCCGCCCCAATCCGGGTCTTCCGAGCTTGGCCGAACCGACACCAGCGGCGCCGGGCCGAACTCGGCAAGGATCGGGGTGATATCGGGGATCTGGCCGGCGGCGATCCGGTGCACCGCGTCGAACGACAGGGCAACCGTGCGCGGCACGGGCATCTCCAGCCGCAGCAGCCTTTGCAGACATTTCGCGCGCCCGCCGTGGCGCGAAACAGAGATGTCCGCCGACGGCGTGATCACCGTGAATTCGGAAAAGTCAGCATGTTTCTGCACTGCAGCAACCTCCTGTTGCGGTGCAAGATACGCCGATCCGGCGGTATGGCAAGGTTTGCGTTACGACTATGTCTAGCCCTCGATCCGGCCCAGATCCGCGACCTGAAGACAGGTCTCGCGGATGCGGTGCAACAGATTCAGACGGTTGCGCCGCACAATGTCATTATCGGTATTCACCTGAACCGCCTCGAAGAAAGCGTCGATCGGGGCACGCAGCGCCGCCATCGCGCCCATTGCAACTGCGAAATCCTCGTCCGACATGGCCTGTTTGATCACCGACTCAGCCTCGTCCAGCGCCGCGAACAGGGCTTTTTCCTGCTCCCCCTCGGCGAATTTCACATCCGGGCCGAACCGGTATTCGACCCCGTCCTTTTCCTCGGCCTGGGTCAGGATGTTGTTGGCGCGCTTGAAGCCCTGCAGAAGGTTCCCGCCATCCTCGGTTTCCATGAAGGCCGAAAGCGCCTCGGCGCGCTTGACCAGCAGCGTCAGGTCGTCATTGCCCGGCATCGACAGGCAGGCGTCGATAATATCATGGCGCACGCCCTCGTCACGCAGATGGCCCTTCAGCCGGTCGTGGAAGAAGGCCAGCAGATCATCGCTCATGTCCGGCAGCGCGGCGCGCAGGTTCGCCAGCCATGTGCCCTCTTCCACCTCGAAGGTTTCATCGGCGCCCGTCAGCTTGTCGAGCACCGCGTGGAAGGCCGCGAGGAAAACGCCGTGATGGGCGATCTCGTCCACCATGTCATGCAGGAAATACACCTCGCGCTCTTCTGCAGTGTCGGTGTTCAGGGCGATGGTATGGGCCAGAAGCTGCATGTTGATCAGCCGCTCCAGCCCGATGCGCAGGTCGCTGTCCAGAACGATGCGGATGATGCCCAGCGCCGCGCGGCGCAGTGCGAACGGATCCTTAGAGCCGGTGGGCTTTTCGTCGATCGCCCAGAACCCGGCCAGCATGTCGAGCTTGTCGGCGACCGACACGGCGATGGAAACCGGGTGCAGCGGCAGATCGTCGGACGGGCCGAGCGGTTTGTAATGCATCTCGGCCGCTTCCGCGATGGCCGGGTCCAGCCCTGCGGCGCGGGCATAGTAGCGGCCCATGATCCCCTGCAACTCGGGGAATTCATACACCATTTCCGACGCCAGATCGGCCTTCGCCACCTCTGCCGCCTGCTGCGCCATGTCCGGATCGGCCCCCACCGTCGGCGCAAGCTCGCGCGCCAGCTTGGCGATGCGTTCGATCCGCGCGGCCTGGGTGCCCAGCTGATTGTGGAAGGTGACATTGGCCAGCTTCTCCTGCCATGCCCCCATGCCCGCCTTGGCGACGCGCAGATCGTTTTCCCAGAAGAACCGCGCATCCGACAGCCGGGCCGAAAGCACCTTCTGGTTGCCCGCCAGAATCGTCGCGCCGTCATCGGCGGTCTCGCGGTTGGCCACGGTCACGAATTTCACGATCCGCCCCGATTTCGGGTCGCGCACCGAAAAGAACTTCTGATGCTCTTTCATCGAGGTCTGCAGAACCTCGGGCGGCAGTTCCAGAAACGCGGCGCCGATATCGCCCATCAGCACCACCGGCCATTCCACAAGCCCGGCCACCTCTTCCAGCAGCCCCCGGTCTTCGACCACCTCGAGCCCGCGGGCGAAGGCCATGTTGGTGGCGTCATGCCAGATATGCGCGGCCCGTTCGGCCGGGTCGAGCATCACATGGGCCTTTTTCAGCTTGGCCGCGTAATCGTCAAAGGAGGATACCTCGAAACTGGCGGGCGCCATGAAGCGGTGACCCTCGGTCCGGTTGTCGGCGGTGATCCCGTCGACGCGCAGCGGCACCACCTCGGCCCCGTCCTCGCGCGTCAGGATGCAGATGATCGAATGCAGCGGCCGCACCCAGCGCAGGCTGCCCGCCCCCCAGCGCATGGATTTGGGCCAAGGGAAGTTGCGGATCACATCCTCCAGCACCTCGGCCACGATCTGCGCCGCCGGGCGGCCGGGTTTGACGATGGCGGCGAAATAGACCTGCCCCTTCTTGTCGTCGCGCACCTGCAGCTCATCCTTGCTCAGGCCGGTGGCGCGCAGGAACCCCTCCAGCGCCTTTTGCGGCGCGTCGGTGCGCGGGCCCTTGCGTTCTTCGCGCAGGGTGGGGCTTTCGTCGCTCAGCCCCTCCACCGTCAGCGCCAGACGCCGTGGCGTGGAAAACGCGGCGGCGGAGGCATAGGTCAGCCCGGCCTCGACCAGACCGTCCGTCATGCGCTTTTGCAGGTCCGCGCGGGCGCGCCCCTGCATGCGTGCGGGAATTTCTTCAGAAAAGAGTTCGATCAGCAGATCTGGCATGGGTCAGTTTCTTTCCGGTACGGGCGGGCAGCCCTCGGGGGCGGGTTTGCCTTCAAACACAACCTCGCCGCAATGGTTGATCTGGTTCCAGGCAAAACCGCGGCCATCGTCAAGAATGGCGACCACACGGTCGATGCCGTATGTCACGTTCTGCTGGCCCAGAAAGGCGATGGCGCTGCCGTCGGCCAGGGCGGCGTCCACCTCGGCCGCGTCATAGCAGCCGAACCAGCCGGGGCCGGTCAGCGGCACGGGCGCTTCGAAAATCACATAGGTTTCGCTGAGCATCGCCTGGCTGAGCGGCGTGGTGAAGCAGGCGCGATAGCGCACCGGCGAACTGTCGGCGTCGATGGCCTGAAACGCGTCGTACAGGATCGGCTCGGGCGCGCCGGTGGCCAGGGATGTCAGCCGCACATCGCCCTCGCCGGTGGCCGGAACGCGCTCGTAATAGGCATAGACCTGCAGGTAGTACATCGCCGCGCCGGCGATCAGGCCGGCGGCAACGATGGCCCCTGCGACAAGCTTGCCGTTCATTCCACGGGCTCCGCCGGGAGCCACCCCCCGGCTTCGGTCTGCACGAAGGCATCGGCGCAGCGCTTGGCCAGCGCCCGCACCCGCCCGATATAGGCCTGCCGCTCGGTGACGGAGATGACGCCCCGCGCATCCAGCAGGTTGAACAGATGGCTGGCCTTGATGCACTGGTCATAGGCCGGGTGGGCCATCACGATGCGCCTGCCCGTTTTCGGATCCTCGTGCGGATGCGCCAGGATCGCCTCGCATTCGGTCTCGGCGTCCTCGAAATGGCGCAGCAGCATCGCGGTTTCGGCCACGTCGAAATTCCAGCGGCTGTATTCCTGCTCTGTCTGGCGGAACACGTCACCATAGGTCAGGTGAATCGGCGTCTGCGGATCGTTGAAGGGCATGTCCATCACATGGTCGATGCCCAGCACATACATCGCGAGCCGTTCCAGCCCGTAGGTCAGCTCGCCCGAGACCGGCTTGCAGTCATGCCCGCCGACCTGCTGGAAATAGGTGAACTGGCTGACCTCCATCCCGTCGCACCACACCTCCCAACCCAGGCCCCAGGCGCCCAGCGTCGGGCTTTCCCAGTCATCCTCGACAAAGCGGATATCATGCAGCGCCATGTCGATGCCGATCGCCTCGAGCGAGCCGAGATAGAGATCCTGCAGATCCGGCGGGCTGGGTTTGATCAGCACCTGAAACTGATAGTAATGCTGGAGCCGGTTCGGGTTCTCGCCATAGCGCCCGTCGGTGGGCCGGCGCGAGGGCTGCACATAGGCCGCCGCCCAGGGCCGGGTGCCAAGCGCGCGCAGGGTGGTGGCCGGGTGGAACGTGCCGGCGCCGACCTCGATGTCATAGGGTTGCAGCACCGCGCAGCCCTTCGCCGCCCAATAGGTCTGCAGCCTCAGGATGATCTCCTGGAAACTCCGGGGATTGCTGTCGCTCATCGTCTTTGGCCCCGCTGATAGGAAACAGCGTCTCAATATGCAACACGCGCGGCAGGGTCAATTGGCGGTGGCGCGGATTATTGACGTGCAAACCGGCACGGCTTTGGTACGGTCTGTCGCGGATTCGCCGCCCGGCGACAACTTTCAGGGGCAGACAGCGTAATGCGCAAAGCAGTTTCAATCGTATTCCTTATCATCGCCTGGGCCCTGCCCGCCGCCGCACAGAACAGCGTGTGGGTCCAGATCGAGGCGCGCCCCACCCTGCGCGAGGCGCAGGACCGCGCGCGCGCCTATTCCAACGCCTTCACCGACGTGGCAGGGTTTCAGCTCAACACCGGCTGGTACGCCATCGCCCTCGGCCCGTTCACCGGTGACGATGCGCGCGCGCGGCTGCAACAGCTTCGGCGCGACCGTCTGATCCCGGCCGACAGCTATGTCTCCGATGGCGGCGCCTTCCGTCAGCAGTTCTGGCCCATCGGCGCCCCGCCCCGCACCGCGCCGCTGCAGACCGCGATGCCGCTGCAACAACCGGCCGCCCTGCCCGACGAGACCCCGGCCGAGGCGCGCCGCGCCGAACGCGCCCTGACCCCGCAGGAGCGGCAGAAGGTTCAGGAGGCATTGCAATGGGAAGGCCATTACACATCGGCCATCGACGGCGCCTTCGGCCCCGGCACCCGCAACGCCATGGCCAGCTATCAGCTGGCGATGGGCTATGATCCGACCGGCGTGCTGACCAGCCGCCAGCGCGCCGAGCTGCTGACATCCTATGCCGACGCGATCGGCGCCCTGGGGCTGCAACAGGTCGACGAAACCGCCGCCGGCATCCGCATCACCCTGCCCGCCGGAATGGTCGCGTTTCAGGGCTACGAGCCGCCCTTCGTGCATTACGCCGAAACCGGCGGCTCGGGCGTCCGGGCGCTGTTGATCAGCCAGAAGGGCGACCGCAGCACGCTGTTCGGCCTCTATGACGTGATGCAGAGCCTTGAAATCGTGCCCCTGACCGGGCCGCGCGAGCGCACCGGCACATCGTTCGAAATCACCGGAACCGGCCGCGATTTGCATTCCTATACCTATGCCGAACTGAAAAACGGCACCATAAAGGGCTTCACGCTGGCCTGGCGGCCGGAAGATGAAAAACTGCTGCAACGCGCCGCCCAGATCATGCGCGAAAGCTTTGCCCCCTATGGTGACACGGCACTGGACGAAACGCTGGGCACCCCCGACACGGAGCAGAGCGCCGATCTGCTGGCGGGCCTCGAAATCCGCCGCCCGACCCTGTCGCGCACCGGATTTTTCATTGACGGCGCCGGCACCGTGCTGACCACGGCAGAGGGGCTGGCGCAATGCCCGCATATCACGGTCGGCGATGAGTTCGAGGCCGAGCTGGCCGCGCGCGACGAGGCGCTCGACCTTGCCGTGCTGCGCCCGCGCGAGGCCCTGTCGCCCATCGGCCATGCGGCGTTTCAAACCGGGGTGCCGCGCCTGCGCAGCGATGTCGCGGTGGCCGGATTTCCCTATGGCGACGTGCTCGACCTGCCGGTGCTGACCTATGGCACCCTGGCCGATCTGCGCGGCCTGTCGGGCGAAGAAACCGTGAGCCGGCTGTCGCTGGATGCGATGCCGGGCGACATGGGCGGCCCGGTCTTCGACGCCACCGGCGCGGTTCTGGGGATGCTGGTGCCCGTGGCGGGCGGCGCGCGCAGCCTGCCCGGCGATGTCAGCTTTGCCGCGACCGTTCCGGCGATCGCGGAATTCCTGTCGGCCAACGGCCTGCAAATGTCCGCCTCCGACAATACCGGCGCGCTGGATCCGGCTGATCTGGCGGCCCGGGCCGCAGACATGACGGTGCTGGTATCGTGCTGGAACTGAGCGGGCTCAGCTGCGCCAGAAGGTGAGCGAGAGCATGGCATAAACCGCCAGAAGCTCCAGCCGGCCGATCAGCATCGCGGCGGCGATCAGCCATTTGGCGGTGTCGTTCAGGCTCGCGAAATTGCCGGCCGGGCCGATCACATCACCAAGGCCCGGCCCGATATTGGCCAGCGCCGTGGCCGCGCCCGACACCGAGGTGACGAAATCCAGCCCCGTCATCGCCAGCAGAACCGACAACACACCAAGCGACACCACGAACAGCACGAAGAACGCCATCACCGAGGACAGCACATCCTCCGACACCGGCCGCCCCTCGTAGCGCGGGGTGAACACGCCGTGCGGCGCGTGGATCCGGCGGATCTGCGCCCGGATCGAGGCAAACAGTAGCTGGAACCGGAACACCTTTATCGAACAGCAGGTCGATCCCGCGCAGCCGCCCACCAGACCGATGAAAAAGAAGATGACAACCGGGAACGCGCCCCAAAGCTGATAATCGACACTGGCAAAACCGGTGCCTGTCATGATCGAGGTGACGTTGAAAATCGCCTCGCGGAACGCATGCTCCAGATGATCGGCATTGACCACCACCCGGAACACCGTGATCACGCCGACCAGCACCAGCACGACCATCAGAAAGGTCCGCACCTGACTGTCGCGCAGCATCGGCCCGGTATGCCCGCCCATGATCTGCACGTAGCGCACGAACGGCAGGCTGGCGAGCACCATGAACACCGAGGCCACATATTCCGCCGGCCCCTGAAACGTGCCGAACGACGCGTCATAGGTGGAAAACCCGCCGGTGGACATGGTGGTCAACGCGTGGTTCAACGCGTCGAAACTGCTCAGCCCGACCAGCAGATAGGCGATATAGCACAGCACCGTGAAAAACAGATAGACCACCGAGATCCGCGCCGCGATCTGCGCCGCGCGCGGCAGCACCTTGCCGCCGGTGTCGAACGCCTCCGACCGGAAGATCTGCATCCCGCCGACCTTCAGCTCGGGCAGAAACACCATTGCCACCACGATGATGCCGACCCCGCCGAACCACTGCAGCATAGAGCGCCACAGCAACAGCCCCGCGGGCAGATCGTCCAGCCCGGAAAACACGGTCGAGCCGGTCGTCGTCATGCCCGACATCGCCTCGAAGAACGCATCGACCAGCCGCGCGTCTGTCGCGCCGATCAGAAACGGGATCGAGCCGAACACCGGCAGGATCAGCCAGACCCCGGTTGTCAGCATGAAGGTCTGCTGCAGCGTCAGCCCCGCCTGCACCCCGTTGGACGAGGCCAGCGCCAGAACGCCGCCGGTGAGGATGGTCAGGATCGCCGCTTCCAGAAAGACCGACCATTCGCCATTGCCCAGCCACAGATCCACCGCCAGCGGCAACAGCATCGTCCCCCCCAAAACGGACACGAGCAGGCCAATGACATATCCGACGGGGCGCAGGTCGATCATGAGCGCAGGCTTGGCCGTCCGGCGCGGCGCTGTCAAGCATCAGCCGCGCGGTGAAAGAGTACAAGCCCCACACCGAAGAACAGCGCCGACAGCGGCGCCGCCGGGGGCAGCGC
Source organism: Actibacterium sp. EMB200-NS6 (assembly GCF_001305615.1). Lineage (GTDB taxonomy): Bacteria > Pseudomonadota > Alphaproteobacteria > Rhodobacterales > Rhodobacteraceae > Actibacterium_A > Actibacterium_A naphthalenivorans. The sequence continues at coordinate 2,451,410 of NZ_CP010869.1, forward strand.
CTCGCCCATCGCGGCGGCGATGCCCGCGCCGACCAGCGCCGCGACGCTGCCCAGCTGGCTCAGATAGACCGGCCCCGCGACATGCTGAAGCCGGAAATAGGCGACATACTGGATGCAAAACAGGGCGATGTTGAGCGTCACCAGCAGCCGCAGACCCGGATCGCGCCACAACAGCGCCGCCCCGGCGCCTTCGCGCGCGATCGCCAGCGGCAGCACCAGAACCGCGGCCAGCACCAGCATCAGCCCCGCCAGCAGCACCGGCTGCGCGCCGGCGGGCCAGAACCGGGTGCGATAAAGATTGCCCAGCGCGATGAACAGCGGAACGGCACTGGCCAGCGCGATCCAGCCCGCGCCGGCGGCGGCGGGGCCGTCCTGCCCGAACTTCGACAGCGCCAGCAGAACACCGCCCGCCAAAGCCGCGGCAACCCCCGCCAGCCGGGCGGGGCGGAACCGGTCCATGCCCACCGCCAGTGCCATCAGATAGGTCAGCAACAGCGGAAAGGCGAAGGTCAGCGACAGATAGCCCGCCCCGACATGCGCCACCGCCAGATAACCCATCGCATTGGGCAGCGCCATGAAGGCCCCCGCCCCGGCGCCATAGGCCAGCAGCGGCGGCCAGCGCCCCCGCCCCGGCATCTGGCCCAACGCCCGGGCCAGCATCAGCAGGCACAGCCCCGCGCCGCCCATCACCGCCACCAGAAAGGACAGCATCGGCGCGCCCTGCGCGGCAGCGACGCCCGACAGGATGATACTCAGCGCCAGCAGGCTGCCGGTCAGAACCAGCAGACCAAGGGCGGACACGAAAGAGCGGGCCGCGCCGGCATCTGGCCGCGCGGCAATCCGGGGGGACGCCATTGGAGAGGCTCCTGTGATGTGGTAGGATTTATCTTGGCAAAAAGTATCTTTATGTCAAGACAAATGGAGCGAAGGATGGACCGAGCCTCGCGCGCGGCGACGCAATGGCGGGCGGAATGCCCCGAAATGGACCTGCTGCCGATGGAGTTGCTGGGGCGGCTGGCCGAAACCGCGCTGGTGATCGAGCGTCAGCATCTGGCGCCGGTCTTTGCCCAATTCGGCCTGCAAGGCGGCGAATTCGACGTACTGGCCGCACTGCGCCGGTCGGGCGCGCCCTATGCGCTCAGCCCATCCGCGCTGTTCGACGTCACGATGATGTCCTCGGGGGGCATGACCGCGCGGATCGACCGGCTGGAAAAGGCCGGGCTGGTCGCCCGCCGCCCCAACCCGGCGGACCGGCGCGGCACCCTGGTCGGACTGACCGACGCGGGCCGCACCCTGATCGACCAGGCGATGGCGGCGCATCTGGCCAACGAGGCGCAGATCGTCGGCGCGCTCAGCCGGGCAGAACAGGACACCCTGTCGGCACTGCTGAAAAAGCTTCTGGGCGGGCTACCCGGCACCTGACGCCGCCCCACCCTGGCGCAGATGCCCGCGCGCGTCAGACCGCCGCGAGCGCCCCGGTCACATCGGCCAGAAGATCGGCCGGATCCTCCAGCCCCAGCGACACCCGCACCAGCCCCGGCGAGATGCCCAGTATCACCTTCTGATCCTCCGGCAGGCGTTGATGCGTGGTGGTGGCCGGGTGTGTCACCAGGCTTTTGGCATCACCCAGGTTGTTGGAAATCGTGAACAGTTTCAGCGCATTGAGAAAGCGGAACGCCGCCGGCTGCCCGCCCGCCAGCTCGATCGACAGCATCGTGCCGCCCGACCCCATCTGCGCCATCGCCAGGCCGTGCTGCGGATGCGACGCCAGCCCCGGATAGATCACGCGCGACAGCTTGCCATGGCCTTCCAGCGCGCCAGCCAGCGCCTGCGCGGCCTCGGCCTGCGCCCGCACGCGCAGATCCAGCGTTTCCAGCCCTTTCAGCATCACCCACGCGTTGAACGGGCTGAGCGCGCCGCCGGTGTGCTTCAGATAGGGCTCCAGCGTGCCGCGGATATACTCTGCCGATCCCAGCACGACACCGCCCAGGCAGCGCCCCTGCCCGTCGATGTGCTTGGTCGCCGAATAGACCACCACATCGGCCCCCTGCGCCAGCGCGTCGGAAAACACCGGCGTGGCGAATACGTTGTCCACGATCACCAGCGCCCCCGCCGCATGGGCGATTTCGGCAACGGCGCGAATGTCGATCACTTCCAGCGTCGGGTTGGAAACGGATTCGAAGAACACCGCCTTCGTTCCCGGCGTGACCGCGGCCTTCCACTGATCCAGATCGGTGCCATCCACCAGCGTCAGCGCCACGCCGAACCGGGCCAGAACCTCTTCAAGGATATAGAGGCACGATCCGAACAGCGCCCGCGCCGCCACCACGTGATCACCGGATTTCAACATCGAGGTCAGCGCCGCGTTCACCGCAGCCATGCCGCTGGCGGTGGCAAAGGCATCCTCGGCCCCTTCCAGCGCGGCGATCCGCTCTTCGAACATCCGCACGGTGGGGTTGCCGTAGCGGGCATAGATGAATTCATCCTCGCCCAGCTCGACAAACCGCGCCTCGGCCTGTTCGGCGGTGTCATAGACAAAGCCCTGGGTCAGAAAGATCGCCTCGGCCACCTCGCCATACTGGCTGCGGCGGGTGCCTGCGTGCACCTGTTTGGTCCGTTTGCTCCACGTCGTCATCGGCGCATCCTCCGCGCAAAGAAAAACCCCCGACCGGTAAAGGCGGGGGTGCAATGCATCCCTGACCTCTTTAGCGGAATGTTTAACGTGGCCCGCAATCCGGTAACAAAGCGCCACAAGGGCGAGCCATAGCGCCGCACCCTGTCACCGTCAAGCCACGTCATGCAGATGTAACAGTCGCGTCACGCACCTGTCGTGTGGGCGGAGTAGCTGCTGCACGCAAGATGTTGTGGGAACCGCCATATGCCCATCGTCCAGATCAACGCGTTTTCGGATCGGCCCGCCCCGGCCAAAGGCGGGACGCTGGAGGATCATCTGCGCCAGGCACTGGCCCCGCTGCCGGATCGGGCCCCCATCATCATCCTGATTCACGGCTTCAAGTTCTCGCCCTTCCGGGCCGAGAGGAACCCGCACCGGCATATCCTGTCGCTGTCGCCCGAGATCGGCGACCGCAAGGCGCTGTCCTGGCCGCGGCATCTGGGCTTTGCCGCCGGCCGGCCCGAAGACGGGTTGTGCATCGCCTTCGGATGGGAGGCGACCGGCCATATCTGGCGCGCCTATGACGAGGCACGGCGGGCGGGCCGCGCGCTGGCCCACCTGACCGACGCGCTGACGCGGATACGTCCGGGGGCGAAGATCAACGTGATGGCCCATTCGCTGGGCGCGCGGGTGGTACTGTCGGCGCTGCCCGACATGGCGCCGCGGGCATTGCACCGCGCCGTGCTGATGACCCCGGCCGAACTGACCAGCCGATCGTGCAGCGGGCTGCAATCCCCGGCCGGGCGCGGGGCGGAGTTTCTGAACATCACCAGCCGCGAGAACGATCTGTTCGATTTCCTGTTCGAAGGCCTTCTGGCCCCGCACCGCCCCGGCGAACGCTCGCTCGGCCAGGGCAGCGCCGCTCCGGGCGGCAACTGGCTGGATCTGCAGATCGACCATTCCGAAACCCTGGACGGGCTGCGCAAGCTGGGCCATCGCATCGCCCCCGCCACCCGCCGCGTGTGCCACTGGAGCCCCTATCTGCGCCCCGGAATGTTCGGCCTTTACCGCGCGTTCCTGCGCGACGACCTGCCGCTGGAGGCGCTGCGCAGTTGCCTGCCGGCGGGGCCGAGCCCCCGCTGGTCACGACTTCTTGCGCCGCCGCGCGTCTCACTGCCCTTGCCCTTCGCGGGGAAAACTCCATCCTGATGTGCGCAAACACCGGAGCGCGCACATGACAAACCCCATTGATCTCTACTACTGGCCCACACCCAACGGATGGAAAATCACCATCGCGCTGGAAGAGATGGGCCTGCCCTACAACCTTCACCTCGTGAACATCGGCGCGGGAGAGCAGTTCGAGCCTGACTTCCTGAAGATCGCCCCGAACAACCGCATGCCCGCCATCATCGACCCAGACGGGCCGGACGGTGCGCCGATCTCGATCTTCGAATCCGGCGCTATCCTGCAATATCTCGCCCGCAAGACAGGCATGTTCGGCGGCCCGACAGAGCGGGACAGGATCGCCGTCGATCAGTGGTTGATGTGGCAGATGGGCGGGCTTGGCCCGATGGCCGGACAGGCACATCACTTCCTGAAATACGCCCCCGCGATGGAACCGCCCAACGATCTGCCCTATGCCAAGGACCGCTACAGGGCTGAAACCGGGCGGCTCTACCGGGTGCTCGACACCCAGCTGGCCAAACATGAATTCGTGGCTGGCGATTTCTTTTCCATCGCCGATATGGCGATCTGGCCCTGGGCGACGCTCTGGGAAGGGCAGGAACAGCTGCTGGACGACAAACCGCACATGGCCCGCTGGCTGGAGACCGTGGGCAGCCGTCCCGCCGTGCAAAAAGGCCGCGCCGTGGCCGCCGACAGCCGTGCCGATCTTCAGGCCGACAAAAAGGCGCAGGAGGTGCTTTTCAAGCGCCAGGCCTGACGGTCCTTGTCGCTGCCGCAGCGAGAAAGCCCGTAAGGGCCGAGGAGCGGCCCGGCGCCGCTACGCGCCGTCTTCGGGCTGCTCCTCGACCGCGTATTTCTGCAACACGCCGCCCTGCGTCATGAAAAACGCGAACACGGCGATGGTCAGGCCGAAGGTCTTGAAATTGACCCAGGCATCGGTGGACATGGTGCGCCAGATCACCTCGTTCAGCACCGCCAGGCCGGCAAAGAACAGCGCCAGCCGCCGGGTCAGGATCATCCAGCCCTCGCGTTTCAGCGGCATCATCTCTTCCATCACGAACTGCAGATACGACTGGCCGCGCAGCAGGCCAAAGCCCAGCACCCCGGCGAACAGCGTATAGATCATCGTCGGCTTCATCTTGAAGAACCGGTCGTCGTTCAGCCACACGGTCAGCCCGCCGAACACCACCACCAGAACCGCCGTGGCGATCTGCATCTTCGACACATGGCCAGACAGTTTCCACAACAGCCCCGTGGTGATCAGGATCAGCGGAATGAACCCGGCGGTGACAAGGATGAACCCGTCATACTCTGTCCCGCCGAAGCTGAACGCCTTGTCGCGCAGCATCACATAAGCCGCGAAAAACACGACGATGGGGCCAAGCTCCAGCCCCAGTTTCACGATCGGGTTGATCTTCTTTCCGGCCATGTCTTCCGCTCCTATGCGCCCAGTTCAACGATCACGGCGCCGAGGGCAATCAACGCCATCAGCGCCAAACGGCGCGGTCCCACCGCCTCTTTCAACACCACCCAGCCGATCACCGCCGCAAAAACCGTAGAGGTTTCGCGCAGCACCGCGGCCTCGCCCACCTTGTCCAGCCGCGTGGCCAGCATCACCGAGCCGAAGCTGCCATAGGCCACCAGCGCGCCGATCAACCCCCGGCCCGACAGCCCGCCAAGGGCCGGCGGGTTCGACATAGACCTGTAGCGCAGGAATGCAATGGCCGGGAAATCCACCGCCGTGACCAGAAAGAACCAGGCCAGAAAGGTGAAGGGGTTCGGCGTGGCGCGAATGCCGAACGCGTCGTAGGTGGTGTAAAGCGCCACCAGCGCCCCGGTTCCCACCGCCAGCCACAGCGCCGGCACCAGCGTGGCGCGCCCGACGCCGCGCACATGGATCAGGTTGTAGGCCGCCAGCCCGAAGATGCCGGCCAGCAAAACCGCCATGCCCAGCCATTGCATGCCCGTGAACGTCTCTCCGAAGATCGCATAGGCCCCGAGGACCGCGAACAGCGGCCCGGTGCCGCGCACCACCGGATAGACAACTGTATACGCCCCCCGGCTGTAGGAAAGCGCGACCCCCATCTTGTAGGCGAAATGGATCGGCAGCGTGCCGAGGATCAAAAGCCACTCATGCCCCTGCGGCCAGGGCACCAGAAACAGCGCGATCGGCAGCGACAGCACGAACAGCCACCCGTCGATCGCGCCGCGCGAAAGCCACGGATCGAACCGCCCCTTCTGCAGCGCTCCGAACACCGCGTGCAGCAAGGCCGCCAGCAGCGCCAGCGACAGCGCCAGCGTCTTGCCCGCCTCGGTGCCTTCCAGCGAAATCAGCCAGTCACTCATGAAAATGCGCCCGGCACCGGAACAGGCCGCCATCCGCCGGCGTTGGCTTTTTCCAAGTGAGAACTTTCCGAGGTTTGCATGGCTGACATGTCCCTGATGTCTGATTTTTCCCGGCCCTTCGCCGTGGTGGCCTGGGATATTTCCCTTGTACGGCTGTGTTTCGCCCTTGTTCTGGGCGGCGCCATCGGCTGGGAGCGCGAGGTGCACAACCGCAATGCCGGGCTGCGCACCCATATGATGATTTCGCTCGCCGCCTGCCTGTTCACGCTGATCGCCTTCGATCTGACCGCCTTTCCGGGCGGGGACGAGGGATTCAAGCGCGTCGATCCCCTGCGCCTGATCGAGGCGGTGACCTCGGGCGTGGCCTTTCTGGCCGCCGGGTCGATCATCACTTCGGGCGCCCGGGTACGCGGGCTGACCACCGGGGCGGGCATGTGGATGGCCGGCGCCATCGGGCTGACCTGCGGCGTGGGCAACCTGCCGCTGGCACTGATGGCCACGGCGCTGGCGCTCGTGGTGATGTGGCTGCTGCGCCGCGTGGTGGATGCGGCCCGGGACGAGGAATAATGCCCAGGGCTCATGGCACCCGCCGCGCCATGCCGGTGCGATGTTCGAACCCGGCCTTTTCATACAGGCGTTCGGCGCCCGCGTCCGCGATCAGGCTGACGTAACATCCGCGCGGCAGGCTGGCATCGCACCAGCGCAACAGGCGGGCGACGATCGCTGTGCCATAACCGCGGCCCTGACGAGCGGGATGCACCGCCACATCATTGAGTTGCACGAAACAGGCGCCATCCCCGGTGACCCGCCCCATGCCGATGAGTTCCCCATCCGCCCACAGCCAGACACCGTGCAGCGTGCGTTCGAGGCTGGGCCCCGCGGCGTCATCGGGAAAGACGCTCATGCCCGCCGCGCGGCGCAGCGCCTGAAACGCGGCCAGATCGGGCGCCCGTTCGGTAAATTCAGGCATCGACCCCCGCCAGAGCGTTGGCGAATTCCTCGGGATCGAAGGGGGCCAGATCGTCGATCTGCTCGCCCACACCGATGGCATGGATCGGCAGGCCGAACCTGTCGGCCAGCGCCACCAGAACGCCGCCCTTGGCGGTACCGTCGAGCTTGGTCATCACAAGGCCGGTGACATCGGCCAGCTTCTGGAACGTCTCGACCTGGCGCAGCGCGTTCTGGCCCGTCGTCGCATCCAGCACCAGCAGGGTGTTATGCGGCGCGTCGGGGTCTTTCTTGCGGATCACGCGCACGATCTTGGACAGCTCTTCCATCAGATCCTGGCGGTTCTGCAACCGCCCGGCCGTATCGATCAGCAGCAGATCGGCGCCCTCTTCCTGGGCCTTCGTCATCGCGTCAAACGCCAGCGATGCCGGGTCGGAACCTTCGGGCGCGGTCAGCACCGGCACCCCGGCGCGATCGCCCCAGACCTGCAGTTGCTCGACAGCCGCCGCCCGGAACGTATCGCCCGCCGCGATCACCACCTTCTTGCCGGCGGCCTTGAACTGGCTGGCAAGCTTGCCGATGGTCGTGGTCTTGCCCGAGCCGTTGACGCCGACCACCAGCACCACCTGCGGCTTGGTCGGATAAAGCGGCAGCGGCCGCGCCACCGGATCCATGATCCGGGCGATCTCCGTGGCCAGCAGACCCTTGATCTCATCGACCGAAAGCTTCCGGCCGAACCGGCCCTCGGCCATGTTCGCCGTGACCCGAAGCGCGGTATCCACACCCATATCGGCGGTGATCAGCAGTTCTTCGAGGCTTTCGAGCATGTCATCGTCGAGCACCCGGCGCTTGACCACCACGGGCTCCGCCCCGCGCCCAAGAAGGCGGCCCAGAAACCCCGGCGTGCGCGCCTCGGCGCTGATCTCGACCCCGCCGGGCGTGTAGGTCGGAATTTCCTGCGGCGTCTCGTCAGGATAGAGATCGGGCTCCACCGGCGCTTCGAGCGGCACCTCGGTTTCCACCTGATCATCGCCCGGCACCGGCACGTTCAGCGGCTCGGGCTCGGGTTCGGGTTCCGTCAGCGGGCGGGGCGGCTCGGGCATCGGCAGCGGAACGGGTTCCGGTTCGGGCTGCGGCTCGGGTTCGGGGGCGGGCTCGGGTTCTGGCTCCGGCACCGGGGCGGGCTCGGGCGCCGGTTCGGGCTCGGGTTCAGGCTGCGGGATCGGCAGCGGTTCGGGCGCCGGCTCCTGCTGGCCGGAGGCCGCGCGCACCTCTTCCTCGCCGCCGGCATCGACGATCGCCTCCAGCCCCTCTTCGATCTTCGAAGAGGATTTGAACATCCGGTCCTTGAGCTTTTTAAAGAACGCCATGACTGCCTCCACCTGCCCTTCGTCACTTAATCCCTATTCCGCGCCTAGGGAAGGGAAAGCCGCCAGATAAACCGACCGGCGCACTGGCACCCGGCCCGGCTTTGACGCATCATATCGCGGATATCACCAAAGAGGCCCGCCCGCCCGTATGAACCAGACCCGCCCCGTTACCCCGTTCGCGCTGGCCACGCTGGCGCCCTTGCCGCTTCTGGCGATGGGGGGCACGGCGGGCGGCGTGTGGATCTGGGCCGCGCTTGCCTATCTTACCGCCTTCACCTTCGCGCTGGATCAGCTGGTGGCGGTCACCGCCCCCGACGCACCCGAAGACTGCGCCTTTCCGGGCGCCGACAGCCTTCTGACCGTGCTGGCCATTGCCCATTTCGCGCTGCTGGCGCTGGCGGTGCGGGCGGTTTCGGGCGCGGCCGGGCTGGCGCCGGCCGAACGCGTCGCCGCCTTCCTCGCCTTTGGCCTGTTCTTCGGGCAGATCAGCAATTCCAACGCGCATGAACTGATCCACCGGGCGCGGCGCCCGCTGCATGCGCTTGGCCAGTGGATCTATATCTCGCTGCTGTTCGGCCATCACAGCTCGGCCCATCCGCGTGTGCACCACCGGTTCGTCGCCACGCCGCTGGATCCGAACTCGGCCCGGCTGGGCGAGAGCTTCTACCATTTCGCGCCGCGCGCCTGGACCGGATCTTTCCGCGAAGGGCTGCGCGCCGAGAACCGGCTGGGCGCGGCCCGTACCCCGCCCCGCCCCGCATGGCGGCATCCCTATGTCGCCTATGTCGCGGGCGGGCTGGCCGGGCTGGGCCTGAGCGCGCTGGCCTTCGGCCTGCCCGGCCTGCTGGCCCATCTGGGGCTGGCCGGCCATGCCACCGCACAGCTATTGCTGTCGGATTACGTTCAGCACTATGGCCTGAGCCGCGCGCGCCAGCCCGACGGGCGGTTCGAACCGGTTGCCCCGCGCCATTCATGGAACGCGCCGCACTGGTTCTCGGGCCATCTGATGCTCAACGCGCCGCGCCATTCCGACCATCACGCCCATCCCGCCCGGCCCTATCCCGCGCTGCGGCTGCCGCCCGCGCCCGAGGCGCCGACCCTGCCGCGCGGCCTGCCGGCGATGGCCACGCTGGCGCTGTTCCCGACCGCATGGCGCCGGGTCATGGACCGGCGCGTGACACGCTGGCGCGCCGCGCGGTAACGCGGGCGTGGCTGGTCCCCGGCCCGCAGCTCTGGCACAATGGCGTGATCCATGCGCCGGAAAGGACCCCGAGATGCGCCGCACCCTTTTGCTTGCCGCCCTGCTTGCCGCCGCCCCCGCCCTGGCCGATCCGCCCATGAGCGCCGAGGCGTTCGAGCGCTATGCCATGGGCAAGACCCTGTTTTTCGGCAAGGCGGGCATCGCCTACGGGGCCGAGCAATATCTGCCCGGTCGCCGGGTAATCTGGACCTTTCTGGACGGCGACTGCCAGCACGGCGAATGGTACGAGGCCGGAGGGCAGATCTGTTTTGTCTATGAGGCGCGGCCCGATACACCGCAATGCTGGAGCTTCTTCGACGGCCCCGGCGGGCTGACCGCGCGGTTCGAGAACGACCCCGAGGCGACCCAGCTTGTCGAGGTCGAGCAAAGCCCCGAGCCGCTGCTGTGCCCCGGACCGGAGGTCGGCGTCTGACGACCGGGCGGCGCGCCCGGATTTTCTTGCCTCCGGCGGGGATATTTTCAGAAAGATGAAGGGTTAGAGCAACGAGCCCTGTTCGGGCGGGGCGGGCTTTTTGCGGGCCGGCTTGGCGCGGGCGCCGCCCAGCGCGAAGCGGCCGTCCTGAAACTGGATTTCGAGCGCGGTGGCGGTTTCCGCCTCGGCGCGGGTGGTGATCACCTTGTCACCCGAGCGGACCACCGCATAGCCGCGTTTCAGCGTTTCCTCGTAGCCCAGACCCAGCCGCAGCCGTTCCAGCGCGTCCAGCCGGGTGCGCCAGCCGGTGATCCGGGCATCGGCGGCGCGGGCGAAACGGCCGGTGAGTTTTGCCAGATCGCCTTTCTTGCGGTCGATGTCGCGGGTCAGGAGCGTGGGCGTCAGCCGGGCGGCGCGGTCTTGCAGGCGCCGGTCGGCCTCTGCGGTCAGGCGGCGCAGGGTGGCGGGGCGCAGGCTGCCGCTGACCTCTGACAGGTGCACACGCTTTTTCTGGGCGGCGGCCCGCAGCGAGGGGCCGAGCCTGTCGCCGGCATAGTCGAGCCTCTGGCGCGCGGCCTCGACCAGCTGGGCCGGTTTGGGCAGGGCGCGGGCAAGATCGCGCAGGCGCTGGCCGCGCAGCCCGACGCCCTGGGTGACGCCGCGGGTCAGGCGGGCCGATTGCCCGTCGAGCCAGGCCAGCAGTTCCATCCGCACCGGCACCGCCAGTTCGGCGGCCGCGGTCGGCGTGGGTGCGCGGCGGTCGGAGGCATAGTCGATCAGCGTGGTGTCGGTTTCGTGTCCGACCGCGGAGATCAGCGGAATGTCGGAGGCCGCCGCCGCGCGCACCACGATTTCCTCGTTGAACCCCCACAGATCCTCGACCGAACCGCCGCCGCGCGCCACGATCAGCAGATCGGGCCGGGGCAGCGCCCCGCCGGGGGTGAGGCGGTTGAACCCTTCGATGGCCCGCGCGACCTCTGCCGCGCAGCTCTGGCCCTGCACGGCCACCGGCCAGATCAGCACCTTGCGCGGGAAACGGTCGCGCAGCCGGTGCAGGATATCGCGGATCACCGCACCCGAGGGTGAGGTGACGACGCCGATCACCTCGGGCAGGTAGGGCAGCGGCTTTTTTCGGCCCGGCGCGAACAGCCCCTCGGCCTCCAGCGCCTTCTTGCGCTTTTCCTGCATCGCCATCAGCGCGCCCATGCCCGCCGGCGCGATATCCTCGATCACGATCTGATATTTGGACTGGCCGGGGAAGGTGGTCAGGCGGCCGGTGGCCACCACCTCGAGCCCCTCTTCGGGCTGGGTGGCCAGGCGGGCGGCGACGCCTTTCCAGATCACGCCGGAGATCACCGCGCGGTCATCCTTGAGATCCAGATAGATATGGCCCGACCGGGGGCGCGACACGCGCCCGATCTCTCCGCGCACGCGGACATGGGCGAATTCGCCCTCGATCACCCGTTTCACCGCGCCCGACAGTTCGGTGACGGTGAATTCCGGTGCGTTCATACCGGGCGCGGGATCGTCGATCAGATCAGACATGGGCACTCGCTTGTCTTGGGCTTTGGTGCAGCTTAGAACGCGCCGGAACGAAGGCCAAGCGGGGGCGGCAGATGAATATCCTCATTCTGGGTGGTGGCGGGCGCGAACATGCGCTGGCATGGGCGATCCAGCAGAATCCGAAATGCGACCGTTTGATCGTGGCGCCGGGCAACGCGGGCATCGCGCAGATGGCCGAATGCGCCGCGCTCAACATCGAGGATGGCGGCGCGGTGGCGACCTTCGCCGAGGAAAACGCCATCAGCTTTGTCGTGATCGGGCCCGAGGCGCCGCTGGCCGCCGGTGTGGCGGACCGGCTGGAGGCGGCGGGCATTCCGTGTTTCGGGCCGTCACAGGCGGCGGCGGCGCTGGAAGCATCGAAAAGCTTTACCAAGGAAGTCTGCGATGCCTGCGGCGCCCCCACCGCCGCCTGGGCCAGGTTCACCGAAGCCGGCCCGGCGAAGGAGTATATCCGGGCGCGGGGCGCGCCCATCGTCGTCAAGGCCGACGGGCTGGCCGCCGGCAAGGGCGTGATCGTGGCGATGGACGAGACCACGGCGCTGGCCGCCATCGACGACATGTTCGGCGGCGAATTCGGCGCGGCGGGCGCCGAGGTGGTGATCGAGGAATTCATGGAGGGCGAAGAGGCCTCGTTCTTCGTGCTGTGCGACGGCGAGAATGTGCTGCCCGTCGGCACCGCGCAGGATCACAAGCGGGTCGGCGAAGGTGACACCGGCCCCAACACCGGCGGCATGGGGGCCTATTCTCCCGCCCCGGTGCTGACCGACGCGATCGCCGAAAAGGCGATGGCCGAGATCATCCGCCCCACTGTGGCCGAAATGGCCCGGCGCGGCACCCCCTACAAGGGCGTTCTCTATGCCGGGTTCATGATCAAGGACGGCCAGCCCCGGCTGGTGGAATACAACGTGCGCTTCGGCGACCCGGAATGTCAGGTTCTGATGATGCGGCTGGGCGCGCAGGTGCTGGACCTGCTGCTGGCCTGCGCCGAGGGGCGGCTGGACAGCGCACAGGTGAACTGGGCCGATGATCACGCGATCACGGTGGTGATGGCGGCAAAGGGCTATCCCGGCAGCTATGAAAAGGGATCGGTCATCGGCGGGCTGGGGGACGTGCCGGAAAACAGCATGAGCATGGTGTTCCACGCCGGCACCAAAGAGGTGGACGGCAAGATCACCGCCAATGGCGGCCGGGTGCTGAACGTCACCGCGCGGGGCGCCACGCTGCGGGAAGCGCGGGATCGGGCCTATGCGATGGTGGAGCGGATCGACTGGCCCGGCGGGTTTTACCGCCGCGATATCGGCTGGCGCGCGCTGTAGAAAGCGCCTATTCCATCACATTAAAAACGGAAATCAAGGCTTTGAAATTGCCTTGATTTCCAGAAAATCCTCGATGCCGAAACGTCCGCCCTCGCGGCCGTTTCCGGACAGCTTGTAGCCGCCGAACGGGCTGCCCCAGCCGATGTCGGTTGCGTTGACATGCACCATCCCGGCACGCAGCTGCGCCGCCACGCGGTCGGCCCGCGCGTCGTCGCCTGTCTGGATGTAGGCGGCAAGGCCGTAGGGCGTGTCATTGGCGATGCGGATCGCCTCCTGCTCATCCTCGAAGGGGATCATCGCCAGCACCGGGCCGAACACCTCTTCCTGCGCGATGCGCATGTCGTTTGTGACATCGGCAAAGATCGTCGGGCGGGCGTAATAGCCGATGTTGAACCCGGTGGGCTTGCCCAGACCGCCGACCAGCAGGGTCGCGCCCTCTTCGATCCCGGCGGCGATCAATTCCTGCACGCGGTCGAACTGAAGCTGGCTGACCAGCGGCCCGATATGATCGCCCGGCAGCGCGGGATCGCCCACCGCCTGTGCCGCGCCGGCGGCCTTTGCCACCTCGAGCGCGGCGTCATAGACCGCGCGCTCCACCAGCATCCGCGTCGGGGCATTGCAGGACTGGCCCGTGTTCTGAAAGCAATGGCGCACACCGCGCGCCACGGCCTCTTCGACATCGGTATCGGCAAAGATCAGGTTGGGGGATTTGCCGCCCAGCTCCAGCGCCACGCGCTTGACCGTGCCGGCCGCATCGCGGGCCACGGCCGTGCCGCCCCGGGTGGACCCGGTGAAAGACATCATCGCCACATCCGGATGGCATGACAGCGCCGCGCCCACCACCGGCCCCTCGCCATTGACCAGGTTGAACACGCCCGCGGGCACGCCCGCCTCGTGCAGCACCTCGGCATAGAGCATCGCGTCCAGCGGCGTCAGCTCCGACGGTTTCAGCACCATCGTGCAGCCCGCCGCCAGCGCCGGCAGAACCTTCAGCACAATCTGGTTGATCGGCCAGTTCCACGGCGTGATCAGCCCGCACACCCCGATCGGTTCGCGCAGGATCGTATCGCCGTTGTCGAGCACCTCGCGGAACGGCATCTGCTTCAGCGCCTCGAGGAACCCGTCCAGATGGCCGATGCCCACGGCGGCCTGAGAGTTGCGCGACAGGGTGGCCGGCGCGCCCATCTCCTCGGTCATTATGCTGGCGAATTCGTCGATCCGCCGGGCATAGACGGCGCGGATGCTTTCCAGCAGCTCGATCCGCTCTTGCCGCGTTGTGCGGGCATAGCCGGGAAAAGCCGCCTTCGCCGCAGCGACGGCCCTGTCCACATCCGCAGGCGATCCCATCGAGATCACGGCGATCGGCTCTTCCGTCGCCGGATTGAGTACCGAAAGGTCCTGCGGCTGCGCGGGGTCCACCCACGCGCCACCTATGAAGAACTGACGTTTACCCGGAACGCTCATCGGTTTCCCTCCGTTGCGGCCATGCCCGGCCGGGGTCTGCGCGCCTATGCGGCCTTGTAGAGCCCCTCTGCCTTGATCTTGGCAAAGGTCTCGTCCAGCGATTTCACCGCGCGTTCGAACAGGATGTCGATATCGGCGGGCTGAATCACAAGGGGCGGCGCGATGATCATCCGGTCGCCCACGTGGCGCATGATCAGATTGTTGGCAAAGCACCGGTCGCGGCAATGCAGCCCCACCGTCCCGGCCTCGGAGGCGAATTTCGCGCGCGCGCCCTTGTCCGGCGTCAGCGCGAGCGAGCCCATCAGGCCCACGATCCGCGCCTCGCCCACCAGCGGATGATCCGCCAGCGCGGCCCATTTCTCGGCCATGTAGGGGGCAGCCACTTCGCGCACATGCTCGATGATCTTCTCTTCCTCGATGATGCGCAGGTTTTCCAGCGCCACGGCGGCACAGACCGGATGGCCCGAATAGGTATAGCCATGCGCGAACTCTCCGGCGGCGATCACCTCGGCCACCTCGTCGCAGACCAGCGACCCGCCGATCGGCGCATAGCCCGAAGACAGGCCCTTGGCGATGGTCATGATATGCGGCCGGATGTTCATCGTCTGGCTGCCGAACCAGTTGCCGGTGCGCCCGAAACCGCAGATCACCTCATCCGCGATCAGCAGGATGTCATGCGCGTCGCAGATCCGCTGAATCTCGGGCCAGTAGGTTTCCGGCGGAATGATCACGCCGCCCGCGCCCTGCACCGGCTCGGCGATGAAGGCCGCGACCTTGTCTTCGCCCAGCTCGGCGATCTTGGCCTCGAGCTGGCGGGCGCGTTCCAGCCCGAACTCCTCGGGCGACATGTCGCCGCCCTCGGCATACCAGTGCGGCTGGTCGATATAGGCGATATCGGGAATCGGCAGCCCGCCCTGCGCGTGCATCCCCTTCATGCCGCCCAGGCTGGCGCCGCCCATGGTCGAGCCGTGATAGGCGTTCCAGCGGCTTATGATCACCTTTTTCTCCGGCTTGCCCTTGGCCGCCCAGTAGTGGCGCACAAGGCGGATGTTGGTGTCGTTCGCCTCGGAGCCCGAGCCGGCGAAGAACACATGGTTCAGATCGCCCGGCGCCAGTTCGGCCAGCCGCGCCGCCAGCGCGATGGCCGGCACATGGGTCGTCTGGAAGAAGGTGTTGTAATAGGGAAGCTGTTTCATCTGGCGCGATGCGGCCTCGGCCAGTTCCTCGCGGCCATAGCCGATATTGACGCACCACAGGCCGGCCATGGCATCGAGAATCCGGTTGCCTTCGGAATCCGTCAGCGTCACGCCGCTGGCCTGGGTGATGACCCGCGCGCCCTTTGCGCCAAGTTCGGCGCCCGCCGTGAACGGGTGCATGTGATGCGCCGCATCCAGCGCCTGAAGCTCTGCGGTGGGCATGTGATTGCTGATCGGTTTCATCCGGTGACTCCCTGAATTTTCCCGGCCTCGGGCGTGTCGGAACGCCGACAGAAGGCCAGCCGGCCATTCCGCCGCGAGAATATGATCAAATATTTCCGCGTCAACAGAATTTGATCAAACCGCCCCCTGCCCCAGCGAAAGCCGGATCTGCTCTCCGCCCTGAAGCAGATCGCCCTCGATCGCGCGGGCCACCGCCTCGGGATCACCCGCGCGCAGCGCGGCGAGCGCCTCTTCATGCATGTCGGGCAGGTTGTAGGTGCCGAACTTGCCGCAGACGACGCGCAGCGAAGGCCCCGCCCGCAGCCACAGCGCATTGCAGATCGACAGCAGGATCTTCGCCTCCGACCGCTGATAAAGTGTGAAGTGAAACCGGTGGTTCTGCTCCAGATAGGCCCGGACATCGCCCCGTTCGATCGCCGCGTTCAGCGACTGGTCGATCAGATCCAGCTGCATGATGTCCGACGGTGTAATCCTTTCGGCGGCCAGACAGGCCAGCCGCGGCTCAAGCGCCTGCCGCGCGAAATACAGCTCGTCGATCTGTGGCAATGTCAGGGTCGGCACATGCACGCGGCGGTTGCCGAAAAGCTCCAGCGCGCCTTCGGCGGTCAGCCGCCTGATCGCCTCGCGCACCGGGGTCATCCCCGCCCCCAGAACCGAGACCAGCCCCTGAATCGTCACCGACTGGCCCGGTGCCAGCTCTCCGAACAGAATCATCTCGCGGATGCTGCGATAGACCAATTCATGGGCCGGAAGCTTTTCAAATGCCTGATCCAAGTCTTTAATGCCTTTCACCCCGCCGCATCGCCCGGCGCAGCCGAGTTGTCTGCCCGGAGTCCGATCAAATACCATATTGCAATAGCGGCGGCGTTTGATCAAATTATCAATGTGAGGGCACGCGACTCTCTGCAAACCAACGGGAGCACCTAAAATATGAAATCCACATGGATACCGCTGGCCGCCGCGCTCGCCGCCTGTGTCACGGCCGCCGGCGCGGAAGAGGTCCACGTTTACAACTGGTCCGACTATATCGACGAAGAGCTGCTGACGAAATTCGAGGAAGAGACCGGGATCAAGCTGGTCTATGACGTGTTCGATTCCAACGAGGTTCTGGAAACCAAGATGCTGGCCGGCGGCTCGGGCTATGATGTCGTGGTGCCGACCGGGTCGTTCCTGCAGCGCCAGATTTCAGCCGGCGCATTTCAGCCGCTGGATTTTTCCAAACTGCCGAACGCCGTCAACCTGTGGGACGTGATCCAGGAGCGTACCGCCACCTATGACCCCGGCAACGCCTATTCGATCAACTACATGTGGGGCACCACCGGCATCGGCGTGAACGTCGCCAAGGTCGCCGAGATTCTGGGCGAAGACGCCCCGATCGGATCGCTGGAGCTGGTGTTCAACCCGGCGAACATGGAAAAGCTGGCCGCCTGCGGCGTACATTTCCTTGATGCCCCGACAGAGATGATCCCCGCCGCGCTGGCCTATCTGGGCGAAAATCCCGACAGCCACGACCCCGAGGTCATCGCCCGGACCGAGGCCGTGCTGGGCGCCGTGCGCCCCTATGTGCAAAAGTTTCACAACTCCGAATACATCAACGCGCTGGCCAATGGCGACATCTGCGTGGCCGTGGGCTGGTCGGGTGACATCCTTCAGGCGCGCGACCGGGCCGACGAGGCCGACAACGGCGTCGAGATCGCCTATAACGCCCCGTCCGAGGGCGCGCTGATGTGGTTCGACCAGATGGCCATTCCCGTCGACGCGCCGAACCCCGACGCGGCCCACACGTTCCTGAACTTCATCCTGGACGCCCATAACATGGCCGCGGCGTCGAACTATGTTTATTATGCCAACGGCAACGTCGCCTCGCAGGAATTCCTCGAAGAGGACGTGATCGGCGACCCGGCGATCTACCCTGACGCGGAAACGCTGAAAAACCTCTACATCACAACACCTTACGATCCGAAGGTGCAGCGGGTCGTTACCCGGCTCTGGACCAAGATCAAATCCGGCACCTGATCTGATCCCCTTGCCCGCACCGCCGGCCGGTGCGGGCCTTCCCCTCTTTCAAGGATGGCCTATGGCGCAATCCCCGAGCAGTTCCGTCTTCGCTCCCTGGGACGACCCGACCAAGAAACCGCTGATCCGGTTCGAGGGCGTGACCAAAAGGTTCGGCGATTTCACCGCTGTCGACAATCTCGATCTGCATATCTACGAGCGTGAGTTCTTCGCCCTTCTGGGCCCGTCGGGCTGCGGCAAGACCACGATCATGCGGATCCTCGCCGGGTTCGATCCGCCCTCCGAAGGCACCGTCTGGCTGGATGACGTGAACATCGCCCCGGTGCCGCCGAACAAGCGCCCGGTGAACATGATGTTCCAGAGCTATGCGCTGTTCCCGCATCTGTCGGTCTATGACAATATCGCCTTCGGGCTGAAGCGTTCGCCGATGCCCAAGTCCGAGATCGACGGCCGCGTGCAGGAAATGCTGCGCCTGACCCGGCTGGAGAAATTCGCCCGCCGCAAGCCGCATCAGATTTCCGGCGGTCAGCGTCAGCGCGTGGCGCTGGCCCGGTCTCTGGCCAAGGCGCCCAAACTGCTGCTGCTCGACGAGCCGCTGGGCGCGCTCGACAAGAAGCTGCGCAACGATACCCAGTTCGAGCTGATGGACATTCAGGAAAAGACCGGCACCACCTTCGTGATCGTGACCCACGATCAGGAAGAGGCGATGACCGTCGCCAGCCGCGTGGCGGTGATGGACAATGGCAAGCTGATGCAGGTAGCCACGCCCGACCGGATTTATGAAGCCCCCAACTCGGTTTACGTGGCAGACTTCATCGGTGACGTGAACATCATCGAAGGCAACCTTCGGCCGCAGGAGCCGGGCAAGGTGCTGATCGACTGGACCGAGGGCGAGGCGCCGATCCGGGCCGAGGCGAACGGCGGCCTGACCGAAGGCACCCGCGTCTCCTATGCGGTGCGCCCCGAAAAGATCGCCGTTTCCGCCGAACGCCCCGACGACAGGGCCAATGTGGTGCAGGGCAAGATCATCGACATCGCCTATCTGGGCAATATCTCGACCTATCATGTCCAGCTGCCGTCCGGCCACATGATCTCGGCCCAGATGACCAACAGCCGCCGGATCGAACGGCGTGATTTCACCTGGGAAGATACGGTCTGGCTGTCCTGGACCGACACAGCCGGCATCGTGCTGACACAATGAAGGGGGCCGCGCGATGAACTTCCGCCGCTTCCTTCTGGTGCTGGTGCCCTATGGCTGGCTGCTGGCGCTGTTTCTGGTGCCGTTTCTGATCGTGCTGAAAATCGCGCTGTCGGACACGGCCCTGTCGATCCCGCCCTATACCCCCACGCTTGATCTTTCCGCCGGATGGGCCGGGATCAAGGACTTCTTCGGCGCGCTCGATTTCGAGAATTTCGTGTTCCTGACGCAGGATGATCTTTACTGGAAAGCCTATCTTTCCAG
The DNA here is from genome assembly GCF_001305615.1 of Actibacterium sp. EMB200-NS6. GTDB lineage: Bacteria > Pseudomonadota > Alphaproteobacteria > Rhodobacterales > Rhodobacteraceae > Actibacterium_A > Actibacterium_A naphthalenivorans. The sequence continues at coordinate 2,470,806 of NZ_CP010869.1, forward strand.
CCTGAAGATCGCCCTGATCTCGACGCTGGTGACGCTCGTGGTCGGCTATCCCATCGCCTATGGCATGGCCCGGGCGCCGCAGGAATGGCGCCCCACCCTGATGATGCTGGTGATCCTGCCGTTCTGGACCAGCTTCCTGATCCGGGTCTATTCCTGGATGGGCATCCTCAGCCAGGAAGGGTTCCTCAACCAGTTCCTGCAATGGGCCGGCCTCACCTCGGAACCGTTGATCATCCTCAACACCAACTGGGCGGTCTATATCGGTATCGTCTATACCTACCTGCCGTTCATGATCCTGCCGATCTATGCCACGCTTGAAAAGCTGGATGTCTCGCTGCTCGAGGCGGCCGAGGATCTGGGCTGTTCGCGCACCGAAGCCTTCTGGCTGATCACCGCGCCGCTTTCCAGATCGGGTGTGATCGCGGGGTGTTTTCTCGTCTTCATCCCGGCCATCGGCGAATTCGTCATCCCCTCGATCCTGGGCGGGTCACGCACGCTGATGATCGGCAAGGTGCTGTGGGAAGAGTTCTTCTCCAACCGCGACTGGCCGGTGGCCTCGGCCGTGGCGGTGATCCTGCTGCTGATCCTGGTGATCCCGATCATCCTGTTCCAGCGCAACGAGCAGCGCCAGAGGGAGCTTGAACAATGATCCGCCGTTTCAGCTGGTTCAACGCGACGTCGCTGACGCTTGGCTTTGCCTTTCTCTACATGCCGATGATCATTCTGGTGATCTACAGCTTCAACGCCTCCAAGCTCGTCACCGTCTGGGCCGGTTTCTCGACCAAATGGTATGGCGAACTGCTTCGCAACGAAGCCTTCCTGGATGCCGCATGGGTGACACTGAAGGTGGCCGTGATCTCTTCCAGCATCGCCACGGTGCTGGGCACGATGGCGGCCTATGTGCTGGTGCGTGGCGGGCGGTTCGCCGGCCGCACCCTGTTTTCCGGCATGATCTACGCGCCGCTGGTGATGCCCGAGGTGATCACCGGCCTGTCGCTGCTGCTGTTGTTCATCGCCGTGGGGCTCGATCGCGGCGTGATCACCATCGTGCTGGCCCATACCACGTTTTCGATGTGCTACGTATCGGTCGTGGTCTCGTCGCGGCTTGTCGCCTTCGACAGATCGCTGGAGGAGGCGGCGCTTGACCTGGGCTGCACCCCGTTCGACGCATTCATGAGCGTCACGCTGCCGATGATCGCGCCGGCGGTGATCTCGGGCTGGTTGCTGGCCTTCACCCTGTCGCTTGATGATCTGGTGATCGCCTCCTTCACCTCGGGCCCCTCTTCGACCACGCTGCCGATCAAGATATTCAGCGCCGTGCGCCTGGGCGTGAGCCCCGAGATCAACGCGCTCTCGACGATCATGATCGGGATTGTCGCCGTCGGCGTGATCGCCGCCTCGCTGATTTCCAAGACACGGATCGCGCGGATGACCCGCGACGAGCAGGCCGCGCAGCAGCAATGAAGCCCCGCCCCCGAACCACCCGCAAGGTGCCCGCGTGAAACGGCTGTACGAGGCCGGGGCCTATTCCGACGCGTCGGTGCAAGAGAGCTATTGGCGCACCACCGCCACGTCCGCCCCCTATCCGCCCGCCCAGGGCGAGACGGGTTGCGATTTCGCGATCGTGGGCGCCGGCTATACCGGCCTCTCCGCCGCCCTGCACCTGGCGCGTGATCATGGCGCCGACGTCACCGTGCTGGAGGCCGAAGAGCCCGGCTGGGGCGCATCGGGGCGCAACGGCGGCTTTGCCTGCCTTGGCGGCGCCAAGGCCAGTGACGCGGCCCTTGCCCGGCGCTTCGGCGCGCAGGACCTGGCCCTGTTTCACGCCGCCCAGACCGGCGCGATCGACAGCGTCGCCGAGATCCTCGATCGCTACGGCATAGATGCCGACCGCCATTCCGAAGGCGAAACCATCCTGGCCCACCGCCCGCGCGACATGCGGGCCCTGCGCGCCGAGGCGCCGCATGTGCAGGCCAGCTATGGCGTCACCCCCCGGCTTATCCCGCGCGAGGAGCTTGCCGATCGCGGCATGGCCGGGCCAGCCTTTCACGGCGGGATGACGGTACCGATCGGCTTTGCACTCAACCCGATGAAATACGCGCAGGGGCTGGCCCGCGCGGCGGTGACCGAAGGGGCGCGCATCCACGCCCGCTCTCCCGTCACGGGGATCGAGCGGCAGGCCGGGGGCGGCTATGTTCTGAACACCCCGCGCGGCAGGCTGCGGGCGCGCAAGCTGTTGCTGGCCACCAACGGCTACAGCAGCGATGATCTGCCGCCGTGGCTGTCAGGGCGCTATCTGCCGCTTCAGTCCAGCGTTCTGGTCACGCGTGAGCTGACCGGGGCCGAACTGCGCGATCAGGGCTGGACCACCGATCAGATGGCCTATGACACGCGCAACCTGCTGCATTACTTCCGGCTGATGCCGAACCGCCGCTTTCTGTTCGGGATGCGCGGCGGGGTGCGCAGCTCGCCGGCCGCGCTCGAGTGGATGAAGACCGAGATCCGCCGCGATTTCGAACGGATGTTCCCGGCCTGGGCGCATGTCGAAACGCCGCATTTCTGGGCCGGGCTGGTGTGCATGGCGCGTGATCTGGCGCCCTATGTCGGGCCCTTGGGCGACTGGCCCGATGCCTTTACCGCGCTGGCCTATCACGGCAACGGCGTGGCGATGGCCACCTACAGCGGCGCGCTGATGGCCGATCTGGCCGCCGGACGCGCGCCCGGCCGCGCCTTTCCGGCGCTGATGCGGGCACCGCTGCGCCGCTTCCCGCTGGGTCCGCTACGCCGTGCCCTGCTGCACCCGGCCTATTACTGGTACGCCCTGCGCGACCTCTGAACACCTAAGAGGCGCAGCCCATCGCCGCGGCAAAGGCCTCGGGGCCATCATGCGCCCCGATGTCGCGCGATACCAGCGCGCCACCCTGCAGCCGCGTTGCCATCACCCGGCTCCAGTCGGCGCTCGCGGTCACCATCTCGGGCCCGTCGCCGCAATCGCGGATCCCGCCCGAAATCACATCCTGCCCGATCCGGTGGTTGGTCAGCCCGCCCGCCTCGGCCACCAGCGTCAGCGCGCCGTCGCGAAACCGCCAGACCCGCAGCAGCCTTGCCAGATGGGGCCGGTCGACATAGGCGATTTCGGCAAACCCGTCACCGTCCAGATCCGCCGCGCCGACAGGCGCCAGCCAGCGATGCGCCCGGCCGATGAACGGCGTCGCCGCGATCAGCCCCCCGGCGCCATAGACGCTCAGCCGCGCGCCGCGCGACAGGTCGGTTTCCACCACGATCACCTCGGGCGCGCCGTCCCCATCCAGATCGGCCAGACGTGGCGCGAGATCCTCGAACACGCGGGTTTCGGGCAGCACGATGCGCCGCCCCTGCCCGCCCTTCAGCCACAGCTCCAGCGTGCCGTATTCGATGGCATCGCCCAGAACGGCATGATCATAGCGCGTGGTGGGATCGCCGAAGCGGGCCGACACGATCTCGCCCCGCGCAGCCCCGGCCGCCAGGAGCGAGAGCGCAAGCGCCGCCCGCAGCATCGGTTCAGATCTGCTTTTCGGGCAGGTTGACGACCAGCCCGTCCAGATCGTCGGACACCTTGATCTGGCAGGTCAGGCGCGAACGGGCCGGATCGGGCGCATAGGCGAAATCGAGCATGTCCTCTTCCATCGCCTCCATCTTCGGCAATTTTTCCACCCAGTCAGGCGCGATATAGGCATGGCAGGTCGAGCAGGCGCAGGCGCCGCCGCAATCGGCGTCGATGCCGGGAATGTTGTTGTCCCGCGCGCCTTCCATCACGGTCATACCGGTGGGAACATCCACCGTATGCTCGGTTCCGTCATGCTCGATATAGGTGATCTTCGCCATACCTGTCCTCATCTGTCTGATCGGGTCGTTCCCTGCCCCAATAGGCCAAGTTCGCGCGGTTTTCCAGTGCCCGTGGCGGCCCCTGCGCGGGCGGGTCGAAATTCCGCGCCCGCCCGGCCGGCCAGCAGCCTTTCACGACGGCGCGAAACAGGCTATTGTGCCGCCAAGAACATCAGGGCCCCAAGCCCCCGGACGAGCAGACATGATCCGAAACCTTCTTCTGACCGGCCTCGCCGCGCTCGGCCTCGCCGCCTGCCAGGACACCGCGCCGGTGGCCGACGTCGCGCGGCTGGCCGAACAGCCGCTGGCCACACCGCCCGATCACGCGCCGCCCGGCGCCGCCCCCGGCACCTGCTGGGGCAAGCATGTGACGCCGGCGGTGATCGAAACCGTGACGGACCATGTGCTGCAGCAACCGGCCCGGCGCGATGCCGAAGGCGCCATCAGCGCGCCCGCGCATTACCGCACCGAAACCCATCAGCGCATCGTCACCCCGCGCCAGGAGATCTGGTTTGAAACCCCCTGCGCCGCGCAGATGACGGCAGAGTTCACCGCCACGCTGCAGCGGGCGCTGGCCGCGCGCGGGGTGTACCAAGGCCCGGTTACCGGAACGATGGATCCCGCCACGCGCCGCGCGGTGCGGACATACCAGGCCACGCTTGGGCTCGACAGCGCCACCCTGTCGCTCTCCACGGCGCGCAAACTGGGGCTGATCGCCTATCCCAGGCCCGGCGCGGACGGCTGAGCCGCAACGCAAAAAGGGCGCCCCGGCGGGCGCCCTTTGCTGTTTCCGGGGCGAAAGATCACTCTTCCAGCGACAGCGCCACAAAGCGCGGCGCGCCCTGACGGCGGATCAGCAGCAAAAGCGATTTGCGCCCGGCCTCCTTCGCCTCGGTGATCCGGGCCTCCAGATCATCGGCGCTGGTCACCTTCTGCTGACCGGCCTCGGTGATCACGTCGCCCGCGCGCAGACCCTTTTCATAGGCCTCGCTCATCTCGTCGACATTGGTCACCACCAGCCCGTCACCCGCGCCCAGCTCCAGCTGCTCGCGCATCTCGTCGGTCAGCGGGGTCAGGGTCAGGCCCAGCATCTGCTTCTCGACCGGGGCCTCGGGCGCCGGCGAGGCGACGGCGGGCACCGCGCCCTCGGCCGTTTCACGGCGGCCCAGCGTCACCTTCAGCGTCTGGGTGCCGCCATCGCGGAACACCACGACGCGCACGGCCTTGCCCACGGGCGAGCTGCCGACGATGCGCACCAGCTCACGCGTGTCGGCCACATCCACCCCGTCGAACGACAGGATGACGTCACCCGACTGCATGCCGCCCTCGGCGGCCGGGCCCTCGGGCACATCCGTCACCAGCGCGCCCCGCGCCTCTTCCAGGCCGATGGCCTCTGCCACATCCGGCGTCACGTCCTGAATGCGCACGCCCAGCCAGCCGCGCCGGGTTTCGCCGAATTCCTTCAGCTGCCCGACCACATTGTTGACCACGTTGGACGCCATCGAAAAGCCGATGCCGATCGAGCCGCCGTTGGGCGACAGGATCGCGGTGTTCACCCCCACGACCTCTCCGGCCATGTTGAAAAGCGGCCCGCCCGAGTTGCCCCGGTTGATCGCCGCGTCGGTCTGGATGAAATCGTCATAGGTGCCGCTCAGCGCCCGGTTGCGGGCCGATACGATGCCGGCGGAGACCGAAAAGCCCTGCCCCAGCGGGTTGCCCACCGCCATCACCCAGTCGCCAACGCGCATCACATCGCTGTTGCCGAAGGGCACGAAGGGCAGCGGCGTATCGCTTTCCACCTTCAGCAGGGCGATATCGGTGTTGGGGTCGGTGCCGATCACCTTGGCCTCCAGCGTCTTGCCGGAAAAGAACTCCACCTCGATCTCGTCGGCCTTTTCGATCACGTGGTTGTTGGTGACGATATAGCCATCCTCGGAAATCACGAAGCCGGAGCCGAGCGCCTGGCTGCGGCGCTGGCGCTGCTGGTTGCCCTCGCCCTCGGGGTTCATGAAATCACGAAAGAAATCCTCAAAGGGAGAGCCTTCGGGAAGCTGCGGGCCGGGCCCGGTGGAAACGGCAACCGTGGTCGATGTGGTGATGTTCACCACCGCCGGGCTGACCTGTTCGGCCAGGTCGGCGAAGCTTTCGGGCACGCCGCGCGCCTGCGCCGATATGCCCTGGGCCATCACCAGCGCGAGGCCCAGTATCAGCGCCCAGAGCGCGCGCAGCGGCGCCGCGTCCGTCCGGGCGGAAAGTGTCATGGCCTGGGATGTCAATGGGAGTTCCTCCTCGTATGATCCTGGTTGGGGCGGGGAAATCACCCGGCCCGGGTGTCCTGATCCTTTAGATAGGGGCCCCGACATTCAACTCAAAGCCCGTCACGCGCTGTCACATGGATGTGAAGCATATTCGCAGCCCGGGCCAAGCGTTTCAGGCGCCAAGCGCTTTTGCAAGCCAAACCAGCCCGACCCCCAGCGCCACCGCGCCCAGCCCGAGCGCCCGGCGGGCATCAAGCGGCAGGGTTTTCAGCACCGCGAGCAGATCCTCCAGACGCGAAGGGGCCAGTGCGAACACCAGCCCCTCCACAACCAGTACCAGCCCGATGGCCAGCAGCAGGATCGGCATCACCGCCCCTGCGCGTTCTTCAGGTAATCGAAGAATTCGCTGTCGGGCGACAGCACCATCGTCGAATTGCCGCCCTGCAACGAGCGCGAATAAGCCTCGAGCGAGCGGTAGAATTCGAAGAACTCGGTATCCGCGCCATAAGCGGTGGCGAAGATCCCGTTCCGCTCGGCGTCGGCTTCACCGCGCGCGATCTCGGCCTGGCGGTTGGCGTCGGAGACAAGCTCCACCACCGTCCGGTCGGCCTGGGCACGCACCCGCTGCGCCGCTTCTTCGCCGCGCGCGATCTCATCGGCCGCCTCGCGCTCGCGCTCGGCCCGCATCCGGGCAAAGGTGGCTTCCAGATTTTGTTCGGGCAGATCGGTGCGCTTGAGCCGTACATCGACGATCTCCAGCCCCAGATTGCTGGCCTCGGAAATCGCGGCGTTGCGGATGCGCAGCATCAGCGCGGCCCGGTCCGACGACAGGATGTCATTGGAGCTGACAGAGCCCAGCACCTCGCGCGTGGCGGCGCGCAGCACCCTGTCGAGCCGGTCCTCGGCCGAACGGATGCCGCCCGCGCCGACCGCCTGACGGAACCGCACCACATCGGCGATGCGGAACCGCGCGAAGGCGTCGACCACGAGCCGGCGATCATCGAGCGGCGTTACTTCCAGCGGGTCGATGTCACGGCTCAGGATCCGGTCGTCATAGCGCACGACCTCCTGGATCAGCGGGATCTTGAAGGCCAGACCCGGCTCTTCCTTTACGTCGCGCACCTGGCCGAACTGCAGCACCAGCGCCTTTTCACGCTCGTCCACGATGAAGACCGACGACAGGAACACCACGATGGCGATCACCACGATGGGCAGAATGTAAGTTGTCTTTTTCATGCCTCAGTTCCCCTCTGCCGGGCGGCGCAACTCGTTCAGCGGCAGATAGGGCACCACACCGCTGCTGCCGCTGCTTTCGTCGATGATCACCTTGTCCACGCGGCCAAGAACCTCTTCCAGTGTTTCCAGATAAAGCCGCTTGCGCGTCACATCCGGCGCCTTCTTGTATTCCTCGAGCACGGCGGAGAACCGGCTCGCCTCACCCTGGGCCTCGTTGACCACGCGGGCGCGATAGCCTTCGGCCTCTTCCAGCACCTGCGCGGCTTCACCGCGGGCGCCGGCAACCACCCGGTTGGCATAGGCGTCGGCCTGTTTCTCAAGCCGGTCACGCTCCTGCTCGGCGGCCTGCACTTCGCGGAAACTGTCGATCACCTCGCGCGGCGGATCGGCCTTGTCGAAGTTCACGCGTACCACGTTCATGCCGCTGTCATAGCTGTCGAGCGTCTGCTGGATCAGATCCTGCAGCCGGGCCGCGATCGAGCCTCGGTCGCGATTGAGGATCGGCGCCAGCTCCGACTGGGCGATGATCTCGCGCATCGCCGATTCAGAAACGGCGCGGATCGTCTGCTGCGGGTCACGCAGGTTGAACAGGAACTGCGCCGGATCGTTGATGTTCCAGACCACCTGGAAATCGATATCCACGATATTCTCGTCGCCGGTCAGCATCAGCCCGGCATCGCCGCCGGCGCGGCCCACGCCGATATCCTCTGTCTGTTCGCGGGTCACCGGAATGACCTCGGCGCTGACCAGCGGCCAGGGCGCGAAATTCAGGCCGGGATTGCCGGTCTGGGAATATTTGCCAAGGAACAGTTCCACCGACTGCTCTTCCGGCTTCACCGTATAGAAAGAGGCCAGCGCCCAAAGCACGACCGCCGCCAGCGCGGCCAGCGCGAACGTGCCGCGGGTGAAGGCCGGCCCACCGGACCCACCGCCGCCCGGGCGGCCACCCTTGCCGCCGCGCCCGCCCATCAGAACGCGAAGCTGTTCCTGCCCTTTTTTCATCAATTCGTCGATTTCGGGAATCTGGGGGCCCTCGCCGCCACTGCCGGAACCACGCCCGTCATTGCCGCGATTGCCGCCGCCCTTGTTCGAGCCGCCCCCTCCCCAGGGGCCTCCGTTGTTACCAGCCATTCAGCTCACACCCTCTTCTCGTATTGTCACGTCATGCCTTCCTAAGTGGTCAAACCGGTACGGATATCAAGCCGTGCGCACCGGCGCCTTCATCGTTACAAGCTCTTCCGACATGGTCGGATGCACCGCCACGGTCCGGTCGAAATCCTCTTTCGTCGCGCCCATCTTCAGCGCGACCGCCGCCAGCTGGATCAGCTCGCCCGCATGATCCGCGACGATATGACAGCCCAGAACCTTGCGGCTGGCCTTGCTGACGATCAGCTTCATCATCACCCGGTCGGGCCGCCCGGCAAAGAGCGACTGCATCGCCCGGAACGAGGTGCTGTAGACCTCGATCGCCTCCTGCTCGGCGGCCTGTTCCTCGGTCAGGCCGACGGTGCCAAGCTCGGGCTGGGTGAACACGGCGCTGGCCACCAGATCATGGTCGGGCTTGGTCGGGTTGCCCTTGAACACGGTTTCGACAAAGGCCGCGCCCTCGCGGATCGCCACCGGGGTCAGGTTGATGCGGTTGGTCACGTCGCCCACCGCATAGACCGAAGGCACGACGGTCTGCGAATAGTCATCCACCTCCACCGCGCCGCCGCGGCCGATCTTCACGCCCGCCTCTTCCAGCCCCAGCCCGCCCGTGTTGGGCACGCGGCCGGTGGCATACATCACCTTTTCATAGACATGTTCGCGCCCGTCGGTGGATTTCACCCAGATCCCGCCCTCGACCGGCTTCATCTCGATCACATCGGTGCCGACATGCAGGTTCACCCCCCGCTCGCGCATCAGCTCGGCCACATGGCCGCGCGCCTCGTCGTCAAAGCCGCGCAGGATCTGCGCGCCGCGATAATATTGCGTCACCGCCACGCCCAACCCGTTCAGGATGCAGGCAAATTCGCAGGCGATGAAACCGCCGCCGACGATCAGGATATCCCTGGGCAATGCCTCCAGATGGAAGATGTCGTTGGAGGTGATCACATGCTCGGCCCCCGGCATGTCGGGCACGAAGGGCCGGCCGCCGACGGCGACCAGAATGTGCTTGGCGGTGAAACGCTGCCCGGTGGCCAGCTTCACCGTATGCGCATCCTCGAGCACGGCGCGGGTGTCGAAAATCTCCACCCCGGCCTTGTCCAGATTGGTGCGATAGATGCCCTCCAGCCGGTCAAGCTCCGCATGCAGCTTGCCCTTGAACAGCGGCCAGTCAAAGCCGCCGGCCGTCACATCCCAGCCATAGGCGCGCGCATCCTCGAACCCGCCGGAATAGCCCGAGGCGAAGACCATCAGCTTCTTCGGCACGCAGCCACGGATGACACAGGTGCCGCCCATCCGGTATTCCTCGGCCAGGCCCACCTTCGCCCCGCCCTCGGACGCCGCCAGACGCGCCGCCCGCACACCGCCGGACCCGCCGCCGATCACGAATAGATCAAAGTCAAAACTCATGCTGCCCCGCGCCGTCAGAAATCTGCGAACAGATTGTCGTTTTCCAGAAAGTCGATCTTGTCTTCCTCGACCGTGCCGGTGTTGATGTCGCGCACCTCGACCTTGCCGTCGCCATGGCCGATCACCACGACATCGCAGATATCTATGAACAGGCCGTTCTCGACCACGCCGGGGATCTGGTTGATCACCAGCGCAAGCTGGCGCACGTTGCCGATGCGGCTCAGGTGCATGTCCAGCAGGTAATTGCCCTCATCGGTCACGAAAGGCGCATCGCCGTTCATCCGCAGCGTGGTGTCGCGGCCCAGAACATCGAGGTTGATCAGCGTCTCCTCGATCAGCGCCTTGGAGGTCTGCCAGCCGAACGGGATCACCTCGACCGGCAGCGGGAAGGCGCCAAGCTGCGCCACCTCCTTGGCCACGTCGGCGATCACGATCATCTGGTCGCTGGCCGTGGCCACGATCTTTTCCTGCAGCAACGCGCCGCCGCCGCCCTTGATCAGGTTCAGGTTGGCGTCGAACTCGTCGGCGCCGTCGATGGTCAGATCCAGCCATTTCGCCTCGTCCAGCGAAATCACCTCGATCCCGACCTGGCGGGCAAGTTCGGCGGTGCGCGTCGATGTCGGCACACCCTTGATCTGCATTCCGTCCTCGCGCACCAGCTCGCCCAGACACCGCACCATCCAGGCCGCGGTCGAACCGGTGCCAAGGCCCACGCGCATACCGTCTTCGACAAAATCGACCGCGCGCTTGGCGGCGACGAATTTGGCCTTGTCGATCGGGGAAAGCTCTCCGCTCATGGCTGGTCTCCTTTATGGCTCCCCGGTGTTATAGGAGAACTGTCCGTTGGCCGCGAGGGGCAAAAAGGCCCATTCCCGGCCCCGCACGCGGTTTTGGCGGCGCGTTCAGCCCGACAATGCCCCGGCCGCGGCCGCCAGCGCCGCGCGGGGCAGGATCACAACCATGCGCGGCGCCGCCACCGTCAGCTCGACGGCGCCGCCCGTCGCCTCGTTCGACGTGCCGATCCGCCCGTCGGGCGCAAAGCCGATACCGTCGATCGGCCATTTCAGCCCCCGGCTCTGCCCGGTGACGGGACCCATCGGAAACAGCGACACCCGCGTGCCCGGCTCCAGCGTGATCGCCAGGCGCGGCGGGCACAGAAAGGCGATGTCGTGCTCGCCGATCAGGATGCAGCGCTTTTCCGTCTGCCGGGTCAGCCCGGTCAGCACCGCAAGCTGATGGTCCAGCCGCGGCCCGAGAAACCCCAGCCCGAAGATCAGCGGCGCTTCTATCATCCGCAGACACTTGTCGAAATCGGTGCTCTCCTGTTCCGGTACGCAATGCAGCCGCGCCGCGGGAATGGCGGCACGGGCGGCCTCGGAGATGGAATCCATGTCACCGACAACCGCATCGGGCATGCGCCCCGCGGCAAGCGCACGGTCGGCCCCGCCATCCGCAGCCACGAGAACCGGCGCGCGCGTTAAGACTTCCGCCAGATCGGCTGGCGCGACTGCGCCCCCGCCGATCAGCGCGACTGGTTCAGAAGTTTGGACAATCATGGCTTTCATGTGGCAATATCTGCGTCAGAACGATTAAGACCACAATTCCAACACCATTAATCCCCCCAAAAATCTCCTTTCTGTTCAATTTCTGGAAACGGCCTATGGTAAACATGGTGCTGCTGGTAATGTTAGAAGGCGAGCCTGCCGATGGTCGGTGCAAATAAAATTCTTACGGTTTCCTACGGGACATTTTCCTGCACCCTCGAAGGATTCGAAGATTCGTTCGGCACGATGAAGGCGATCGCCGAGTATTTCCGGGATCTCGCCGCGGAAGACCGTTACTTCGGCGCCGAACCCGCGACGCCGGATGCGGACATGCTGCAACGCATCGCCGAGCGCGAGATCCGGCGCCGCGTCGATGCCAGCCTGCATGATGGCGGTATCCTGCTGCGGGCCGCCGATGGCCAGCACACGCCCGCCGCCGACCCCGCCACCCCGGCCGTGGCCGAAGCCCCCATGCCCGAAACGCCCCGAACCGAAGCGCCAAGGCCCGAAGCGCCGCGGGCAGAGCCGGCAGCCCCCGCGCCCGTGGCATCCGCCCCCGCCGCGCCGGAGCTCGGCTCGGTCGCGGCCAAGCTTGCCCGCATCCGCGCCGCTGTCGACACGGCGCGCACCGCCGCCCCGGCGGCGCCCCTCGCGCAGCCGGCGGAAACCTATGTCGAAGACGAGGAGCTTCCGCAGCCCCCCGCCGCCCCGGTCATGGCCCCCGCACCGGTGGAAGAACCGGTGGAAGAACCCGTCGAAGAGCCGATCGCTGAATCCCCGGCCTTCGAGGGCGCCACCGCCGACGAGACCGGGCAACTGCCCGACGCGATCATCGAAGACAGCCCGCGCGAAGAGGCGGTTGAAGAAACCGCCGACGAAGACACCATTGCCGAAGAACCGATCGCCGAAGAGCCCGCCGAGGCCGAGCCCCTGGTCTTGCCCGAACAAGAGGCAGAGCCCGAAACCGCCGTGACGGAGCCGGAGATCGACCCGGTCCTGGCCAGCGTGCTGCGCGCCACCGCGACCGAGGAGTATGAGGAAGAGGCGGAAGCCGAGCCCGCCCCCGAACCCGTAGCCGCGCCGCAAGAGCTTGCCGAACCGGAGCCCGCCGCCGAAGAAGAACCGGCCGAGGAAGAAATCCCCGCCGCGGAATTCGCCGCCGTGCCCGAAGAGCCCGCCGAGCCCGAGGCCCCCGAGGAAGCGCCCGCCGAGCCGGAGATCGCGGCCACCGAGCCGGAGCCGCAGGCCGAGGAACCCGCCGAGCCCGCCATCGCGAAAACGCCCGTCGTGGACCCCGACGAAGACATCACGCGCCGCCCCGGCTCTGACACCGCGCGCCGGGCGGTGGAGCGCGCCCGCGCCCGCGTCATGAAAATCAAGCGCACCGATCTGCAGTCTGTCCCGTCCGGGCTGCCCGAGGCCGCGCCCGGTGATACGGCAGATCTGGAAACCGGAACGCCCGATATCGGTGCCGCGCCGGGCGATCTGCCCGAGCCCGCCCTGTCGGCAGAGGAAGAGGCCGATCTGATGGCCGAACTGGCCGAGGTGGAGCGTGACGCCGTCCGCTCGGGCCCTGCCACGCCGCGCCGCATCCGGCCCGGTGGCAAGCGAAAGCCCGAAGAGGCCGATGTCTCGCGCCTCGTCGACGAGATCAACACCAAGATGGAAGGCAGCGAGCATCGCCGCCGCCGCACCGCCATCGCCCACCTCAAGGCCGCCGTCGCCGCCACCGTGGCCGAACGCCGGGCCCGCCCGGGCCGCAACGGAGAGGCCGAGGCCGAGGCCGAAAAACACCCCTACCGCGAAGACCTGGCCCATGTGGTGCGCCCCGGCGGCCGCAGCGCCCGCGGCAACCGGATGCCGCCGCTGGTGCTGGTTTCCGAACAGCGCATCGATTCTCCGGAACATGGCAGCACCGGCAATCTGGCGCTGAAATCCGTGGTCGAGGAGCAGGACGACAGCAATATTTTCGCCGCCGAGGAAAGCTTTGCCGATTTCGCCGCGCGGATGGGGGCCACGGATCTGTCCGACATGATCGAAGCCGCCGCCGCCTATGCGGTGCGTGCCCGCGAAGACGACATCTTTACCCGGCCGCAGGTGATGGAGCTTGTGGCCAGCACGCCGCGCGGCAAGGAATTCGCGCGCGAGGACAGCCTGCGCGCGTTTGGCCGGCACCTTCGGGAGGGGCCTTTCGAACGGGTCAAACGGGGTCAGTTCATCATTTCGAAAACCTCGCGCTTTATGTCTTGAGCGCGCGGGCAAGATCGGGCCAGATATCCCGGTTCCGTGAAGGGTAACGAGTATGGGGCGGAAGACCTAAGGGTCTTCCGCCCCGTTTTTTTTCGCCCCGGCATCTTGCGCCTCGGGGTCTGCCTTGCCGACGCCGCGAAACACGAACCGGAACGGCAGAATCCACAGGAATCCCAGCCCCACGTAGATCGCCAGCTCCACAAGAACCGACGGCCGGTCGATCAACCCCGCCAGCGTCACCGCCAGCACGATATAGAGCGGTAGCCCGATCAGCAGAATCACCAGCGACCAGCGCCGCCGCGCCTTGTAGGACAGCGCCATCAGTCGGCGAACGGGTCGGTGACAAGGATGGTGTCGTCCCGCTCGGGCGAGGTCGACAACAGCGCCACCGGACACTGGATCAACTCTTCGACCCGGCGCACGTATTTCACCGCGGCGGCAGGCAGTTCGGCCCAGCTGCGCGCGCCCGCCGTGCTGTCGGGCCAGCCTTCCAGCGTTTCGTACACCGGTGTCACGCGGGCCTGTTGATCGGCGGCGGTCGGCAGATAATCCAGCATCCTGCCGTCGAGCTCGTAGCCGGTGCAGATCTTCAGCTCGTCGAACCCGTCGAGCACATCGAGCTTGGTCAGGGCGATGCCCGACACGCCCGAGGTGGCGCAGGTCTGGCGCACCAGAACCGCGTCGAACCAGCCGCAGCGGCGCTTGCGCCCGGTCACGGTGCCGAATTCGCGCCCGCGTTCGCCGAGGCGCTGACCATTGTCATCGTCCAGCTCTGTCGGGAACGGGCCCTCGCCGACGCGGGTGGTATAGGCCTTGACGATGCCCAGCACGAAATCCACCGCCCCCGGCCCCAGACCGGTGCCGGTGGCAGCCATGCCCGCCATGGTGTTGGACGATGTGACAAACGGATAGGTTCCGAAATCAACATCCAGCAGCGCGCCCTGCGCGCCTTCGAACAGGATGCGCTTGCCGGCGCGGCGGTCTTCGTTCAGCACCTTCCAGACCGGCGCGGCGAAGGGCAGGATCTTCGGCGCCACCTCTTCAAGCTGGGCCAGCAGCGCGGCGCGGTCCACCTCCGGCAGGCCGAGGCCGCGGCGCAGCGCATCGTGATGCACCAGCAGCCGGTCCACCCGCAGCTCCAGCGTGGCCTTGTCGGCCAGATCGGCCACCCGAACGGTACGCCGGCCGACCTTATCTTCATAGGCCGGGCCGATGCCGCGCCCGGTGGTGCCGATCTTGGCCACCGCGTTCTGGTTTTCGCGCGCCCGGTCCAGCTCTCCATGCACCGGCAGGATCAGTGGCGTGTTCTCGGCGATCATCAGGTTGTCGGGCGAAATCTCCACCCCCTGCGCGGTCAGCCGCGCGATCTCGTCAATCAGCGCCCAGGGGTCCAGCACCACGCCGTTGCCGATGACAGAGCGTTTGCCCTTGCGCACGATGCCCGAGGGCAGCAGCGACAGTTTGAACACCTCGCCGTCGATGACCAGCGTGTGGCCGGCGTTGTGACCGCCCTGAAAGCGCGCGATCACATCTGCGCGCTCCGAGAGCCAGTCGACGATCTTGCCTTTTCCTTCGTCGCCCCACTGGGCGCCGACGACGACGACATTTGCCATAGCTGATCCTTGCACTTGCGGAAAACCCGCGCCCGTATAGCCGCCCGCGCCCTGGCCCGCAAACGCCAAATTCACCCCGGGGCTGGACAGGCCACTGCAGGTGCGCCACCAAAGCGCCGAAAGAAAGAAGCGTGTGATGTCCGGTATCGTTTTGCGCTGGGGGTTCGCCTTTGTGTTGCTGTCGCTCACCTATAACCCGACGCGGTGGAATTTCACCCGCTGGGCGATGGAGAACTACCGCGAAAGCCTGCCGCTGGCGGTGCTGACGGGGCTGGTGCTTCTGGTCGGCTATATCATCTACCTGCGCGCCACGCTGCGCTCGATCGGGGCGTTCGGCATGCTTCTGGTCGCCGCGCTGGTGGGCGCGCTGATCTGGGTGCTGATCGACTGGGGCGTGCTGACGCTGGACAATCCCAGCCTCAACCTGTGGCTCGGCCTGTTTGCCACCTCCGCCGTGCTGGGCATCGGCCTGAGCTGGAGCCGGGTGCGCCGGCGCCTTTCGGGCCAGACCGATGTGGATGACGTGGATGAATGAGGCGGCCGGGCCCCCCTTCCGCCAACAGGGGTTGCGAGCCCCGCCCCAAGCGCCTAGATAGACGCGTCGAACAAAAGCCCGGATCCGCGCCTCATGGAAAACGTCGTCCTTACCATCCACCTGATCCTCGCGCTCTGCCTGATCGGGGTCGTGCTGCTGCAACGCTCCGAAGGCGGCGGGCTGGGCATGGGCGGCGGTGGCGGTGGCGGCGGCGTGATGTCGGGCCGGGCCGCGGCCACGGCCCTGGGCAAGCTGACCTGGATCTTCGCCGCCGGCTTCATCGTCACCTCGATCGTGCTGACCTTCATCGCCGCGGAAAAATCGGCGGGCACCTCGGTGCTGGACAGGCTGGGCGCCCCGGCCCCGGCGGTGCAGCAGGAAACCGCGCCGGCCGATGATCTTCTGCCGCCCACACCCAGCGACGCACCGCTTCTGCCGCCCCGCGCGGAGTAAGAAAAACCACTAAACATTGATTCGGGCGGACAATTCGCCCCAGCATCTTGCGGTGCGGTTGCGGGGCGTTCGCGAATCCGTTATACGTTAAATCCCGTGATGCTGCGGCTGTCGAAGGCCGAATCGAACAGCCGAAACATGACAATTCACGGGGGATGCCAGCCATATGGCACGTTTCATTTTCATCACGGGCGGCGTTGTCTCCTCACTTGGCAAGGGTCTTGCCTCTGCCGCGCTCGGCGCGCTGCTGCAGGCGCGCGGCTTTTCGGTGCGGCTGCGCAAGCTTGATCCCTATCTGAACGTCGATCCCGGCACGATGTCGCCCTTCGAACATGGCGAGGTGTTCGTCACCGATGACGGCGCCGAAACCGATCTCGACCTTGGCCATTACGAGCGTTTCACCGGCGTTGCCGCGCGGGCCACCGATTCCGTCAGCTCCGGCCGCATCTATTCCACCGTGCTGGAGAAAGAGCGCCGCGGCGATTATCTCGGCAAGACCATCCAGGTGATCCCCCACGTCACCGACGAGATCAAGGATTTCATCTCGATCGGCGAGGATGAGGTCGATTTCATGCTCTGCGAGATCGGCGGCACCGTCGGCGATATCGAGGGCCTGCCCTTCTTCGAAGCGATCCGCCAGTTCAGCCAGGACAAGCCGCTGGGCCAGTGCATCTTCATGCACCTGACCCTGCTGCCCTATATCGCCTCGGCCGGAGAGCTGAAGACGAAGCCGACCCAGCATTCGGTCAAGGAGCTGCGCTCGATCGGGATCGCGCCCGATATCCTGCTGCTGCGCTCGGAACACCCGATCCCCGAGAAAGAGCGCGAGAAGATCGCGCAGTTCTGCAACGTGCGCAAGGACGCGGTGATCGCCGCCCCCGATCTGGAAACCATCTACGAGGCCCCGCTGGCCTATCACCGCGAAGGGCTGGATCAGGCGGTGCTGGATGCGTTCCGGATCAGCCCCGCGCCCAGGCCCGAACTGTCGCGCTGGGAAGACGTGATGGACAGGCTGGTCAATGCCGAGGGCGAGGTGCGTGTGGCGATCGTCGGCAAATACACCCGGCTCGAAGACGCCTACAAATCGATCGCCGAGGCGCTGACCCATGGCGGCATGGCCAACCGGGTGCGGGTGAAATCCGAATGGATCGACGCCGAGATCTTCGAACGCGAAGATCCCGCGCCCTATCTGGAAGGGTTCCACGCCATCCTCGTGCCCGGCGGCTTTGGCGAGCGCGGCACCGAGGGCAAGATCAAGGCCGCGCAATTCGCGCGCGAACGCAAGATCCCCTATCTGGGCATTTGCCTCGGCATGCAGATGGCGGTGATCGAGGCCGCGCGCAATCTGGGCGGCATGGCCGACGCGGGGTCCGAGGAGTTCGACCACGAGGCCGGCAGGAAACGTTTTACCCCGGTGGTCTATCACCTCAAGGAATGGGTCAAGGGCAACCATACCGTGGCCCGCAAGCTGGATGACGACAAGGGCGGCACCATGCGCCTGGGCGCCTATACCGCCTCGCTGACCAAGGGCTCGAAAGTGGCGCAGGTCTATGGCTGCACCTCGATCGAGGAACGCCACCGCCACCGCTACGAGGTGGACACCAAATTCCGCGAAAGTCTCGAGCAACATGGCCTGTGCTTTTCCGGCATGTCCCCCGATGGCCGCCTGCCCGAGATTGTCGAGGTCAAGGATCACCCCTGGTTCATCGGTGTTCAGTTCCACCCCGAGCTGAAATCCAAACCCTTCGCCCCGCACCCGCTGTTCGCCGATTTCGTGCGCGCCGCCAAAGAGGTGGAGCGGCTGGTGTGATCACCGCCGCCCGCGCCTGACCGCGCGGCGCGCGCGCCGGGGCAAGGGGCGGCAAACCGGAAAGGGATCGCATGATCCTGCGCCTCCCGCGTCTTGCCCTGGCCCTTTGCGCCGCCTTCGCCCTGCCCGCCCGCGCGCAACACATCGCCGCCGAAAGCTATGCCACCCTGCGGGCCGAGCTTGACGGGATCGTCGCCTTCGAAACCCTGCCCTGGCGGGCAGAGCCGGGGCTGAACTTCGACCAAGCCCTCCGCCTTCCCGGCCTCTGGCTGGGCGAGCGTTTCGCCGGCCAGTCGCTGGCGCCCGGCGCAAGCGCCCATGACCTGCCCGACGCGGCTGCCCCCGCCGCGCCGCTGACGGTGCGCCCCGGCCGGCCGGGCGAGAACCTCGCCGTCGCCTTTCATCGCGGTTTCGGCTCCAACGCGCTGTTCCCGCTCGGGTCCGACGGGTTCGCGCGGATCTCGGGGCGGGGCGAAGGCGCGGTGGCCATCCTGTTCGACCATGACCAATACGCGCTCGGCCTGCGGCTGCACGCGCAATACCCCGCCCCGTTGGGTGCCGCGCCGGAAACCGGCCCGGTCACGGTCGCCTTCTTCGCCCGCGATGGCCGCCGCCTTGCCACCCTGCGCCACATCCCGGCGGCGGGCGTGGTGGCGCTTGGCTGGCGCCGCGCCGGCAACCGCCCCGATATCGCCGGCATTCTGATCACCAACACCGATCCCGGCGGCATCGCCATCGACGACATCATTTTCCAGCGCACCCCGCCGCTGGGCTGAAGGCCCCTTGGCCCCGCCCGTGTCGCGGCATATATGTGCCCCATGTTCGCAGATTTCCTCTCGCGGCTGATCCAGCCGCAACCCGCCCCCCTCGCCGGCGCCGACGCCCGCTTTGCGCTTGCCGCGCTTCTCGTGCGCGTCGCGAAATCCGATGGCGACTATGCCGAGGATGAGGTGGCGCGCATCGACCGTATCCTGGCCACCCGCTACGGGCTGTCCCCGTTCGAGGCCGTGGCCCTGCGCCGCGACGCCGAAGTGCTGGAATCAGAGGCGCCCGATACCGTCCGCTTCACCCGCGCCATCAAGGATGCCGTCGCCTATGAAGAACGCGAAGCGGTGATCGAGGCGCTGTGGGATGTGGTGCTGGCCGATGGCGTGCGCGACCATGAGGAAGACGCGCTGCTGCGGCTCGTGGCCAATCTGCTGGGCGTCAATGACCGCGACAGCAACCTTGCCCGCCAGCGGGTCGAAGCCCGGCGCACATGATCGCCGCCCTGCCAATGTACGACCGGCCCGAAAACGCGGCCGCGCATGATACATTCTGGGCGCTCACCCGCGACGCGCTGCGCGCCGAGGGCGTGGCCGCGCCCGATACCCTGACCCGCGACATGGATATCTGGCAGGGCTGGCAGCACCCGCAGCTTGTGCTGGGCCAGATCTGCGGCCTGCCGCTGCGCGCGCGGCTCCATGACCGGCTGACCCTGATCGCCACCGCCGACTACGGGCTGGAGGACACGCCGCCGGGCCATTACCGCAGCCTCTTCGTGGTGCGCGCGGGCGACAGCACCGATCTGCCCGCCTATGCCGACCGGGTCTTTGCCTATAACGAGGCGCTTTCGCATTCCGGCTGGGCCGCGCCGCAGCTTGCCGCCGCGAAGCTGGGCTTCCGCTTTCGCCGCACCCGTGCCACCGGCGCCCACCGCCAAAGCGCCATCGAGATTGCCGAAGGCCGCGCCGATATCGCCGCGATCGACGCCATAAGCTGGCGGGCGATGCTGCGGCACGATCCGGCGGCGCGCGCGCTGCGGGTGATCGGGCACACAGGGGCCGCCCCCGGCCAGGCCTTCGTCGCCGCCAAAGGCACAGACCCGGCCCCGCACCGGCGCGCGCTGCGCACCGCCATCGCCGCCCTTCCCCCCGCGGACCGCGCCGCGCTTGGCGTCACCGGCGTGATCCGCATCCCTCTTTCGGCCTATATCGGCGTTCCCACACCGCCCGGCCCCGGGCACGACCCTGCCGACATGCCTGTTTCTTAGGCTTTCCCACACGTAATATGCCCAGGAGCCGTTGCATTCGCCGTTTTTTTACGCCCTTATTCCCGCTTGAAAGCAACAGAAGCGGCCCTTCGTGACCCCCAAAGCACCGCCCGTCATCGAAATCCGGAACCTCCACAAAAGCTTCGGCGCGCTGGAGGTGCTCAAAGGTGTCGACATCGCCGCGAAGAAGGGCGATGTCGTGTCGCTCATCGGCTCTTCGGGCTCGGGTAAATCCACGCTTCTGCGCTGCGCCAACCTGCTGGAAGACAGCCAGAAGGGCGAAATCCTGTTCGACGGAGAGCCGGTGCGCTGGCGCGGCGAAGGCCAGCGCCGCCAGCCGGCGGACCGCAAACAGGTGATCCGCATCCGCACCAACCTGTCGATGGTGTTCCAGCAGTTCAACCTCTGGGCCCATATGACCATCCTGCAAAACGTGATGGAAGCGCCGCTGATCGTGCTGGGTCACGCCCCCGATGAGGTAGAGGCCCGCGCCCGCGCCCTGCTCGACAAGGTCGGGATCGGCGACAAATGCGATGCCTACCCGGCCCAGCTTTCGGGGGGCCAGCAACAACGCGCCGCCATCGCCCGCGCCCTGTGCATGGAACCCCGCGCCCTGCTGTTCGACGAACCGACCTCCGCGCTCGACCCCGAGCTTGAGCAGGAGGTGGTCAAGGTGATCCGCGCGCTGGCCGACGAGGGGCGCACGATGATCATCGTCACCCATGACATGCGCATGGCGGCGGATGTGTCCGACCATGTCGTGTTCCTGCATCAGGGCCGGATCGAGGAACAGGGCCCGCCCGCCGAGATCCTCGCCGACCCGCAAACCGACCGCCTGCGCCAGTTCCTCAGCGCCACCGTCTCTGCCTGACACCGACAACAAGACCTCAACACGGGAGTATCACCATGAAAAAACTGATCCTGACCACCGCGGCCCTCGCCCTGACGTCCGGCATGGCCCTGGCCGAAAGCCATGGCATGACCGTGCGCATGGGCACCGAGGGCGCCTATCCTCCGTATAACTTCATCAACGATGACGGCGAGATCGACGGGTTCGAGCGCGAGCTGGGCGACGAGCTGTGCTCGCGCGCCGAACTGACCTGTGAATGGGTGACCAACGAGTGGGACAGCATCATCCCCAACCTGGTGTCGGGCAACTATGACACGATCATCGCCGGCATGAGCATCACCGACGAGCGCGACGAGGTGATCGACTTCACCCAGAACTACTATCCGCCCGCGTCATCCGCCTATGCCGCGCTGGACGGCGACGTGGATGTGAAGGCCGGCGTGATCGCCGCGCAGACCGCCACCATTCAGGCCGGCTATGTCGCTGAAACCGGCGCCACGCTGCTGGAATTCGCCACCCCCGACGAATCCGTCGCCGCCGTCAAGAACGGCGAGGCCGACGCCGTGTTCGCCGACAAGGATTACCTGGCGCCGATCGTCGCGGAATCCGAGCTTGTCTGGGCCGGCACCGACGTGTCGCTGGGCGGCGGCATCGGCATCGGCCTGCGCGAATCCGACACCGAGCTGAAGGCGAAATTCGATGCCGCCATCACCTCGATGAAAGAAGACGGCACGCTGAACGCCATGCTCATCAAATGGTTCGGCGAAGACATCGTGACCTACTGATGACCGCGCCGGCGGGGCCGCCTCTGGCCCCGCCATTTCCGCATGTTCTCCAATTGCTCAGACCCATCCAGCCTTGATGGCCTTGCCTGGTTCGCCTGCTATCTGACCAATGGCAAGCATATGGCATTTTACGGCTCCTTCGGGGTCGTGATGGTGCTGTTGCTGATCACCGCGCCCGCCGCGCTGGCCTTCGGCTTCGGCGGGGCGATGGCGGCACGCTCGCCCTTTCTTCCGCTGCGGCTGATCGGCAAGGCCTATAGCGCGATGGTGCGCGGCATTCCCGATATCGCCTTCTTCCTGTTCGTGCCCTTCGCCATGGATCAGGGTCTGGAATGGCTGCGCCATCACGCCAGATGCCCCGACTGGGACGCACCGATCCGCCAGGGCAATGATTTCGTGGTCTGCGCCGCGGCCAAGCTGCCGCTGTCGTCCAGCCCGCAATGGGTGCATGAAACCTACGGGTTCTTCATGGCCGTCTTCGCCTTTGCCGTGGTCTTCGGCGCCTTTGCCGCCAACGTGCTCTATGGCGCGATGCGCGCCGTGCCCCGCGCCCAGATGGAAACCGCCGAGGCCTATGGCATGTCCGATCGGCAGGCGTTCTGGCGCATCCTCGTGCCGCAGATGTGGATCTACGCGCTGCCCGGCCTGTCGAACCTGTGGATGATCCTGATCAAGGCCACGCCGCTGCTGTTCCTGCTGGGGGTCGAGGATATCGTCTATTGGGCCAAGGAACTGGGAGGGGCGAAAACCACGATCTACGCCTACCCGCACGATGACTGGCGGCTTTACTACTTCCTCGGGCTGCTGGTGTTCTATCTGGGCCTGACCCGGATCAGCGAGGCCCTGCTGGGCCGGCTGACACGGAACCTTTCGCACGGGCAGGCCACCATGGGCGGCGAAGCCCAGAGAAAGGCCCCCGCATGAGCTGTTGGGACACCGTTCAGGCCTATGCCTTCCGCTCCATCGGCGTCGGAGAGCGCCTGCTGCCGCGCTCTGATTTCACGCTCTGCGAGCAGGTCACGCTGATCGGCTCGGGCCTGATCTGGAATATCTATTTCGGCGCGCTTGCGCTGTTCTTCGGCTTTTTCCTGGCCACCGCCGTGGCGCTGGCCAGAAACAGCCACCACCGGCTGATCCGCAAACCGGCCGAATGGTTCATCTTCCTGTTTCGCGGCTCGCCGCTGTTCATCCAGTTCTTCCTGGCCTACGAAAGCTTCGTGCTGCTGCCCAAAAACGGCATCGACCTGAACCTGGGCTTCGTCACGCTGACCGCCAGCACCGGCTGGCTGACCCGCGCCTGGGCGGGCGCGCTGATCGTGCTGTTCCTGAACACCGCCGCCTATTCCGCCGAGATCTTCTACGGCGCCCTGCGCTCTGTGCCGAAGGGCGATATCGAGGCCGCCGACGCCTATGGCATGACCGGCTGGAGCAAGTTCCGCCGGGTGATCTGGCCAACGATGCTGCGGCTGGCCTGGCCCGCCTATACCAACGAGGCGATCTTTCTGTTCCACGCCACCACGCTGGTCTATTTCTCGGGCTTCCCGGCCTGGCGGCAAAAGGGCGATGCCCTTTACTATGCCAGCTACTTCGCGGATAAGACGTTCAATCCCTTTATCCCCTACCCGATCGTGGCGGGGTATTTCATCCTTCTGACGCTGGTCGTCATCACCCTGTTCGGGCTGATGAACCGCCGCCTGAACCGGCATCTGCCACAGGCCGCGCGCACCCGCATCAGGTTCAAACCGCAGGTTCTGAGATGAGCGAATGGCTGATGGCCCACCCCGAGGTCCGCACGATCCGCGTGGCGGCCTCTGATCTGAACGGTCAACCGCGGGGCAAGCGCATCCCCACCCGTTTCGCCGGCAAGGTCGAAAGCGAAGGCACCCGCTTTCCGATCTCGGCGCTGAACCTCGACATCTGGGGCGAGGATATCGAAGACAGCCCGCTGGTGTTCGAGGCCGGCGATCCAGACGGGGTGCTGCGCCCCACCGAACGCGGCTTCGTGCCCATGCCCTGGCTCGAGGCGCCCACGGCGCTGCTCCCGCTGTGGATGTTCCACGAAGACGGCCGCGCCTTTGACGGCGACCCGCGCCATGCGCTGGCCCGCGTGATGAACCGCTACCGCGCGCTCGGCCTCACCCCCGTGGTCGCCACGGAGCTGGAATTCTACATGATCGACGACAGCAGCACCCGCCTGCGCGTGCCGCCCTCGCCCCGCTCGGGCAAGCGCCGGCCCGGCGCCGATACGCTGGCCCTGCGCGCGCTGGATGCGTTCGACACGTTCTTCACCGATCTCTACGACGCCTGCGAGGCGATGGACATTCCCGCCGACACCGCGATTTCCGAGGCCGGCCTGGGCCAGTTCGAAATCAACCTGGTGCATCAGGCCGACGCGCTGAAGGCGGCCGACGATACCTGGCTGTTCAAGATGCTGGTGCGCGGGCTGGCGCGCAAGCACGGCTTCGCGGCCAGCTTCATGGCCAAACCCTATGATGATTACGCCGGCAACGGGATGCACACGCATTTCTCGATCCTCGACGCGCAGGGCGACAACATCTTCGATGACGGCGGCCCCAGGGGTTCTGACGCGCTGCGGCACGCGGTCGCGGGGTGCCTGCGGGCGATCCCCGGGTCAACCCTGCTGTTCGCGCCGCACGGCAATTCCTATGACCGGCTGGTGCCCGGCGCCCATGCACCGACGAGCATCTGCTGGGCCTATGAAAACCGCACCGCGGCGGTGCGCGTGCCCGGCGGCGCCAGCGCCGCGCGGCGCATCGAACACCGGGTCGCGGGGGGCGATATCAACCCCTATCTGATGCTTGCCGGGGTGCTGGGCGCGGCGCTTCTGGGCCTGGAAGACAAGGCCGAACCGCCCGACCCGATCACCGGCAACGCCTATGAGCTGGATCTGCCGCAGATGCCCGGCAGCTGGGCCGCCGCCACGGACGCCTTCGAGCGTTGCCCCGACATCCGCCGCATCTTCGCCCCCGGCCTGATCCGCAACCTGCTGCTGACCAAACGGCAGGAACAGCGCTTCTACACAGAGCTTTCCCACGAAGAGCGGATCGAGCTTTACCTCGACACGGTATAGCCCCCCTTGCCGGGCGGCGCAGGCCCGGCTACCGTCGCGGAAACAACAACAAGAGCATCCCATGCTGATCGGCATTCTAGAAACCGGCCTCGTACCCGATGTGCTTCGGGTCCGGCACGGCGCCTATCCCGACATGTTCGAAAAACTTCTGGCCGGGCGCGGCTTCGACTTCCGCCGCTGGTGCGTCGTCGACATGGAATTCCCCGACACCGTGCAAGAGGCCGACGGCTGGCTGATCACCGGATCGCGCCACGGCGCCTATGACGATCTGCCCTTCATCAAGCCGCTCGAAGCCTTCATCCGCGAAGCCTATGCCGCGCATGTGCCGATGGTCGGCATCTGCTTTGGCCATCAGATCATCGCCCAGGCGCTTGGCGGCAAGGTCGAGAAGTTCAGCGGCGGCTGGGCCGTGGGCCGGCAGGAATACACGGTCAACGGCCGGCCGCTGGCGCTGAACGCCTGGCATCAGGATCAGGTCACGCAACTTCCCGACGATGCCACCGTCATCGGCAGCGGCCCGTCATGCGAATATGCCGCGCTGGCCTATGGCGACCGGGCGCTGTCGGTACAGCCGCATCCCGAATTCGACGCGGGCTTCATCGACGGGCTGATCCGCGAACGCGGCAGGGGCATCGTGCCCGACCCGTTGCTCGAAGACGCCAGCGCCCGGCTTGACGCCCCCACCGACAATTCCGCCATGGCCGAGATGATCTCGGCCTTCTTCCTCAGCCCCCGCAAGGTGCCCCATGTCTGACTGGACCGACTCCCTTCCCGAAGCCGCGCTCGATTATCTTCAGGGTCGCCGCCTGGACGAGGTCGAATGCATCGTCGCCGATATCGCCGGTGTGGCGCGCGGCAAGGCGATGCCCGCTTCGAAATTCGGCAAGCAAAGCCATTTCTACCTGCCCAACTCGATCTTCCTGCAAACCATCACCGGCGACTGGACAGATATCGAAGGCCAGGCCTTCACCGAGCCCGACATGATCCTCACCCCCGACCTGTCCACCGCCACCGCCGCGCCGTGGTCGGCGGATGTCACGCTGCAGGTGATCCACGAGATCAACGATCAGGCCGGAAACCCGGTGCCCACCGCCCCGCGCAACGTGCTCAAGCGGGTGGTCGAACTTTACAACGCCCAGGGCTGGGATCCGATCGTCGCCCCCGAGATGGAGTTCTTCCTGGTCGCCCGCAACATCGACCCCGCCCAGCCGATCGTGCCGCCGATGGGCCGCTCGGGCCGCCGCGCCGCCGCGCGTCAGGCCTATTCGATGTCTGCGGTCGATGAATACGGCCCCGTGATCGACGATATCTACGATTTCGCCGAGGCCCAGGGCTTCGAGATTGACGGCATCCTGCAGGAAGGCGGCGCCGGCCAGATCGAGATGAACCTGCGCCACGGCGACCCGGTGAAACTGGCCGACGAGATCTTCTTTTTCAAACGCATGATCCGCGAGGCCGCCCTGCGCCACGATTGCTTCGCCACCTTCATGGCCAAGCCGATCCAGGACGAGCCGGGCTCGGCCATGCACATCCACCACTCGGTGGTGGACATCGAAACCGGCACCAACATCTTCTCCGAACCCGACGGCACCGAAAGCCATGCCTTCCTGCATTTCATCGCCGGAATGCAAAGCCACCTGCCCTCGGTCATCGCGCTGCTGGCGCCCTATGTGAACAGCTATCGCCGCTACGTGCGCGACTTCGCCGCCCCGATCAATCTCGAATGGGGCCGCGACAACCGCACCACCGGGCTGCGCGTGCCCGTATCGGGCCCCGAGGCGCGGCGGCTGGAAAACCGCATCGCCGGGATGGATTGCAACCCCTATCTGGGCATCGCCGCCTCGCTCGCCTGCGGCTATCTCGGCCTGATGGAGGCGAAATATCCCAAAGAGGAATTCAAGGGCGACGCCTATGACAGCGACGAGGATATCCCCCGCGGCATGAACGAGGCGCTTGACCTGTTCGACGAGGCGCCCGACATGCACGCGGTTCTGGGCGAAGAGTTCTGCAAGGTCTACTCCGCCGTCAAAACGCTGGAATACAAGGAATTCCTGCAGGTCATCAGCCCGTGGGAGCGTGAACATCTTCTGTTGAACGTATGAACCTTCTGTTCTCCAACGACCGGCCCGGCACCTACCCCGAAAGCTGGTACGCCGCCACCGCCACCCCGCCCGGCCCCTTCCCGGAACTGCGCGGCGACACCAGGGCCGATGTCTGCGTCATCGGCGGCGGCTATACCGGCCTCTCGGCGGCGCTGCACCTTGCCGGACGCGGTTATGACGTGGTCCTGCTCGAGGCGCACCGCATGGGCTTCGGCGCCTCGGGGCGCAACGGCGGGCAGGTCGGCTCCGGCCAGCGGCTGGAACAGGATGCGCTGGAACGGCTGATGGGCGACGAAGACGCCACCCGCCTGTGGCACCTGGCCGAAGACGCCAAGGCGCTGGTCGCCGCGCTGATCGCCGATCACGGTATCGATTGCGCCTATCGCCCCGGCGTCGTCCACGCCGACTGGCACGCGGCCGATGTGCCGCACAGCCACGGCTATGCCGAAAAGCTGCTGCGCGAGTATGAATACGACCTGATCGAACCGCTCACCCGTGACGAGATGCAGGCCCTCGTCGGCACCACCGCCTATCAGGGCGGCTATGTGGATTGGGGCGCGGGGCACCTGCACCCGCTCGCTTTCGCCTTTGGCCTGGCCCGCGCCGCCGCGGATGCCGGCGCGCGGCTGCACGAACGCTCTCATGTCCACCACATCCGCCACGGCGCCCAGGCCGTGGTGCAGACAGACAAGGGCCGGGTCACGGCCGATCACGTGATCCTTGCCGCCAACGGCTATCTCGGCGGGCTCGACCGCAAGGTGGCCGCCCGCGTCATGCCCATCAACAATTTCATCCTCGCCACCGAACCGCTGGGCGAGCGCGCCGACACCGTGCTGACCAGGGACGTCGCCGTCGCCGACAGCAAGTTCGTGGTCAACTACTTCCGCCTCTCCGCCGACAAGCGCCTGCTGTTCGGAGGCGGCGAAAGCTATGGCTACCGCTTCCCCTCCGATATCGCCGCCACCGTGCGCAAACCGATGCTGGAGGTGTTCCCGCATCTGCGCGACGTGAAAACCGATTACGCCTGGGGCGGTACGCTCGCCATCACCATGAACCGCCTGCCCTTCTTCACCCGCCCCGCCGCCAACATGCTGTCGGCCTCGGGCTATTCCGGCCACGGCGTGGCGCTGGCGGTGCTGGCCGGCCGGATCATGGCCGAGGCCACCGCCGGACAGGCCGAACAGTTCGATCTGATGGCCCGCATCCCCACGCCCCGCTTCCCCGGCGGCAGTGCCCTGCGCACACCGCTGCTCGCGCTGGCCATGAGCTGGTACGCGATGCGCGACAGAATAGGCGTTTAACCGCCACCGGGCCAAATAGCGGTTGGCCATCGGCGGCGGCTCATTTACAGTTTTTCTGAAAGTGACATTCAGAAAAGGTGCACGCATGGCCCTCGCCCCCAATGTCTACGACGCAGAGCCGATCCCCGAGGCCGCCCGGGCCGAGATCGACCGCCTGCTGCAAAGCGGGGACCTGTTCCGCTACACCGCCCCCGAAAACGCGCCGGTGGCGCTGCTGGAACAGGAATTCGCCGATTTCATGGGGGTGAAATTCGCACTGGCCGTCGCCTCCTGCTCGGCCGCGCTGTTCCTGTCGCTCAAGGCGCTGGACCTGCCGCGCGGCGCCAGGGTGCTGGTGCCGGCCTTCACCTTCGCCGCCGTCCCCTCGGCCATCGTTCACGCCGATTGCCAGCCGGTGCTGGTCGAGGTGGCCGAAAATTACCGCATCGACATGGCCGATTTCGAAGCGAAACTGACCGATGATATCGCCGCCGTGATGATCAGCCACATGCGCGGCCACACATCCGACATGGACGCGATCATGGCCCTGGCCGAACAGCGCGGCGTCCCGGTGATCGAAGACGCTGCCCATTCGCTCGGCACGCTCTGGCACGGCAAGAAGATCGGCACGCTGGGCAAGATCGGCTGCTTCTCGTTCCAGTCCTACAAGATGATCAACGCCGGCGAAGGCGGCATCCTGATCACGGATGACGCCGACCTCATCGCCCGTGCCATCATCATGTCCGGCGCCTATGAACACAACTGGAAGAAACACCCGGTGGTGCAGGATCGTTTCGGCCACTGGCAGAACAAGCTGCCGCTCTATAACACCCGGATGCAGAACCTCTCGGCCGCGGTCATCCGCCCGCAACTGCCCGAGGTCGCCCGCCGCATCCGCGATGGCGGCGCCAACCACGATTACGTGGCCGGCCTGCTGAACCGGACCCCCTGGCTGCACGTGCCCGACCCGCTGCTGCCCGAAACCCGCGCCCCGGACTCGATCCAGTTCAACATGGTCGGGTTCGACAGCGACGACGAAGCCCGCGCCTTCCAGTCCGCCGCCAAGGCCCGTGGCGTGGGCGTTCAGGTCTTCGGCCTGTCGGCCGACAACGCCCGCGCCTTCTGGAACTGGCAGTTCATCCCCGGCGAAATGCCGAAACTGCCGCAAACCCGCGCCATGCTGATGCGCGCCTGCGATGTACGCCTGCCCGCACGCCTGACAAAGCCCGAACTCGACGTGATCGCCGGCGCCCTGATCGACGCCGCCGAAGAGGTGAAGGGCGACACCCGCGCCTACGGCACCTGACCCATCATCTTTCCGGAAATATCCCCGCCGGAGGCAAGAAAGTTTCCGGCGCAACAGAAAGATTCAATGCCTCCGGCGGGGATATTTATCGAAAGATGAAGCAGGATCAAAGAACCCGGAGCGCGCCTTGCAGCCAGGGCATTTGCGCGATGGCCGGGGTTACGATCATCTCTTCCAGCAACGGCCGCAAGCCGGCGGCGACCCGGACCGGCATGTCCTGCAGCACACCGGCGCGCGCGCTGAGCGAAATCGTGCGTGACAAGGGGGCGAAGGGCAGCGGCAGGATCTCGACCTGATCGCGGAACCGCTGGGCCCGCAGATAGCCCAGCGGGGTCAGGATCGTCCAGCCGGCGCCGCCCGCCACCATCGCAAGAATGGCGTGGTAGCTGTCCAGCTCGAACCGGTGGGCGAGGGTCAGGTGCTGGCGGGCAAGGTGCTCTGCGATCTGGCGGCCCATGTGGTGGCGCAGCGTGTACTGGATCAGTGGCAGCGCCTGAAGCTGGGCCAGCACGTCATTCGCCGCGTCGATCCGGCCTTTCGGGACCGCGGCAACGAAAGGTTCACGCAACAGCGGGTGCACCTCCATCCAGTCGGCCGCCGCGCCCATTTCCGCGGCCACGACCATGTCCAGGGCGCGGGTGTCCAGCAGATCGAACAGCCGGTGGCTGGCGCCGGTTTCCAGCAGGAACTGGCAGGTTCGCAGTTCTTCGGCCATAACCGACAGCAGGCGTGGCGTGACGTCGGCGTCGAAATCCTCGATCATGCCGAGGCGGAAATCGGTAAGCGCCGACAGGTCCTGCGCCGCAAGCTCTGCCTTGGCCTGCTGCGCCTCGGACAGGATCAGCTGGGCCCGGCGGCGAAACATCTGCCCCGCCGGTGTCAGCGTCACCGGCCGGGTCGAGCGGTCCATCAGCACCGCCGCCAGCGCCGCCTCCAGCCCGGCGAGCTGCTGGCTGATGCCCGACGGGCTGACGCCCAGCCGGCGCGCGGCGGCGGAGACCGAGCCTTCGTCGGCGGTGGCGATAAACGCCTCTATCCCCCACAGGGTGATCCGGCCGGATGAATGGACCATCTGTGCGCATCTCCGATCCTGTGCCGGCGTGGCGCGCAGGCGCCCGAGGCGGGAAGGCCCGGCGCGCGGCACAGGCATGAACAGCGTTCAGCATCCCCCGGCGCCGGCTTGCGGTTATTTCTCGATCTTGGAGAGTTTCGCCTGAAGCTCGGCGAGCTGCTTCTTTATCTTGTCCAGATCGTCCGCCGCCACCTCGCTGTCGCCGTCATCGGCCGAAGGCCCGGACCAGTTCCCCGAGATACCGCCGGTCATGGCTTTCATGAACGCCTCCTGCTGCTTCTGCATGGCGTCGAAGCCGGGCATCGCGGCCATCGGGTTGGGAATGGTGCCCAGGTTCTCCATCATCTTCGACTGCCCGTCGCGCAGCATCTCGAAGCTCATCGCCAGGAATTGGGGCACCACGCTATGGGCCTGGGTGGTATAGCTGCGCACCAGATCGTTGAGAACATTGACCGGCAGAACGCTTTCGCCCCGGCTTTCATGTTCCGCGATGATCTGAAGCAGATATTGCCGTGTCAGATCATCCCCGCTTTTCAGATCGACGATCTGAACCTCGCGCCCCTCCCGGATGAACCGTGCAATGTCTTCCAGCGTCACGTAGTCGCTGGTTTCGGTATTATAAAGCCGCCGACTGGCATATCGCTTGATCAGAAGCGGTTTCGCGTCGTCCGTCACAAACCTTCTCCCCTCAGAACTGCTGTTGTTGCAGCGCAGAGAAGCTTAGGCGCAGTTGTCGGAAAAAGAAAGGGCGAGCTGAAACAGCCCGCCCAAACGATTTTTCCGGCCGGAGCGGCATCCGGTGCAAGCCAGGGCGCTTACTTGGTTGCGGCGGTGGCCTTCTTGGCAGCCGCGGTGGCCTCGTCGGTGGCCTTCTTCACGGCGGCGCTGGCATCTTCGGAGATGTCCTTGCCGGCGGCCAGCAGCAGCTCGACGGTTTCCATCTGAACCTTCTTGGCAACCTCGGCATAGGCGGCCATGTTCTCGGCGGCCATCTCGGCGGATGCGGATGCGAAATCCGACAGCGCCTTGGTGTAGTCGGTCGGCTCATCCTTGACGGTGGTCACGGCGCCCAGCTTGGAGATCGTGTCCTTCGTCCACTTGGACGAAATCTCGTTGGATTTCTCGGCAGCTTCCAGAGCCACTTTCGACATCTTCTCACCCAGCGCAGCCGTGGTTTTGAAAGCGTCCTGGAACGCGGATGTATCCATCGGGAAGGATCCCATCATGTCCTGCATCATCTTGGTAAAGTCTTGTGTGGTAGCCATCTCATTTCTCCTTTGGCCGGGAAATCCCGTTTCTGCACCCGCAATCTACATACATGCTGCACCGCAGCATTTCAAGTATTTTGCCGCAGCGCAGAAACAAATTTTTCGGGCCCGAACAAAGGCCCCTACTTCGAAAGAACATAGGTTCCGGGCGCCTTGCCCAGCGACGGATGGCCGGCATCTCCCGGTATCCGCGCCGGCACCTGTTTGCCCGAACGCCGCTTCAGCCACTCGCCCCACCGCGGCCACCAGGACCCTTCGTGGAACTCCGCCTCTGCCTTCCAGGACTCAGCATCCTCCATCTTTGCGTCATTCGTGTAATGGCCGTATTTTTTCTTCGAAGGCGGGTTAACAACCCCCGCGACATGGCCGCTCTCCGACAGAATGAACGTCTTGTCGCGACTGCCCATTTGCCGGATCCCGTTGAAGCTGGAACGCCAGGCCGCGATGTGATCGGTTTCACAGGCGATCGCGCATACCGGCACCTTAACATCCCTCAGCGTCGGAGTCTCGCCACAGATGCGGAACGTGCCCTTCGCCAGGCCGTTGTCCTGGCACAGCCCGCGCAGATATTCGATCGCCATGCGCGCGGGCAGGTTCGTGCCGTCACCGTTCCAGTACAGAAGGTCGAAGGCCGGCGGCGCCTCGCCCATCATGTAGCTGCGGATGGCCGGGCGATAGATCAGGTCGTTCGCCCGCAGGTAGGAAAACGTCCGCGTCATGTAGAATGAATCGAGCTTGCCGCTCCGCATCACCTCGCGTTCGATCCCGTCGACGAAATCATTGGCGAGAAACACCCCCACGTCGCCCTGATCCGAAAAATCCGTGAGCGCGGTAAAGAACGTGGCCGAGCGTACGGACTTGTCGCCGCGTTTGTTCAAGAGCCCCAGAACCAGCGAAAGCGTCGTGCCCGCGATGCAATAGCCAACCGCGTTCACCTTGTCTTCGCCGGTGATCTTCTTGACCTCTTCGATCGCGGTCAGAAAGCCCTCTTCGGCATAGGTATCCATGCCCACATCGGCATAGCTCTCATCGGGGTTGACCCAGCTGACCACGAACAGGGTGAACCCCTGATCCACGATCCACTTGATCAAAGAGTTCTTCGGCTTCAGATCCAGAATGTAGAACTTGTTGATCCAGGGCGGGAAGATCAGCAGCGGCGTGGCGTGAACAGTCTCGGTCGTGGGGGCGTATTGTATCAGCTCGAACATGCGGTTGCGGAACACCACCTCGCCCGACGTTGTGGCCAGGTTCTCGCCCACCTTGAACGCCTCGCGGTCGGCCAGCGTGACCAGAAGTTCGCCGTTGTTGGCCTCGAAATCCCGCACCAGGTTTTCCAGCCCCTGAACCAGCGATGCGCCCTCGGTCTCCACCGCGCGGGCCAGCGCCTCGGGGTTGGTGCCCAGGAAATTCGTGGGCGCCATCATGTCGATGATCTGGTTCGAGAAATAGGTGATCCGCTTGCGGTCCCTCTCCTCCAGCCCCTCGATGTTCTTCACCGCATCCTGAATCGCCTGGGCCGACATCAGGTACTGCTGTTTTATATAGTTGAAATAGGGGTGCGTGCGCCAAAGCTCGTTGGTGAAGCGCGGATCGTCCGGTGTGTTGTCGGGGGGCGCGATCAGCTTGCCGGTGGCCAGCGCCTCTTGTGACTCGATGAAGTGCTTCAGCGTCTTGCCCCAGTAAGTCACCTGCTGCTCGAACAGCCGCGAGGGGTGCTGCATCATCTCCGACATATAGGCCGAAGACGCCTTCATGAACACGTCCTGGCTGGGGGCCTGAAGATCGGGGTCGACCTTGCGCTTATGCGCCAGCGCCGAAATCAACCGTTCCGAAAGGCGCTCCAGCTTGGCCAGATTCTCGTTCAGGCGATCGAGATTGGCCTCTTCCGTGACGTCCTGTTTCGTATCTTCGGTTGTCATTCCTGAATTCTCCCCCTATCTTTTGCAGTTGCAGCATCAGCCCCCGGCCACAGATGCCGCCACGTCTCGCTCCCGGGCCCCGTTTTTCTAAAGGAATGCCCCCATGAAGAATATGGCAACCTACGACCTTATGGAAACCATCCGCAATACCAACCAGTGGTTGGGAGCGACGGCCTATTCCATCGGTTCATACCCGATTACCGGATTGGCCCCCAACCCGTTTTTTCAGTTGCTGGCCGCCTGGGGCGAAGTGACGGAACGGTCCTTCGCCCGCATGATCGCCAAGCCAGACTGGAATATTCACACCGTGGTCTGCGCCGATGGCCGCGATCACATCGTAAGCGTTGAGTCCGAGGTCGAGCGGCCGTTCGGCGATCTGATCCATTTCAAGGTGCACGGGCGCAAGATCAAGGCCCGCAAGGTGCTGGTCGTCGCGCCGATGTCGGGACACTATGCCACACTTCTGCGCTCGACCGTGGCCAGCCTGCTGCCGGATTGCGAAGTCTATGTAACCGATTGGCATAACGCGCGCGATATCCCCGTGTCCCAAGGCAAGTTCGATATCGAGGACTACACTCTCTATCTTGTCGATTTCATGAAACATCTCGGCCCCGACGTGAATGTCATCGCCGTGTGCCAGCCCGCGCCGCTCGCCCTTGCCGCCACCGCCTATCTGGCCGAGGAAGAGCCCGAGGCGCAGCCCCGCACCCTGACCCTGATCGGCGGCCCGATCGATCCCGACGCCGCCGCCACCGACGTCACCGATTTCGGCCGCCGGGTGACGATGGGCCAGCTCGAGCAATATGTGATCCAGCGCGTGGGTTTCAAATATCCCGGCGTCGGCCGGCTGGTCTATCCCGGCCTGCAGCAGCTTTCCTCGTTCATCTCGATGAACGCCGACCGCCACAGCACCGCCTTCTACGAACAGATCCTTCGCGTGGCCAAGGGCCAGGCCGCCGATCATGACAAGCACAACCGCTTCTACGACGAATACCTCGCGGTGATGGACATGACGGCCGAGTTCTACCTCTCCACCGTCGAGCGGATCTTCAAGAACCTCGAAATCGCGCAGAACCGTTTCACCGTGAACGGCAAGCTGGTGGATATCGGCAAGATCACCTCCGTCGCGGTCAAGACGGTCGAAGGCTCGAAGGACGATATCTCGGGCCCCGGCCAATGCGTCGCGGCGCTGGATCTGCTGACCGGCCTGCCGGACGAGAAAAAGGCCAATCACCTGGAAGAGGGCGCCGGGCATTACGGCATCTTCGCAGGCAAGAGCTGGCGCAACAACATCCGCCCCCTGGTGCTCAACTTCATCGACGCGAATGCCGGCAACACCCATGCGGAGAATGTCGCGCAGCTGAAATCGGTCTGATCCCGGCGCTCAGCCCAGGCGGAACGGCGCTGACATCCAGCGCCGCAACGCCTCTGTCACCGCCTCCGGCGTTTCCAGAAGCGGCATGTGCCCGGCCTCGCCGATCACCTCGAGCGTGGCATGGGGGATCAGCCCGGCCATGAACTCGTGCCGCCGCGGCGGCGTCAGCGTGTCATGCGCGCCGCAGATCACCAGCGCCGGCGCGCGCAGCTGGCGCAGCACCTTCTGCTGATCCGGCCGCCGCTGCAACGCGCGCGATTGGCGCACGAACACCTCCGGCCCCAGCCGCAGCCCCATCTCCACCATCGCGTCCTGCATCAGCGCGCGGTCCGGCCCCGGCGCGAAACAGCCTGTCGGAAATTCCTCGCGCAGCGCCCGTTCAAGCTGCCCGGCCTGCGCCGCCACGATCCGGGGTTCGCGCGCGGCGGCCTCCTGCGGGGTTTCGGCCAGCGGCGTGCAGCCCATCAGCGCCACCCGCGTCACCCGCCCCGGCGCCTGGCGCAGAATGTCCAGCGCCACCAGCCCGCCCAGCCCGTGGCCCGCCAGCGCGAACCGCTGCGGCGCGCCCTCCAGCACGCCACGCGCCATCGCCGTGACAGAGCCATCGTTCCACACCGGCACAAGCTGCACCGCGCAGAGATCGTCAAACCCCAGGATCTGGTCGGAAAACACCCGCGCGTCGCACATCATGCCGGGCAGCAACAACAGCGTTTCAGCCACCGCTCACCTGCCCGCCACCCATCACGACATTCCTTCGCGCCCGCCTGTTCCGCCAAAGCCTAGCAGGCGCGAAGGCGGCTTACCACTGCAACCGGATGTCGTGGGTGAACTGCTTGTCCCTGGGCAGGGTCGGCGCGGTGGCGCTGTCGATCACCGAATGCACGTTCACCGGCGGCGTCACCGTGGCGTCGCGCCCGAACAGAAAGCTCTGCTCGCCCGCGATCACCCGGTAGGCCTTGTTCAGCACCAGCGCCCGCTCCCGCGACGGGGTGATCAGATCATAGACGGTGGCCGCCCGCACCTTGTCCACATTCACGCTGCCATCGGCATTGAACCAGCGCGCCAGCATCTCGGTGTTGGAACGAAACTCGTCGCCCCCGCCCACGCGGGCGAAATACTGCTCGATCTCGCCGATCTGCTGGCCCTTGCCGGGCACATCGCGCATCCCGCGATAGTCGATATAGCCCCAGCCTTCGGCCCCCGCCACCTTGCGCGGAAAGGCCCAGGTCTGATCGACCGCGGCGCCGGTGGTGGTGTGGCAGCCCTTGCAAAAGAAATTCTCTTCATTGGTCTGCGGGCGCAGCGCGCCATCGGCATCCTCGATGAACCCGAGCATCAGCCAGCCCATGCCGGTGTCCATGCCCGCGTCGCCCACATCGATATAGCGGGGCAGGTTGCCGTCGATCTTCTCCTGCGCCTCGTTGCCATAGGCGGTGCGCAGCTCGGCCGGGGTCATCGCCACGGTCTTGCGCATATAGCGCAGCTCTTTCATATGCGGCGGCACCACGATCGCGTCGCCCTCCAGCCCGACATAACGCACCGAGTGCAGAAACTCGGTGCCCTGCGGATAAAGCATCCGGGTCAGCGCATGGCCCGCCGCGCCGCCCACAAAGGTCGCGCGGCGCTTGATCACCCCGGTCACCCCCAGCGCGCCGTCGCCATCCAGATCAACGCCCAGCGCAGCCTCGTCCACCGGCGGCACGGTGGTTTCCTCCAGATCCTGAAACGCGATCTCCAGCAGGCCGATGTTGGCGATATAGGCATCGCGCGACGCCGCCCCGCCCGCATCCTGCCGGAACGGCCCCGGCAGCCGGATCAGCACATCGTCGGTCGATCCGTTGGTGGGCCAGAAGGTCGAGGGCTGCGGCTTGTAGTTGAACGCCAGCCAGCCCGACCCGTCCTTCGCCATGCCGATCTCGTCAAAGGCGGCGGCGCCCAGATGGTAATCGGCCAGATCGGGCACATAGCCGCCCCAGCCCCGCGCCTTCAGCGCCGGCGCGAGCGCCGAGTAATTCTCAGTGTTGATATAGTCGAGGATCTCCTGATCCGAAATCGCCGCCACCTGGGCCGAGCGATCCACGAACAGGTTCGCCCAGTGATTGGTCAGCGCCGCGTCGGAGAAATCATAGGCCTCCTGCAACGCGCCGTCGCGCATGTAGTTCGGCCGGTCCGCGTCGTCATAGCTCTGATGGCAGACGTAGCACGGGTTATACTGCGCCTCGATGCTGGTATAGCACTGCGGCGGGATCACCCCCTCGACATTGTAGAACCGGCCCAGCTTGGCCATCTCCGTCGAAGACGGGCGGGCCTGCATCAGCTCTGCCGATGTCATCTGCGCCACATCGGCTGCGAATGCGGATCCGGCGGCCATAAGGGCGCCTGCGGCGATCAATGCGGTGCGGGGCATCGGGTATATCCTTGTCAGGGTCGGCGGCGGATGGAAAAGGGGGCGCGGTACGGCAACCGCGCCCCCAGGGGTTTTCGCTCGGCGCGCGGCTTACATCGAGGCCGGGGTGTAGAGCCACAGCATGTTGTTCTCGTGGTTGCCGGTGTCCTCGCCGATCACGACGCGGCCGTCGTTCAGCACGACCACGTTGTCGGGGTTGGAGATCCCGTCAACCGAACAGGCGTTCGGCGCGTTGTTCTTGTCATAGCCCATGCCCGCGACAACCGGCACCATCGTGTCGATGGAATAGGCATCGTCGAAGGTCATCTGATAGACAACACCGCACTTGTTCTCGGAGACCTGGATATCGCCCTTGTCGTCCGACATGCCCTTGGCCACTTCCGACATCGCCATATAGACATAAGGCGCGGTGCCGTCCTCGATCGCCCGCAGGTTGGCCATCACGCCTTCCATCTTGCGGAACTCGGCGGTTGCCCCCTTGGCCTTGGCGGCCTGGCGGCTTTCCAGAAAGGCGACACGGTTGTCGGCAGCGGTGCCGGCGGCCCAGGCGGCCACGTCCTCGGCCGAGATGAAGGGCGTCTCGCCTTCCTTGTAGGCCGCCGCGTCGATGCCGTCATACTCGTTGATCCAGGCGTCGATCTCGGCGTTGCTGCCATGGGCCAGCTCGATCCACTCGACACCGAAACCGGTGGTCGCGGCATCGGAACCGGCGGGGGCGTCCTGAGTCATCTTGGCGGCGTAAAGCGTACCGGCGGTCAGATCGCCGGCGGTGTCGGCCACGAATTTGAAGAACACCACGTCGGTGCCGTCGTCAGACAGGTAAACCGTCTTCTGGTCCGGCATCACCACCGAATTCTCGTGGCTGTAACGGCCCAGCGCGAACTGCTTGACCGGGGTCGCGGCGCCGGCGGGATCGGTGATCTCGACGATGTAACCATAGTCATAGGGGTTGGCCGGCTTGCCCAGATAGGCCTGCATCGCCTCGGGGTCGGACTTGTACTTGTACTCAGGGTTGATCCACTCGACCGTGTCGTCGAAATACAGCTCTTCCGAGGTCAGCGGCGTGTTCCAGGGCGAGACCGAGCCAAAGCAGTTGACCCAGGTGCCGGCGACACCGGTGAAATCCAGCATCTTGACGTCTTCGGCATCCACCAGCCAGCGGCCGCCTTCCTTCATCAGCTTCATGCGCGACATGCCGCCGGGGCGATCTTCCCAGTTGGTGAACAGATAGCCCTCGTTCTCACCCGTGGGGATGAAGCCGTTGAAATCCGGATCGTTCGAGGATTTCAGAACAGAGCCGTCAGCCGCGTGGATCGCGCCCAGGCCACCCGGAACGGTTTCGGCGAAATCGCCCTGCTGGGCCAGAACCTGATAGGTGCCGACGGCGGTCTGCACGGTCTGCTTGGCATAGCTGTTGCCCGGCACGGGCGAGGCGATGAACCTGCCCGGCAGGCTGTTGAAATCGGCATCGACGACGATGCCGACGGTGGCCTTGTTGAACGGCCCGGTGATGGCGGTCGACGGGTGCTGCAGATTGAAGAAGAAATCGCCGCCCTCGGTCAGGTACATGCCGGTGATTTCGGCGCCAACGGGAACCGACGCCAGACGGGTCAGATCGGCAGCGGCGGCCGTCGCCGTCAGCGGTGCGGCAACGGCAAGGGCGAGAAGGGAAGTGGCTGTTTTCATGTTGGCTCCTAGTCTTCAGCAGTCACGGCACGGAATCGTGCGGCATTTTTTTGACTGCCCCCATATGGCCTTGCCATGTGACAGGAACATAACAGATGCGGAAAATCGGATGTATCCACCAACACCGCCCGGCGCTCAGCCGGCGCGGGCCAGAACCTCTTCGATGCTGCTCTCGATCAGCGCCAGGCAGTCGGGCGTGGAAAACCGGTGATCGGCGCCTTTCACCAGCGTCAGCCGCACGTCATCGCCCGTCACATGCTCCAGCAGCCGCAGCGCCACCGACATGTCCACATCCTGATCCGCCGTGCCCTGCAGCAACCGCACCGGAAACGCCAGCGGCAAGGGGTCGCGCAGCACCAGCCGGTCGCGCCCGTCCTCGATCAGGCGGCGGGTGATGATATAGGCGCCATCGGAATATTCCGACGGCAACTCCACCCGCCCCCGCGCCGTCAGCTCGGCCTTCTGCACATCGGTGAACCCGGCCCAGATGCTGTCTTCGGTGAAATCCGGCGCCGCGGCGATGCCCACCAGCCCGGCCAGTTTCTCGGGCATCGTCCGCGCCACCAGAAGCGAAATCCACCCCCCCATCGACGACCCGACCAGAACCTGCGGCCCCTCGGTCAGCGCGCCGATCGCGGCCATCGCATCCTCGGCCCAGTCGCCGATGCAACCATCGGTAAAGGGCTCGGACGACTGGCCATGCCCTGAATAGTCGAACCGCAGAAAGGCCCGGCCCCGCGCCTTCGCCCACTCCTCCAGATAAACCGCCTTGGTGCCCTGCATGTCGGAAACGAACCCGCCGAGGAACACCACCCCCGGCCCCGCGCCCTGTGTCCGGTGATAGGCGATCCGACGCCCCGATTCCGTGCCCAGAAATTCCGCCATGCCCATGCGCCCGCCTCCTCAATTCCGTTGCAGGCAGCAGGATAGCCCGTCCCGGCGGCAAAGCAAAATGCCTTGCCGCCGCGGGCGGAGATGCGCCCGCCAAAAACGCCTAGCCCCGCGCGATCACCGCCGCCGCCGCCTCCAGCGCGCCCTTGCCGTGCGGAACGCCCAGCGCCACCAGCCCGGCCTCGATCGTGCCCAGAAGCCCCAGTACCATATGCGCGTTCACATGACCCATGTGCCCGATGCGGAAATACCCGTGCACCGCCGGATCGCCCGGCGGCGCCATGTCAAGGCTGATGCCCAGCGTCACCCCCGCCACCTCGCTCAGCCAGTCGCGCAGCGCGGTGCCGTTCGGCGCGCCCAGCCCGATCGCCGTCACCGCATGCGCCCGGCAGGCCGGATCGGCGATGTTCATCTCCATCGGGCCGCCCTGCCCCCAGGCCTCCACCGCCGCCCAGATCGTGCGCGCCAGAACCGCGTGCCGGGCCAGCGCCGCCTCGACGCCCTCCTCATGCACCAGCATGGTCAGCGCCTCGCG
This sequence comes from Actibacterium sp. EMB200-NS6, assembly GCF_001305615.1. Lineage (GTDB taxonomy): Bacteria > Pseudomonadota > Alphaproteobacteria > Rhodobacterales > Rhodobacteraceae > Actibacterium_A > Actibacterium_A naphthalenivorans. The sequence goes on from NZ_CP010869.1 coordinate 2,511,524, forward strand.
CAGGGCGAACAGATGGTGGGTCGGCGCGGTGCCGCCGAAATACTGATAGAATTCCTGCGGATGCCCGCGCGGCGTCCAGTCCCAGTACATGCTGACCGGGTCCAGCCCGGCCCGCACCGCCTCGGCCTTTTCGTTGAAGAACACGAACCCCAGCCCCGGCGGCGTCATCAACCCCTTCTGCGAACCGGCCACCATCACATCGACGCCCCAGTCATCCATCTCGAACCGGTCGCAGGCCAGCGAGGCGATGCAATCCACCATCAACAGCGCGCCATGCCCGGCCGCGTCCATCGCCGCCCGCACCGCCGGCACGTCGTTGCGCACGCTGGTCGAGGTATCGATATGCACCACCATCACCGCCTTGATCGCGCCGCCGGTATCGGCGCGCAGACGCGCCTCCACCTGATCGGGGTCCACCGGGGCGCGCTTGCCGAAATCCAGGATCTCGACCTCGACCCCCAGCCGCTGCGCCATCGTCGCCCAGCCGAAGCCGAACCGCCCGGTGACCAGCGCCAGTATCCTGTCGCCGCGCCCGCAGGTGTTGGCGATCGCCGCCTCCCACGCGCCGTGGCCGTTGGCGATATAGATCGCCACGCTGCCTTTGGTGCGTGCCACCGTCTTCAGATCGGGCACCACGCTTTCCACCAGATCGACCAGCGCGCCGGTATAGATGTTGGGGGCGGGCTGATGCATCGCCTGCAGCACCCGGTCGGGCATGACCGAGGGGCCGGGGATGGCAAGATAGGGGCGTCCGTGGCGCAGCGGCATCCGGGTTCCTTTCCGATTGGGGCCATTCCCAATTAGGCCCGCGCATGCAGACGGTCAATCGCTTGTCAGCCGGGGCCTTTCAGGATAGACCCCGCGCTTGTCCCGCACCCGAAGCGAGTACGCATGTTCGGTCAGATCAAGTCCCGCCTGGATGAGTTCGAGCGCAGCCTGCGCCAGTCCTTTGGCAATGATATCTCCACGCCCGACGGGCGTCGCGCCGCGTTCTGGCATTTTCAGCTGATGGACCACGCCTTCCTGCGCGTGCTGTGGACCAATCTGGATGAGATCGCGCCCGGCGTCTGGCGCTCGAACCAGCCGTCGCCGAAACGGCTCAAACGCTATCACGCCATGGGCATCCGCAGCGTGCTGACCCTGCGCGGCAGCAACCCGCGCAGCCATTTCCTGTTCGAAAAGGAAAGCTGCGAGGCGCTTGGCATGTCCCTGCACTCGGTGTCGATCAGCGCCCGTGAACTGGCGCCGAAACAGCACCTTCTGCACCTGCTGAACCTGTTCGAGACGATCGAGAAACCCTTCGTCATGCATTGCAAGTCGGGGGCCGACCGGGCCGGGCTGGCCTCGGCGCTTTACCTGATGCATATCGAGGGCCGGCCGGCGGCCGAGGCCGCCAGGCAGCTTTCGCTGCGCTATCTGCACCTGCGCAATGATCGCACCGGCATCCTCGATCACATGCTCGATGCCTATGCCGCCGACACCGCCCAAAGCCCGATGCCGATCCGCACATGGATCGAAACCCGCTATGACCCCGAGGCGCTGACCGAAGCGTTCCGGGAAAGCCGGGCGCGCGGCAATGGCTGAGCGCGCCGCCGATGGTGATCCGCGCCCGCTGGTGTCGTGGATCTGGCGCGGCTATCTGAAGCGGCACCTGCCGGTCATCCTTGCCGCGCTGGTGCTGATGACGCTCGAGGGCGGGATGCTGGGCGCGCTCAGCTACATGATCGAACCGATGTTCGACGAGGTGTTCGTATCGGGCAACAAGGCCGCGCTCGGCTGGGTGGCGGGCGGCATCTTCGCCGTGTTTCTGGCCCGCGCCCTTTCGGGCTTCGGGCAGCGGGTGCTGATGGCGCGCGTCGGCCAGAAGGTGGCGGCGGCGCTGCAGGGCGACATGGTCGCGCATATGCTGACGCTCGACAGCCAGTGGTTCCAGAAAACCCCGCCCGGCAACCTGATCGAACGGGTGCGCGGCGATACCACGGCGGCCTCGACGATCTGGTCCACGGTGCTGGCCGCCGCGGGGCGCGACGTGGTGGCGTTGATTTCGCTCTTCGCCGTGGCGCTCTCGATCGACTGGCTCTGGACGCTGATCGCGGTGGCCGGCGCACCGCTTCTGGTGCTGCCGATCATCGGGCTGCAACGCTGGGTCCGGCGCACCGCGCGCAGCGCCCGCGCCGCCGCCGCCGCCATCGCCACCCGGCTCGACGAGATCTTCCACGGCGTCACCACGATCAAGCTCAACCGGATGGAACGCCGCGAAAGCGGCCGCTTCGCCGACACGCTCGACGGGTTCGTCAGCGCCCAGATCCGCTCTCAGATCGGGCAGGCCGGCATCCCCGCGCTGATCGACATCGTCGCCGGCATCGGCTTTTTCGGCGTGCTCACCTACGGCGGCCTGCAGATCATCGACGGCCAGAAAACCGTGGGCGAGTTCATGAGCTTCTTCACCGCCATGGCGCTGGTGTTCGAACCGCTGCGCCGTATCGGCAACGTCTCGGGTGCGTGGCAGCAGGCGCTGGCCAGCCTCGAGCGGCTCTACGACGTGTTCGACGCCCGCCCCACCATCCTGCCCCCCGCCCGGCCCAGGCCCCTGCCCTGCCCCCCGCAGCAGGCCGACATCACGTTGCGGGACGTGCATATGGCCTATGAAGACACGCCGGTGCTCAACGGGCTCAGCCTCACGGCGAAGGCCGGGCAGGTCACCGCGCTGGTCGGCGCCTCGGGCGCGGGCAAGAGCACCGTGTTCAACCTGCTGGCCCGGCTGGTCGAGCCGCAGAGCGGGCAGATCACCGTCGGCAGCCTGCCGATCCACGACATGGCCCTGCCCGATCTGCGCGGCCTGTTCTCGGTCGTCACCCAGGACGCGATGCTGTTCGATGAAACCCTGCGCGACAACATCCTGCTCGGCCGCACCGATATTACAGAGACCCGCCTGAACGAGGTGCTGCAGGCCGCCCATATCGCCGATTTCCTGCCCAACCTGCCCAACGGGCTCGACAGCCCCGCCGGCCCGCGCGGCTCCAGCCTCTCGGGCGGCCAGCGTCAGCGCGTGGCCATCGCCCGCGCCCTGCTGCGCGACGCCCCCATCCTGCTGCTCGACGAGGCGACATCGGCGCTCGACGCGAAATCCGAACGGGTGGTGCAGGACGCGCTCGACCGGCTCAGCACCGGCCGCACCACGCTTGTCATCGCCCACAGGCTTGCAACCGTGCGCAACGCGGACCAGATTGTGGTGATGGACAAGGGCCGCGTGGCCGAACAGGGCACGCATGACGAATTGCTGGCCCGCGGCGGCCTCTATTCCGGCCTCTACAAGCTGCAGTTCGCAACCACAGACTGAGAGGCGCCGCCAGGCGTCCCGCCGAAAGGAAAGACGCCATGGGTGAACGGGCCGACAACCGCACAGTGCTGGAAATCGCGGGCAATGATCGCATCGCCTTTCTGCAGGGGCTGGTCTCGAACGACGTGACCAGGCTGGCTGGCCGCATGGCCTATGCCGCGCTGCTGTCACCCCAGGGCAAATACCTGGCCGATTTCTTCGTGTCCGAACGCGGCGACACGCTGCTGCTGGATGTGCATTCCGATCTCGCCCCAGGCCTGATGCGGCGGCTGGGCATGTACAAGCTGCGCGCCGATGTCACCATCACCCCGTCCCCGCTGCATGTCCGGCGCGGCCTCGGCACCCCGCCCCAAGGCGCCCTGCCCGATCCGCGCCACCCCGCGCTTGGCTGGCGGCGCTACACCGATACCCCCGGCACCGCCCCCCTGATCGATTGGGATGCGATCCGTGTTGCCCATTGCATCCCCGAAACCGGGAGAGAGCTGATCCCCGAGGAAACCTATATCCTCGAGGCCGGGTTCGAACGGCTGCACGGGGTCGATTTCAAGAAGGGCTGCTATGTCGGGCAAGAGGTCACCGCCCGCATGAAACACAAGACAGAGCTGCGCAAGGGCCTCATCACCGTGCAGATCACCGGTACCGCCCCCGTCGGCACCGAGATCACCACCGATGGCAAACCCGCGGGCACGCTCTTTACCCAATCCGGCGGGCAGGCCATCGCGCATCTGCGCTTCGACCGCGCCGAGGGGCCGATGCGGGCGGGCACCGCCACCCTGCGCCGCGCCGCCCTGACGGCCTCCTGACACAACGCTGTCAGGGGGGCTGTGGTATAGTCCGGTCATCGTCAACCGAAGGATCAGAACGATGCCCCACACCCCGCAGCACCCCGTTGTCTGGGCGGAAATTCCCGTCACCGACCTGCCCCGCGCCATGGACTTCTATCAGGCCGTGTTCGACTTCGCCCTGAAGCTCGACGAAACCGGCCCCAACCCGATCGCCCTCATTGCCGCCGCCGATGACAGCGGCACCGCCGGCCATCTCTATCCCGGCACCCCGGCCGCCGATGGTCAGGGCCCCACCATCCACCTGTGGGTGCCCGATACGGTCGAGGCCGCGATGAAGCGGCTGGTCGCGGCGGGCGGAACCGAGCTTGGCCCGGTCGTCACCATCCCGCCCGGCCGCTTCGCCTATGCACAAGACCCCGACGGCAATTCCATCGGCCTGTTCCAGCCCGCCGCGGCCACCTGATGCGCCGCGCCGACCGCCTGTTTCAGATCGTTCAGTATCTGAGGGGCGGCCGGCTGCTGACCGCCCGCCATCTGGCCGAAAGGCTGGAGGTGTCCGAGCGCACGATCTACCGCGACATCGCCGATCTGATCGGCTCGGGCGTGCCGATCGAGGGCGAGGCGGGCGTGGGTTATCTGATGCGCGCGGGCTATGACCTGCCGCCGCTGATGTTCAACACCGGCGAAATCGCGGCGCTTGTCGCCGGGGCGCGGCTGATCCGCGCCTGGGGCGGGCTCGACATGGCCCGCGCCGCCGACGAGGCGATGCAGAAGATCGACGCCGTCCTGCCCGACGCCGCCCGCCAGCGCGCCGGGGCGGTTCAGATTCACGCCCTGCCCATGCCCGAGATGGACGACGCCCTGCGCGCCATGCTCGACCGGCTGGAGCGCGGCGTGGACAGGCGCCTGCGCCTGCGGCTCGAGTATCGTGATGCGGCGGGCCACCCCACCGCGCGCATGGTGCGCCCGCTGGGCCTCTGGTTCTGGGGCAAGGTCTGGACGCTGGTCGCTTGGTGCGAGCTGCGCGAGGATTTTCGCATGTTCCGGCTCGACCGGATCGCCGGCATCGCCGAAGGCGCGCCCTTCCGCCCCGAGCCCGGCCGCGACCTGGCGGCGTTCTACGCGGCGCTCTCCGCGTGCGGCGAAGATGCCGGCGGATGCTGAACGCGGCGGCGCCCGTCACCTGGGTTTCGTACGAACCGCCCCCCGGAATCGCACGGTTTGTACGCTGAACGCCGGGTTAAGCCCGCGCCCGGCGCACAGGCCCAAAGCGTTGCACGAATGAAAAGGGCAGCGCACGCAGCCCTGCCCCGTCTTGACCACAAGATGTGCCGTCCGCTCAGGCGCGTTCGGCATATTCCATGGTTTCGGTGTTGACGATGATATCCTCGTCCTGCCCCACGAAGGGCGGCACCATGACCTTGACGCCATTGTCGAGGATCGCGGGCTTGAAGCTGTTGGCGGCGGTCTGACCCTTCACCACCGGCTCGGTCTCGACCACCTTGCAGGTCACCTTCTGCGGCAGCGTGGCGTTCAGCGCCTCGGATTCGTAATATTCGATGACCACGGTCATCCCGTCCTGCAGGAACGGGCGGCGTTCGCCCAGGATCTCTGCGGGCAGTTCGACCTGCTCATAGGTTTCGGTATCCATGAACACCAGCATCCCGTCGGATTCATAGAGGAACTGCTGGTCTTTCTGCTCCAGCCGAACCTTCTCGACCTTGTCGGCGCTGCGGAACCGTTCGTTCAGCTTGGACCCGTTGCGCAGGTTGCGCAGCTCGACCTGGGCAAAGGCGCCGCCCTTGCCCGGTTTCACATGGTCCACCTTCACAGCGGCCCACAGGCCACCGTTGTGCTCCAGCACATTGCCGGGGCGAATTTCGTTACCGTTGATCTTTGGCATATGACAAAACTTTGCTTAAAGGTTGATCACACTTTTGCCGCTCCTATATCTTGACCATGACAGGCTGGCAAGGCGACTAAATACGGTAGAGCGGAAATGGAGGCATGCGAAGAGTGCATGACAGACATTCCCAATATGCAATATCGAATCGCGCCAAAAAAGCCATATTCGGCGGCACGCCTGAAAATGCAAGAGCAAGAATAAAAGGACGACGAGATGGTCGATTTCGTTGATGGCACCGCTTTCAACCACGAGCAGGGCAATCGCGCGCGGAAACTTTTCGCAGCGGTGGTTCTGGCCGCACTGGATGACGCGATTGCAGACGACAAGAAATATGGAAACGGGCCGGAGCAGATTGCCCGCTGGGCCCGTTCGCGCGATGGTCGGGAAGTTCTGTCCTGCGCCGGCATTGATCCGAACGAACGGGTTGTGTCCGGGCTGATGGAATTCGTGGGCAAGGGCGTACGTACCTCGGTGGCTCTGTCACGCGAGGAAAGCGAGCGTCGCCAGGTTCAGGAGCAGGCCGAAGCCGCCTGATCCGACTCCGTTGCGGATTATCAAAAACGCGCCCGCAAGGGCGTGTTTTTCTTTTCCGAACCGCCGCTATTCGAAGTCCCGGCTGGCCATGACGCGATTGATTTCGCGCCGGACGAGCTTGCGCACGTTGCGCGTGATACGTTCGCCCAGGGCGCCCTGCAGCTCCTGACGGACGATCTCGCTGACCAGGTCGCGCAGCATCTCTTCGTCGAGCACCATGGGCTCGTCTTCGAGATCAAGCTCGCGCTCCTGATCCGCATCGGCCTGTTGCGCCGTTTCCGGGGCTGCCTCTTCCGCGGTGGCCTCTTCCGGCGTGGCTGCGGGTGCAGGCGCGTCAGCCGCCGCGGCCTCTTCGTAACGGGCGGATGTGCCGTCAAGTTCGCTGCCGTCAGGCTCCCACTCTTCACCGCTGTTTGAAATTGCGGCTTCAAGCTCTGCGATACGCTCTTCCAGAGAGATCTCTTCCCAGGCATCGCCGGCTGGTTCTGGCCCGGTTTCGGGTGCTTCCGCCTGCGGCTCAGGCGCCGGGCCGCTCCCGGCCACCTTCGGCGCGGCATCGGCAGCGCACTGGGCCACATCGCCCGACGCATCTTCCACGGGCGCACCCGGATCGGCCACCGAAGGGTCGGCAACGCGCAACGCCGGCGTCAGCACCAGCTTTTCAACCTTGCCCGCCCCCGCGTCCGGCGGAAACGCCGCCGGGCTTGCAGCGCTGCCGCGCTGCGTTGCTTCGTCGGCTACGAGTCGTCTGATCGAAGAAAGGACATCCTCGATATCCACTTGCCTGACGGAATCGGACACGTGCGGGCCTCCTACATCTGATGCAGGTATAGTAGCCTGCACCGTATAATCGCACAATAAGTGGTGTGACTACTCGCGGCCGATGTTTTTCAGCACCCTGTCGAGCTGCTCGCCCTGAATGCTGCGCAGCGGCGCGTTCCGCACGGCGTTGTAATAGGCGGTCGGATCATAGGTCGGGATACCGAGGTTCAGATGCTCCACCGTCAAAAGACCCATCGAGGCCAAGACGCTGTAATAGGCAATGAACTGGTTCGTCTCCGCATCGACGCGCCCGGTGCGGGCATCCAGGAGTTCCTGTTCGGCATCCAGCACGTCAAGCGTGGTGCGCGATCCCAGGCGGGCCTCTTCCCGCGTGCCTTCAAAGGCGAGCTGCGCGGCGCGGATACGCTGATCGCTGGCCAGAAGCTGCGACCGTGACACGGCAAGACCGGACCAGGACTGGCCGACATCCTGCTCCACCAGCTGAACGGAACGGTGCAGGGCCGCGCGCGAGGCATCGCGGTTTGCCGCCGCTTGCCGCTGCACCGAAACCAGCGCGCCGCCACTGTAAAGCGTCTGCCGCAGCTCCAGCCCGACAGAGCTGGAATCGTTCCCGCCATCGGTCCGGCTGGCCGCGGCCGTGGCCGACACCGACGGGCCCCGCGCCGCTTTCGCCCGCGCGATAGAGATTTCGGCGGCGGTCACGTCATGCTGGGCGGAAATGATGCTGGGATGGCCCCGCACTGCGATGGAACGGGCGTCGGCCAGTGTTTTGGGCAGGGTCGGAACGCGGGGCGTGCCGGTCAGTGTCTGGGGGTAGTGCCCCACCGCTGTCCGGTAAACTTCGCGCGCCGAGGTCAGTGCGCCTTCGGCGGCCACCAGGTTGCTCTGCGCCGTGGCCAGCCGCGATTCCGCCAGGGACACATCTGTCCGCGTCACCTCGCCCACATCGAACCGGTCCTGCGCGGCCCGCAACTGTTCGCTGATCAGCCGCACGTTGTTTTGCGCGAGCGACACGTTCTGAATGGACGCGCGCACATCCATATAGGCCTGAACCGCGGTCAGCAGAACGTTCTGCTCCACCCCGACCAGGCTGGCACGGGCCGAAAGCACCGACTCCTTGGCCGCCTCGACCGCCATCCGGTTCGACCCGCCATCAAAAAGCGCCATGCTGGCCTGCAGCGAAACCGTGCCGCTGGTGTTGCTCGATATCTGCGGCGTATCCACATTCGTGGCTTCCGCGATGAACTGCAGCACCGGCCGCAGCGCGGCGATGGATTGCGCGACGTTTTCATCGGCCGCGCGCAGCAGCGCCTGGTTCTGCTCCAGCAGCCGACTGTTCTTGTAGGCAGAAATCAGCGCGTCGGTCAGCGTTTCGGCCGAGGCCGCCGGTGCCAGCGCTCCACTCAGAAAGGCCGCCGAGGCAAAGCCCAGCACCGCGTGTCGGAAGGTTTTTCCCATTGTCTCGCCTCTGCCTCGCATCACATGTTCACCTGCTCGCCGGACCATAGCGCTTTTTCGTAAGCTTTTTTCGGCCCTGCCAGAAATTCATAGCATGAAAGCACGCTGCTCTTCAAAGCCCGGCAGAACAGGAGCACCGGCATTGAAGCTAAATCGCCACGTTACGTTTCCATCGATCTTGTAGCCGATCCGGCACACGCCCAAGGCGCCCTCCATGAACAGCGCCGCGATCCGCCCGCCCTCGCGCAGCTGCGCCAGCAGCGCATCGGGCAAATGCTCGACCGCGCCCTGAAGGATGATCACGTCATAGGGCCCGTGCTTGGCCGCCCCGGCAGCCAGCGCGCCTTCGATCACGGCGGCATTGTCCACGCCCCGCTCCGACAAAGTGTCCTGCGCCTCCGCCGCCATGCCGGCGTCTTCCTCGACCGCAACAACGGCCTCGGCCAGCCGCGCGATGACGGCCGTCGAATAGCCAAGCCCGCAGCCGATATCCAGCACCAGCTCATCGGGCTGAATATCCAGCGCGTCCAGCATCTTGGCCAACGTGCGCGGCTCCAGCACGACACGGCCGCCACCCAGATCGAGGTTTTCGCCGACATACGCCGCCTCGCGGCGGTTGGCGGGCACATAGGCCTCACGCGGAACCGACAACATCGCATCGATGATCGGGAACTTGGTAACATCCGAGGGGCGGACCTGCGTGTCCACCATCATACGGCGGCGCGTGGCGTAGTCTGTCATGTGACTAAACTCTTCGGTCTAGTTGTGGTTAGCTTCAGTGATGACACAGAAACTATTGAACGGCAACACGCAAGCACGCCGCCGGGCGCGCCTGTGTCCGCACGGCCAGCCCGGGCATGACGCCACGGTAAAATGCCCCCGCAAAGCCCATGAAATCACCGGGCCGGCGGCCCTCTGCAAACCGCGGCAGCTCGCTTGCGGCGATATACGAGCCAGTGATCCGCCCGCCTGAACGCCGTGTTGTTCCGGCGGCCTCGAATCTGGCCGGAATAGCTCGTTCGATGCCGGCGCCCACGGCACCCCCACAGCGCGTCTCACACGGCGCAAACCTGTTGCGGAAAATTGCAGCCGTGCCGCAGCAGATGGGTTGCGTATGACCGGCGAACCCCATAAAAGCACCGCACCACAAGGCACCGGGCGAGTTGGCGGAGTGGTTACGCAGCGGATTGCAAATCCGTGTACACCGGTTCGATTCCGGTACTCGCCTCCAATAAAATCAATGACTTGCGTCATCCTTCCTCTCCTTCACTGCCATTTTTGAAACAACCGTTGAAACTTTCACGTTTCGGTCTTGCTTCGTTCCATTTGATTTCTTGCCTCTTGGGCGCGCTTCGCGAGCTCTCTTTGCCGGATCGGGCCGCCGTACTTTTTGAGCATTTCAACGCCTGAGTGACCGGTGACGGCTTTGACCATCTCGTCATCACATCCAGCCAGATACAGCTCGATCGTCGCGTTTTTCCTGAGCCCGTGCGTTTTGTAGTAGCTCGCCTTCTCGTGCTTCATCTTCTTTTTGATGGTGCGCATTCGCCAAGCATCAAGTGCCTCGGTTTCGGGAGCCGGCGGGGCAAGCAGTGAAACGGTTGCACGTTTTCAAGAGCTATTCGGGGATTTCTGATGCCCTGGCCAGTGGTTCAATTTGTGTTCCATAAGCCGAAACGACTGACATCGAAGTGGTCAGACCGGCATGCCAAAAAACTACGAAAGTTCAGTGCCTTGCAAGCTATTCACCAAAACCCCGCAGTCATGAGGTCCAGAGAATGTCGGCCCGGAGAGAACGCTTTGGGCCATCCTCGCACCGAGGCCAGTGCTCAGCCCCTCCCGTATAACCCCCGAAAACAACGAGAAAATCCGGCCGCAGCTGGATCGGAAGAACGCTTTCGCGGGGGCAAGTGGCGGAGGGGATGGGCCTGATATCCAACCTTCTCCAGGACGAGAAGTGGTGTGCCGCCCCTCATGATTTGCTCCGACGAAAGCCGTATCGAATGCCCTCGCCGCGGAGTTCTAAGACACGCGCCCCGTCTTCAGACATAGGGTTTGGAAGCATTTCGATCATCGCTCGCGCGGGTTCAGAGACGTAGCTGACGTAGGCAATCTTATACTGGACGCCGCTTCGTGGTCGTGCTGCGGCTCGTGCAGCTGCTACCTCAGTTTCGCCCATCTCAAACGACTGAGGATCGTCAAGACTAGCTTTTACTTCGATCTGCCAGATCTGGTTGCGGTAGCTTACCTCGAAATCGTATCCCAACCCGTCTCGACCCTTGCGGCCGGTGATCAGTTCGCCATTTTCTGAGCGCCACGCCGCATCAATATCTTGATTGGGTAGAATTTTCCTAAGCCAATGGTAGATCGTCACTTCGCCAAGCCGACCGATGAGTTCCGTTTTCTCTTCCGGAACTCGCGGTCTGCGGCCTTTGGGGGAGCGGTCGCCTGCTTCTTTTTGCTTGGATGTCGGGGACCCGTTGGGTTCTGCAAGATCCGTTATTGTTCCGAGCGACCTCCCCAACACTTTTGTCGAAAGCGTCCGACCAAGTTCTTCTGATATCTGAAACAGGTCGGCGCCGATTGGGTCGATAAAACGACCGTTGAAAGGGACGGAGCGCGCTTCTCTCTTCCGCTCCTCATTGGCCTCGCGAGCTCGTACGCTCTCCGTCGACAGGTCTCCCTCAGAGAGTCCCAGCCCCTCGAGATCGAGTGCGAGCGGCATCGCGGTTGGCCAAAGTTCAAGCACATGGAGCCATCTCAACAGCGCATTCTGGTCCAACGGCTGGAAATCCAGGACACCAACGTCGTCGAGGCGCTTGCGAACATGATTACCCTCATCATCCGCAAGCAAAGCGGGTGTAGATCCGTCCGGCTCGTTCTTCGCGCACCATGCGCGCACGATAGGCGCAGCCTCTAGTATAAATTCTCGAACAAACTTGTGATTGTGCGTGCGTACTTCGGACAGAGGAGAAAGGTTCTTGGCAGCATGACCAAGTGGCGGCGCCTCATGTTCCGCAAGCCATGAGTTCACAAGTGCTGCGAGAGCATGTTGCGGCGGCTCTTCGAACTCCAGCAGCCATTTAGGATCCGGCACCAGGTTTCTAAAGCTCCCCCGGAGTTCGCCATAGGTCTCTGCTGGTTCCATATTTTTCAAACGCATAGCAGAAGTCGTGCGAAGACAATCCGTTATCTCTACCTCCTTCACACGGATGAAGTTTTCGAGGCGCGATCTGTGGGTGTCAGAGTACGCTTCTGGTTCCATCCCGAGCGCTATCAAGCTCGAATTGAATTCAGCAAAATCGAGCCGGAGCCCCTCGCGGAAATCCTTAGGGCCAAGCGCGGTCCGGGCCACCTCTACAACCTTGTCCGCAGTGACAGCCTTTTCATTCAGCAGTTTCGAAAGCGCGAGTTCGAGAGCAAGTGCATCCTTGAGGACATCGGCACCCTCTTCGTCGAAATCTTGAAGTGCTTGTGGTCCTGCCACCAGGTGCAGCACTGCTCTTATCCAGGGTGCCACGCGCTCCAATCCAGCACTTATTGTGGCACGCGCGGCCTCCGCTGCAGTATGAGACAGCTGCAAGACACTCGCGAAACGCTTCAGATGTCAACGGCGGAGTAAAAACCGGCCACGTGGCGGCGCAAAACCAAGCCAGTGGCGGGATGCCAAGCGCCATGGCGCGTGCGCTCCCCAGATAGCTGGCGCGTGCCATGGCGCATTGGCCCGGAGGGCCAATTCTGCAATGTGTGATCAGGTTGAGGCTTCGGCCTTTCGGGCGCGGCTTTGGCCGAGCCGATAGCTGTCGCCGTTCATCTCGAGGATGTTGACGTGGTGGGTCAGCCTGTCGAGCAGCGCGCCGGTCAGGCGTTCGGTGCCGAAGGTTTCGGTCCATTCGTCGAATGGCAAGTTGCTCGTGATCATCGTGGACCCGCGCTCATAGCGCTGCGAGATCAGCTCGAACAAGAGCTCGGCGCCGGTCTTGGATAGCGGCACGAAGCCCAACTCGTCGATGATCAGCAATTTGACGCCGGCCAGCTGCTTTTGCAGACGGAGCAGGCGGCGTTCGTCGCGGGCCTCCATCAGCTCGTTGACCAGCGCGGCGGCGGTGGTGAAGCTGACCGCCATGCCCTTCTGGCAGGCCGCCAGCCCCAGCCCGAGGGCAACATGGGTCTTGCCGGTGCCACTGGGCCCCAAGGCGATGACATTCTCGCGCCGCTCAATCCAGTTGCAACGGGCGAGTTCCAGCACCTGCATCTTGTTGAGCTTCGGGATCGCCTTGAAGTCGAAGCTGTCCAGGCTCTTGGCCGTCGGGAACTTCGCGGCCTTGATGCGCCGCTCGATCATCCGCCGCTCGCGGTCGATCAATTCCAGCTCGACCAGGCGGGCCAGGAACTGGACATGATCCAGCCCTTCCGCGGCGCATTGTCGGGCGAGCTTCTCGTATTCCCGCAGGAAGGTGGGCAGCTTCAGCGTCTTGAGATGATCCGCGAGCAGGATCTTCGGGATGTCGGTCATGCTGCATCCTCCGACATCAGGGCCATATAGCTGGCCGGGGATGTGGTCTCGACGTTCGCCCGCGGCAGATATGGGTAGACATCGAGATCCAATTTCGGCGGCCGTTTCTCGACGTGACAGAGGACGAGGTGCTTGACGGCATCGAAGCCGACCGCGCCCAATTGCAGGGCCTTCTTAACGGCGGCATGCAGATCGTCGATGTCGAAGGTCTCCAGCAGGCGCAGAACCTGGACATACTCGCGGCGTCCGGCCTTGATCATCCGCGCTTCCATCAGGCGGCGCAGGGTCGCGAACTCGAGCGGCAGGTCCCATTCCGCCAGGGGCGCCGCCTGGTCCAGGGCGTTGATCTTTTGCTCGATGAGCGGAAGGTAATGCACCGGGTCGAAGACCATGTCCTCACGGTCGTAGCAGCGTGGATGTCGTGCGATGACCTCGCCACCGCAGCCGATCACGACCACGTCGACATAGCCCCTGATCCAGACGTCACGGTGGCCGTAGGCGACGGGGACTGAGTAATCGTTGGTTTTGTAGCGCACCAGTGCCTGGGAGCTGACCCGTCCGGTGACCTGATCGCAAGCATCGAATGGCGCTGTCGGCAGATCAGCCATCGCGGCCAAATCCCGCTCGAGGCGTTCCGCGATCGTCTCGGACTGGCCGCGCAGGACATCCGCCTGACGTTTGAGGCACTGTGCCTCCAGGTAATCGTTGAATGCGTCCCAAGTCGCGAACCGCGGGATCGGCACCATGAAGTTGCGGCGGGAATAACCGACCAACCCCTCCGCGTTGCCCTTGTCATTGCCCTTGCCGGGGCGCCCGTAACGATCACGGAACAGGTAATGCGACAGGAACCCGCTGAAGAGCGTGGCCCGCTGACGCGTTCCATCAGGAAGAATCTTCGCAACCAGACAGCGGTCGTTGTCGTAGAGGACCGACGCGGGCACCTTGCCGAAGAACGCGAAAGCGTGAACGTGGCCATCCACCCAAACCTCGGCAGTGGCTGCCGGATAGGCTCGCACGAAGCAGGCATCACTGTGCGGCAGATCCATGACAAAGAAATGCGCCTTCTGCTCAATGCCGCCGATGACGACCACCGCCTCGCCGAAGTCGGCCTGGGCATGACCGGGCGGATGCGCCAGCGGCACGAACATCTCGCGGCCGCGCCGTTCACGCTGCCGCATGTAATCCTTTACGATCGTGTAGCCGCCGGTGAACCCGTGTTCGTCGCGGAGCCGCTCGAACACCCGCTTCGCCGTGTGCCGCTGCTTGCGATGGACCTCCCGATCGCCGTCCAGCCAGCCGTCGATGATCCCGGTGTAAGCATCCAGCTTCGGCCGCCTGATCGGTGCCGACCGCCGATATCCCGGCGGGACCGAGAACGCCATCATCTTGGCTACGCTGTCGCGCGAGATGTTGAAATGCCGCGCCGCTTCGCGCTGGCTCATGCCTTCAGCACAGGCCAGCCGAACTTTCCGATACAAATCCACGGTGAAAATCCTCCCGCCCTCCCTGTCGCCAGAAAGGGTAAAGGTGGACGACTTTTACGCCGCCCGCAGCAGGCTCATCCCGCCGCTACCGTGGCCGACTTTTGCACCGCCGTTCTCACACGTCGCTGTCCGTCGCTCCATCACTCGACAAAAGAACTCGAAATCCCCCTTCAGTGATAGTACGGTCAGGACCATGAGTTAGCGCCCGCAAGAGGTCTGGGAAATTCCCGGTCATTCCGCCAGCCCAAGTGGTCAGTAGCGGCATCGTTCAGGCTTCTCGCAGTAAGGGTAGAGCGGTATCTTCATCGAAAAGCGACGCATCCTCTAGCAGAGTTTGTCGCAGTGAAGTCCCGACCGCCTTGGCCAATGGGGGAGGAATGGCATTTCCGATTTGCTTTGTCATTTCACGTTTCGAACCAACAAAAGCGTAATCGTCAGGAAACCCCTGAAGACGTGCTCCTTCACGTAGGGTCAGGTTCCTGTGCTCGAATGGATGCCCAAATCTACCACGCGTGAAACTATCGAACATCGCGGTGATGGTTCCAGCGGGCTTGTCGGGATGCAGTCGTCCATACACCGCACGATGTCCGATACGTTCAGCGCCCGCCTTGTGGCAGTTCGACCGTAGTTCTAGCGGCAGGTCTTCGAAGCCGCCACCTGGTGGCACAGCTTCGATTCTCAGCCTGTTAAGAGGCGATAAAGGTGTCACGATGTGCAGGGGATCAGCTGGCATGGTACAACGCTCTTTAGCGGGAGGCGGTAGTCCTGCCAAAGCCTCAGCGACAGTTTGATGCCGCAAAACGCATGGCTCGGGAAATACAAAATCTCCTGAAACATCATGTCTTATACCAACGACGAACACACGCTTCCTCAACTGCGGCAGGCCAAAATCAGCCGCATTGAGAACCTTCGTCCTGACCTCGTATCCCAATGTTTGCGCGAGTTCCTCAAAACGATTTAGTACAACTCGTCCACGCGCTCCGAGAAGGCCGGTAACATTCTCCATAAGGAAAACCTTTGCGCGCATAGCTGCCGCTAAGCGGACGAACTCCAAAACCAAATCATTTCTGACATCTTCGTCAGCACCAATTCGTTGAATGGAAAACCCCTGACAGGGAGGTCCACCAGCAACTAAATCGACTTCCTTGGGCAGCCCAAGCCGACCGAGGCGTTCAGAGGTAAGCGCAGCCACATCTTCCTTAAAACACGGGTGATGGCGAAAATTCTGACGATAGCTTCTTACGGCCGGCTCCCATGCATCAAAGGCACCGACAACGTTGAATCCGGCAGATTGCAAACCGAGCGACAGCCCTCCAGCTCCGCAAAACAAATCAATGGCGGTAGGTTTCATCGTGCGGCCATTGGTTCATGAGCGGCCTGCCGACCAGCTTTCAGAGCAGGAATTCTGCGAGAGAAAGTGGAACCTAGGGAGCCCGAGATGTCCATCTCACGATCTGTTACTTCAGCAGGCTCGCCGAACATTTCCCCGAGAATGTGAACAGCAAGGAAGGCGGCGAACGGCGGTGGCACCGCATTGCCAACCTGCAGGAAAGCTGAGCTCAGGCCCCCTGCGAACGTCCATGATCGCGGAAAGCCCTGGAGTAGGGCAGCCTCTCGTACAGATAGACCACGGTGTTGCTCAGGATGTACATACCTACCGCTCGCCGGATTTCTTGCATGACCTGTTATGGTGATCGCCGGGCGGTCCCACCAAAGCCTGCTGTAGACATCCTTGAAAGCCAACTCGCCCGTGCGTTCTGCGTAGCGACGTAGGCTCTCCGGGCCGACGTCAAATGGACGCCGCCCGCCGTCCAAAGGAACAGCTTTGATCGTCTCCACTGTCGACGACTTGTGTCCCGCCGTATAATGCATCCGATCCGAAGCGCAAACTTCTCCTGGAGTAATGCTCGGTAGAAACTCAATTGCTTGCCGAACTGTGCGACGTCCCTCTCCCGTCAAGAATCCCCTTGGCATTTTGAATGGTCTCCGCATGCCAACCATTACGGCGCGATATCGGTGCTGAGGGACGCCGAAATCTGCCATATCGTGAGCGGTCAATACGACTTCGTAGCCAGCGCTCTCGAGAACACGTCGCGCTTCAGCGACAACGGGCCAATAGCGGTCTGTCGCTACCTCCGGAACATTTTCGACAATGACTACATCCGGAAGAATTGCGATCGCTGCCCTTGCGAACGTAACAAACAGCGTGTTGCGAAGATCTGCTTCCCCTGCGGAATTCCTATGTGAGGAGAAGCCTTGGCAAGGCGCACAGCCGATTAGCACAAGCGGAGCATCGGGCGCTCTTCGCGCCTCATTCACCAACTGGACTAAGCCTTCTTGGCTCTCGGAATATGCATGCAAGTCAAGCTTCAAGGGCTTGAGACCCAAGTTCGCTTCGTAAGTTTTCATCGCGACGTCATCGATATCGATGGCCGTCGCAAGACGATACGCTGGCAAAAGCGCGTTCGCCGCCAAAAAGCCCGCAGACATGCCTCCACATCCCGCGAACATGTCGACCACGTCCACGGGACCAGTTTTCGCAACCCGGGCGGCCGACCACTGTTCGTCTAACGACAGCGCAAGCTCAACACCTGCTTCACGTACTGCGTCACGGCTCTGCGCAAATTCACGTAGCTGCGCCAGTGTCCCGCCGGGCTCTTTTGTCCCGTTTATGCGATCCGCCATCTCACTAGTCCCTCCTGAAGCGTCCACGTGCTGGTCCGAACTCCGGCAGCACGTCTCGCTTGCGTAGGAAGATCGGCTCGCCCCGGCATTTCTTGATCGCCCGAATACATCTTGTACCTTATCATCTTGGCATCCCCCGTCCATAGTAGTTTGTCTCGCTCGTTCCAAGTCGAAAAGCTGTCAACCGCACCCGCAATGGAAGCGGCGACAAAGTCCTAGGCATAGGCTCCCGCCGACACGCAAGGCCACTCTCACATGCACGCCCGCGCGACGGCCAGCTGAGGTTGCGAAGTTGGACTGCGCCTTTCCAGAAGCCTGCACAGGTAAGTGGCACGACGGTAGTCTTCCGGCCAGGCTGGTCGTGGGGGCCCGTCAGCGTTTGGATCGGTCTAAGCGCTTGCTGCAAAACGGCAATGTTGCTACCGGTAGCGAGCGCAGCGGCTAAACCGTCACCCAGCTGCTTCGCCACCTTTGGTATTGTTCGATTTCGGTTCCTTTTCGAAGCTTGACCCTGAAATCGAAGTGTTCAGCAGGCAGGGGATTAACCCTCGCAATTTCAGTGGCTTGTCAAGACTTCACCAAATCGGCGCAGTCATCAGGTCCAGAGAATATCGGCCCGGAGAGACCGCTTCCGGCCCGTCTGGCGCCGGGGCCAGTTCTTAGCCCTTCCCGCATAACCCTCGAAAACAACGGAAAAATCCGGCCGCAGCCGGATCGAGAGAACGCTTTCGCGAGGGCAAGTGGCGGAGAGACAGGGATTCGAACCCTGGAGACGGTCTCCCGCCTACACACTTTCCAGGCGTGCGCCTTCGACCACTCGGCCACCTCTCCGTTCCCCTGCTCCTACAAAAGTCGCGCAGGGCATGCAAGCGCTGTTCTGATCTGTTTTTCTGATCGGCCGGAAGCGTGGCTTCCCCCTGCCCCTCTACCGGTCGCCATCACCGTCGGCGCCGCTGTCCTGCACCGGCTCGCGCAGTGCCACATCCGCTGCGGACGGGGGTCGTGGCCCGCTGAGTTGCGGCGTCTCCGTCTCTGGCGTGGCCGCGCGGCCCGCAAGCGTTTCGGGATTGCGCAGCCAGATGTCATGCTGCGCAAACGGAATCTCGATGCCCTCTTCAGCGAAACGGCGGTTGATCTCGTGGTTCATCTCCGAGCGCGCGCTCAGGCTGAAGCCGACGTCGCGCAGGATCACGCGGATCTCGAAATCCAGTGAACTCGCGCCGAACCCCATGAACAACACCTGCGGCGGCGGGTTGACGATGACGATCGGGTGCGATTCCGCCACTTCCTTCAGGATCTGTTCCACCTTCCGCGTGTCCGAACCATAAGCCACCCCGACGGGCAGGATCAGCCGGCCGGTCAGGTTGTGCTTGGTCCAGTTGGTCACGGCACCCGACACCAGATCGGCATTGGGGATGATCACGTCCCGGCGGTCGAATGTCTCGATCGTGGTCGAGCGGACGGAAATGTCACGCACCGTGCCCATCACCCCGCCGACCTCGATCCAGTCGCCCTCGGAAACCGGGCGCTCGATCAGCAGGATGATGCCGGACACGAAGTTCGACACGATGTTCTGAAGGCCAAAGCCGATCCCGACCGACAGCGCACCGGCGACGATGGCGAGCGAGCTGAGGTCGATCCCGGCGGCGGTAATGGCCAGTATCCCCGCGATGAAGATCCCGACATAGCCAAGCCCCGAAACGATGGCATTCTGCCCGCCTGCATCGATCTTCGTTTTCGGCAGCACGGTAGAGCGCAGCCCCCCCTGTACCAGGCGGGTGACCGTGTAGCCGATGGCGAAAACCACCAGGAAGGTCACGAAATCGCTGGGGGAGATCCGGGTATCGCCGACCACGAAGCCTTCGGCGAACCGGGCCCAAAGCTCTGTCAGATCGGCCACGCGCGCGCCCCAGATCAGCGCCAGAAGCGGCAGCGCCAGAACCGACAGGAACAGAATGATCAGCACGGGCGCGAGCGCGTTCTCGGCGCCCTCTTCATCGCCCGCCAGCAAGGCGTAGACGTCGACGACAAAGCGCTGCAGAACCGCCAGCATCCCCACAAGCCCGAGCGAGCCGATCGCGGGATAGGTGAAAAAGGTCGCCGCCTCGGCATAGCCGACGGCCGCCAGCGCGGGCCCGGCCACCGCCACCGCCATCATCCCCCGCCCGGCCAGCTGCGCCAGCCGGTTGCGGTACACGCGGTCTTCGCTTTCGGCCGCGTCGGCCCGCACATGGGCCAGCAGCAACTGGCCCAGCCGGAACATCAGGATGCCCGCCAGAACAAGCAGCGGGAAGCCGAGCGTCACCTCCGCCTCTATCGGGAAGTTCCCGAAATCCGCCACCTGCCGCAGCAGGCCGCCCAGCGCCAGCACAAGGCCCAGCCCGGAGGCAAGCCAGCGCCCCTCGGCCGTGCGCTCGGGCGACAGGTTGAACAATGGTGCCCGCAGGCTGACCTTGGGAAAGATCCGCCCGCCCAGCCAGCGCCCGAAAAAGAAGATCATCACCGCCGGCGGGATCAGATTGGCGATCTGGCCGCCGCGCAGGCCCAGAACCCCGGCCACCGAAAACGCCTTGATCAGCGCCAGAAGCCCGATGAAAGGCAGGAGGATCTGGCCCAGCGAAATCAGCGAGGCCCACACGCTGCGGGCGCGGTGCGATTTGCTCTGCGACAGGCGCATCGTCGCCGCTTCCATCCAGCGCCGCCCACGCAGCAGCAACAGCAGCGCCGCTGCCAGATACAGGATGATCGCCGGCAGGCCGTTGCGCAGTTCGGTGCGCAGGATCGGGCTGTCGAGCGCGCGCGTCGTTTCCTTGGTGACAATCCGCAGCGTGCCCGTCACCGCCGACAGCCCAGCGCGCCAGTTCGCCGGGTTCAGCGGCGACGGCCCCAGACGAAGCAGTTCGTCCGCCTGCCTTTCGCGGATGATCGTGTCAATTTCCCGGATCAGGCCATCGGCGCGGCGATAGGCCTCCTCGGCGCTCAGCACCGGCGCCTGAAGCCGGGCAAGCTGGGCGTCCAGCGCCGCCCGCCGCTCGGCGATCTCGGGGGCTTCGACCGCGCCATCGGTGGGCGCCGGCCCAAGCGCGGCGATCTGCTCGCGCAGGGTCTGGATACGGGTCTGGTTGGTCGACTGGGCGCTCAGGAAGGTGCTGCGCCATGTGGCCAGTTCCTCGCGCAGCTGCTCCAGCGCCACGTTCGACGCACGCCCGGCCTCGATCGCATCCTCGGCGCGCCGCGCCGTCGCCTCCCATGTGGCGTAGTCGGGGGCGGTTCCCTGCGAGATGTCGGCGACGGCCCCGCCCTGCGCCAAGACCTGCGGCACCGGCCCGGCAAGGGCAAAGATCACCAGCGCCAGAAGGCGCAGCATGACAATCACGGTTCATACACCTCGGGCAAGGGGCGCGGTGCGGCGTCCAGCCAGGCAGGAACGGGCAGCCCCTTTTCCTTCAGGAAGGCGGGGTTGAACAGCTTGGACTGATAGCGCGTGCCATAGTCGCACAGCACCGTCACGATCGTATGGCCCGGCCCCATGTCGCGCGCCATGCGCATCGCCCCGGCCACGTTGATGCCGGTGGAGCCGCCAAGGCACAGCCCTTCGTCGGCCAGCAGATCGAACACCACCGGCAGCGCCTCGGAATCAGGAATCCGATAAGACATGTCGGGGCTGAAGCCCTCCAGATTGGCGGTGATGCGGCCCTGCCCGATCCCTTCGGTGATCGAGCTTCCCTCGGCCTTCATCTCTCCTGTCGTGTAATAGCTGTGCAGCGCGGCGCCCTCGGGATCGGCCAGGCCGATCTTTACCCCCTTGGGCTGAAGCGCCATGGCCACGCCGGCCAGCGTGCCGCCCGAGCCGACCGCGCAGATGAACCCGTCGACCTTGCCGCCGGTCTGTTCCCAGATCTCGGGCCCGGTGGTTTCGACATGGGCCTGCCGGTTGGCGATGTTGTCGAACTGATTGGCCCAGATCGCGCCGTTTGGTTCGGATTGTGCAAGTCTTTCCGCCAAACGTCCGGAATACCGGACGTAATTGTTCGGATCCTTATAGGGTTTCGCAGGCACCTGAACCAGTTCGGCACCGGCCAGGCGGATCATGTCCTTCTTTTCCTGGCTCTGCGTCTCGGGGATCACGATGACGGTGCGGAACCCCATCGAGGCCCCGACCAGCGCCAGCCCGATACCGGTATTGCCCGCCGTGCCCTCGACGATCGTGCCGCCGGGGCGCAACAGCCCGCGCGCCACCGCGTCGCGGATGATGTAGAGCGCGGCGCGGTCCTTGACCGACTGGCCGGGGTTCATGAACTCCGCCTTGCCCAGGATGTCACAGCCCGTTGCCGCGCTGGGGCCCCGCAGCCGGACAAGGGGCGTGTTGCCGATAAGCTCTGCCAGATCTTTGCGCATGGTCCTCTCCCCTTGTGCCAGGTTGCTTCCTGAGTATCGCCCGCACCGCGGGAACTCAAGCTTCGGCGCGGAGACGATCACGGTTGCGTGCCAGCCAGAAGGCCGAAAGCAGCAGCGGCGCGTTGTCCAGCTCGCCCGCGTCCAGCAGCGCCATCAGCCGCTCATAGCCGATGACATGGGCGCGGATGTCCTCTCCCTCGCCCGGCACACCGCCCAGCCCGGCGGCGCTGTCGGGCAGATCTGCCAGCCCGACGAAGGAATAGAGATATTCGCTGACCGAACCGGGCGACGGGTAATAGCCATGCACCCGGTGCAGCGCGCCGATGTCCAGCCCGGCTTCCTCTTGCGCTTCGCGGCGCACGGTCTGCTCGGGTGTCTCGCCCGCGTCCACCCGGCCGGCGATCGCCTCGAGCAGCCAGGGCTGGCGATCGCCCCGTGCCATCGGGCCGACGCGGAACTGTTCGATCAGCAGCACCCGGTCGCGCCCCGGATCATAGGGCAGCACCGTGGCCGCGTCGGGCGCGATGAAGGCGGCGCGGGAGAGTTCCGCGCTGATCGTGCCGTCAAAGCGGCGATGGGTCAGGTCGAACTCTTCGACCGCGAAATAATGCGCATAGGGCTGGCGCGTCTCACGGATCGTCACATCGCCGTCCCGCGCCCGGTGGCGTAGCGCGGTGGGCCCGGGCGTGGCCGCGCGCAGGCGCGAGGCGGCCCTGGCGCGGATCTGCGGAAAGCGGCGCGCAACCTCGGCCGCGGGCCGCTGCCCGAAGGCCATCATAACCTCTTGCGCGGCCAGCAGCGTCACCGCGCCCTGATCCGCGACCCAGTCAGACAGCCGCCAGTCCCCGTCGGGCGTTTGCACATGATCGGGAAAATAGACCTGCGCGGGGCGCGGCCCTTCCGCCGTTTCCACCGTGGCCGGGCGCAGGGAATAGCCGTGGCCGCCTTCGTAGAAATCGAGCCGCGCCAGCGCCGCCGCCGTCAGCCCGCGCGCCAGCACCCCGGCGGCGCGTGCGCCTTGCTGCGCCGTGATCGTCGGATAGTCCTGCCCCGCGACGCGCCGCACCGCGTACCCGGTCAGATGCGCCGGTTCACCCGTCACCCCGCCCCGTTCGGGGCCGAGCACGCAGTCAAGCAAGGCGGGATGGCACAGGGTGCCATAGAAGAACAGATCGGCCAATTCTCAGCTCCAGCGCCTTGAAACCCATTCGGCCAGCAAGCCGGCCAGAACGCCGCCGATCAACAAAATTGCCATGACCTGCGGCGATGTGACCATCAGCGTGCCATATTTGACAGCAAGATCGAAGGCAGAGACGATCGCATCCATCACCCCGTCATAAACCATCCTGGTGGAGCGTTTCAGCATCTGGTAAACTGAATGAACCAGCAGCGTGTAGAACATCAGCGTCAGCGCCGTCCGCAGGCCCGACGCCATCGCCGGCTGGTACCCGTCGCCCACGAGCCGCCCCATCACCCGCCATCCGATCACGGCGCCCAGCAGCGCGTTCAACTCGCTGAACATGCGGGTGTTGGTGCCGGTGGGCAGCAAGGGCTTGTAACTGTCAGAGGCCAGAAAGGCGATGGCGGCAAAGCATAACGCGGCGACAAGGCGGGCGGCGGTGGGCATCGTGCGGGTGGCCTCTTATCTTTCCTGCATCGCTGCCAGTTTCCGCGCGCGGCACGGTTTGCGCAAGGGGCGCGCGAGATTTTCACGCCCCGTTGCGGCGGCGCGTCAGCCGCCCCGGTTCGCAAGGGCGGCAAGGGCGCGGGCGCGGCCCTCGGCCAGCCCGACTACCGGCGCCGGGTAGATGTCATGCGGCGACAGGGCCCAGCGCCGCGGCACCGCGTCGAAATAGCGGAGCGCGGAGGGATGCGGCGTGCGCCGCCCCTCGGCCAGCCAGGTGTCGGCATAGGTGCCGTCGGGGTCGAACTTTCGCAGTTGCGTGTCGGGGTTGAAGATGCGGAAATAGGGCGCGGCATCGGGGCCGGACCCGGCCACCCATTGCCAGCCCATCGCATTTGCGGCCGGGTCCCAATCGACGAGGCATTGCTCGAACCAGGCCTGCCCGACGCGCCAGTCGGTCAGAAGATGTTTGGTCAGGTAAGAGGCCGCGATCATCCGCGCGCGGTTGTGCATGGTGCCGGTCACATACATCTGCCGCATCGCCGCATCGACAAAGGCCACCCCGGTGCGCCCCTGCTTCCAGGCGATGACCTCGGGCCGGCCGTCCTCTTGCGACCAGGGGAATCCGTCCCAGCCGGCGCGCCAGTTGCGGGTCGCCATATGGGGCGTGTGATACAGCAGGTGCCAGGCGAATTCGCGCCAGATCAGCTGTTTCAGGAAGGTCTCGGCCCCGGCCGCCCCCGCATCGAACGCGTGCCGGGCCGCGCGCCAGACCGTGCCCGGGCTGATCTCGCCGCAGCTCAGGTTTTCCGACAAGCGCGAGGTGGCCGCCCGCGCCGGGAAATCCCGCGCCTCGCCGTAGCCAGCGATGCCTTCGGACAGGAAATCATGCAAACGCGCCCGGGCGGCGGCCTCTCCCACCGCCAGATGCGGGGCGACGATGGCCGCGCCACGCCCCATCGCCGCACCCATGCCCCAATCGGCCGGGTCATCGCTTCGCGGCCAGACATGCGGGCCGGCAAGTGCCGCAGGCGCGGGCAACGGCGCGGGCGGGTCGCGCTGCTTTACCGCGCGCCAGAACGGGGAATAGACCTTGTAGAACCCGCCTGCCCCGGTCGCGACCGTCCAGGGCTCGAACAGCAGATGGCCGGGAAAGCTCTGCGCCGTCAGCCCCGCCGCGCGCAGCCCCGCCTTGACGCCGGTATCGCGCGCCCGGCTGTCGGGGTCGTAGAGCCGCGACCAGAACACCGCCCCGGCCCCGGTTTCCGCCACCAGCGCCCGCAGCACGGCCAGCGCGGGGCCCCGGCGGCAGATCAGCCGCGATCCGGCCCCGGCCAGCGCCTGCGCGAACCGCTCCACCCCCAGCCCGAGGCGCCATTTCGGCGCCGCGCCGAGGCGCTCCACCACCTCATCATGAATGAACACCGGGATCACCGGGCGCCCGGTCCGGCAGGCCGCGTCCAGCGCCGGATGGTCGGTCAGGCGCAGATCGCGGCGCAGCCACAGAAGGATCGGGCGTTCATCGGTCATCGGCCCTGTTTCCCGGCGCGGGCCGCCTAGAGATGCTGGTCGAGCGCCGCGATCAGGCGGTCGACCTCTTCGGCGGTGGTGTAGTGAACGAAGCTCAGCCGCAGCACGCCCCGGTTCGGGTCCACCCCCAGCGCCTCGAGCGCGCGCACGGCGTAGAAATCTCCGCCACCCGCCATGATGCCGCTTTGCGCCAGACGCGCGGCGACCGGCCCCGCCGGTTCCTGCAGCGACAGCGCGACGGTGGGCGCGCGCCGCTCGGCCTGCCCGGGCCCCAGAAGGCGCACCGCGTTCTTCGCGCCGAGATAATCCAGCAAGGGCTTGAGAAGCGCGGTTTCATGCCCCCGCATCAGATCATGCACCGCCTGAGTGCGCACCGTGGGCGCCGGATGGTGGCCGAAGTGATGATCATAAAGCGCATCGTTGTAATCCGCGATGCCGGCACAGGCCGCCACCTGCGCATGATCGGGCCCCGCCGGTGTGAAGCGTTTGTAAAGCGTGCCGCCGTTGAAGAAATGGCCCTGGTTCGGCAGTTGCTCGGCCAGCGCGCGGTTGACGACCATCAGCCCCTGATGCGGCCCATAGGTCTTGTAGGCCGAGAACAGATAGATATCGGCCCCCAGATCGCCCACGTTCGGAAGACCATGCGGCGCATAGCTGACCCCGTCAACGCAGGTGAACGCCCCCGCCGCCTGCGCGGTGGCGCAGATGGCGGCGACGTCATTGACCTCTCCCACCACGTTGGAGCAATGGGGGAAGCACACAAGCCGCACGTTTTCATCCAGCAGGTTTTCCAGATCGGCCAGATCCAGATGGCCGGTCTCTGGGTCCATGCGCCATTCGCGCACCCGGATGCCATCTTCGACCAGCCGGCGCCACGGGCCGGAATTGGCCTCGTGATCCTGGTTGGTCACGATGATCTCTTCGCCCGGCTTCATCCAGCGGCGGAAGGCCTGCGCCAGAACATAGGTGTTCTGCGTGGTCGACGGGCCGAAGCTCAGCTCATCGCTCTCGACCCCCAGAAGGGCGGCAAGGCGCGTGCGCGCCTCGTCCATCTCCTCGCCCCCCAGGCGGGACGCGTCATAGGGGCCGTAGGGCTGCACCTTGCGCGCGTGATAGAACCGGGTCAGCCGGTCGATCACCGCCCCGCAGGTGTAGGAGCCGCCCGCGTTTTCGAAAAACGCCTGCCCCTCGAGCGTGGGTTCGCGGAACGCCGGAAAGCTGGACCGGACGAAATCAATATCAAGCTGCACCTTCTGCCCCCTCTCGCGAATCTGTCACGCGTTTTGCGCAGACGAGCTTACAGCCCTCTGCAAACCGCTGACACCCCACAGAATTTTCGCACCGCGTGTCAGGCGTTCACATCCACCACCACGCGGCCCCTGACGTGCCCTTTCAGGATATCGGCGCCAAGCCCCGGCAGATCGGCCAGCGTGGCGGGCCGGATCATCGCCTCCAGCTTGTCCATCGGCAGGTCGGCCGCGACGCGTCGCCAGGCCCGAAGGCGGTTATCATAGGGCTGCATCACGCTGTCGATGCCCAGCAGGTTCACGCCGCGCAACAGAAACGGGATGACCGTGGCCGGAAGCCCGGCCCCCCCGGCAAGCCCCACCGCCGCGACCGAGGCGCCGTATTTCATCTGCCCCAGCACACGGGCCAGCATCGCGCCGCCCACGGCATCGACGCAGCCGGCCCATGTCTCGGCCTCCAGCGGGCGCTTGACGGTCTCGTTGATCTCATCGCGCGGCACGATCCGCGCGGCGCCCAGCGCCGTCAGGTACTCCGCGGTTTCGGGCCGGCCCGTCACCGCCGCGACCTCATGACCCAGATGCGCCAGAATGGCGGTCGCCACCGAGCCGACACCGCCGGCCGCGCCGGTCACCAGCACCGGGCCGCCCCCCGGTTTCATCCCGTGATCCTCCAGCGCCATCACCGCCAGCATCGCGGTGAAGCCCGCGGTGCCCACGGCCATGGCCTGCCGGGTGGTCAGCCCCTCGGGCAGCGGCACCAGCCAGTCGGCCTTTACCCGCGCCTTCTGGGCATAGCCGCCCCAATGCACCTCTCCGACGCGCCAGCCGGTCAGGACCACCTTGTCGCCGGGGGCATAGCGGGCATCCTCCGACGCCGCGACCGTACCGGCGAAATCGATGCCGGGCACATGCGGATAGCTCCGCACAAGTCCGCCGCCCGGCCCGATGCACAGCCCGTCCTTGTAGTTCACGGTGGAATATTCGACCGCGACAGTCACCTCGCCTTCGGGCAGGCGCGCCTCGTCCAGCTCCTGCACGGCGGCATGTGTCTTGCCCTCATCGTTCTTTTCGACAACCAGTGCCCTGAACATGATTTATCTCCTCCTTTTCGATGACGTCCCGCAAAGCCTTCGCCGTTGCGACGGGAAAGGCGTGCCTCCCGGCCCCGTTCGTGTCGGGCAAAAAAGTGTCACACATTCGGGCTTGCGACAAATGGAAAGGGCAACCGGCGGGCCCGGCGGATTTCCGGCTTGTGGGCGCGGCGGGGCTTTTCTAGCCTCGGGGCGTACGGTCGAGATCAGGCCCCGGCACAAACGCCGAAAGCGGGCGCGGCAAAATGTTCCGCGCGAGGAGTGGCAATGCCCGAAACATACGAAGACCCCGGCCGCAGTCCCATCCCGCCGGGCAGCCCCACCCCGCGCGCCCTGCCCCTGAAGCGCCGTATCGGGCTGGTCGGCGGCCCGGCGCTGGCGCTGATACTGCTGTACTGCCCCGCCCCGGCGGAGATGCCGCCAGAGGCTTGGCGCATGGTCGCCCTGGCCGCCTGGATGGTGATCTGGTGGCTGACCGAGGCCATCGCGATCGCGGCGACCGCCCTGCTGCCGCTGGTGCTGATGCCGCTTCTGGGCATCGCAGACATGAACAGCACCGCCGCAAGCTATGCCGATCCGCTGATCTTTCTGTTTCTGGGCGGTTTTCTGATCGCCGCCGCGATGCAGCGGGTGGGGCTGCACCGGCGGATCGCGCTGAAGATCATCACCCTGGTCGGCGGCACGCCCGCGCGGATCGTGCTGGGTTTCATGATCGCCACCGGCTTTCTGTCGATGTGGATCTCGAACACGGCGGCAACCATCATGATGTATGCGGTCGGCCTGTCGGTGATCGACTTCCTGCGCCGCAATACCGATGACGCCGGCGCGGTGCGCCGGTTCGGCGTGGCGTTGATGCTGGGCATCGCCTACAGCGCCTCTATCGGCGGGGTCGGCACGTTGATCGGAACGCCGCCCAATGCGCTTCTGGCCAGCTTCCTGCGCAGCGCCCATGGCATCGAGATCACGTTTCTGGACTGGATGAAGCTTGGCCTGCCGGTGGTTGCGGTGATGCTGCCCGCCGCGTGGCTGTTGCTGACGCGGATCCTGTTTCCGGCCGGCCGGATCGCTGTCGGCAACCCGGGCACGATCGTGGCGGGCGAGCTGCGCGCGCTTGGCCCCATGGACGCGGGCGAGCGGCTGGTCGGCGTGGTCTTTGCCTGCGCCGCGCTGGGGTGGATCTTTCGCGCCCCGTTGGCCGGGGCGACGGGCCTGCCGCTGAACGACACGATCGTCGCGCTGACGGCGGCGCTGGCGCTGTTCGCCATTCCGATCCCGTCCGCGCAAGGCGGCAGCTTCGCGCTGGATTGGCAGGCCACCCGCGCGCTGCCCTGGGATGTGCTGATCCTGTTCGGCGGCGGACTGGCGCTGGCCGGGGGCTTCGGCAGCAGCGGGCTGGCGGAATGGATCGGCGCGGCGGTCGGCGGGTTCCGGATCGGCACGGCGGCGCTGGTGCTGGCGGTGACGGTGGCCATCGTCTACCTCACCGAGATCACATCGAACACGGCCTCGACGGCGACCTTCCTGCCGGTGCTGGCCGCGATCGCGGTGGGCATGGGGCTGAACCCGCTGGTGCTGACCGTTCCGGTGGCGCTGGGGGCATCGATGGCCTTCATGATGCCGGTCGCGACACCGCCAAACGCCATCGTTTTCGGCTATGAGGAGATGCGCATGGGCGACATGGTCCGGGCCGGATTCGCGCTGAATATCATCGGCATTCTGGTGACCTTTGCCATCTTCACCCTGCTGGGTCCGATGATCTTCGGAATCTCGTTCTGAGTACGGCACCCCCTTGCACAGCCCCCGCCGCGCGCCTAGATTAGCGTTGTTCCTTCGGGAACTATGGCGATAAACGCGCCCGTAATAAGCGGATCGGACCCGGGGGCGGTACCCGGCGGCTCCACCAAACATCCCTCATTTGGGGATCATGGGGCCGAAACAGGATCGACGGACGTCTAAAGGGGTTAGCTTTCGCTCGGTGAGGAACCACCGTTATCGGTCCGACAAAGCTAGTTGCAAATGACAACAAAGCTCCGATGGCTCTGGCTGCTTAAGCAGTTCGATCTATCGAAATCTAAGCCCTTGCGCCTAGCAGCGTAAGGCGGGGTTCGCAGGCACCTGGCAACAGAAGCCTGCACTTAATTCCCCGAACCGTCGCGCCGCTGTTGCAATTTCAGGCCAATGCTGTTGCCTGATCACCATGGCCGACGCTTATCTCCCCTTTTCCGCCCTTCTCCGCGTCTTCGGACGCATCGGCCTGCTGTCCTTCGGCGGGCCGGCGGCGCAGATCGCGCTGATGCACCGGGAACTGGTCGAAGAGCATGGCTGGCTGAGCGAAGAGCGGTTCCTGCGCGCGCTCAGCTTTTGCATGCTGCTGCCGGGGCCCGAGGCGATGCAGCTGGCCACCTATGCGGGCTGGCGGCTGCGCGGCACGCCCGGCGGGCTGATCGCGGGGCTTTTGTTCGTGCTGCCCGGCGCTTTCGTGGTGCTGGGGCTGGCGATGGCCTATGGCGCCTATGGCAACCTGCCGCTGGTGCAGGCGCTGTTTCTGGGGGTCAAGGCCACCGTGGTGATCATCGTCATCGAGGCGCTGCTGAAAGTGTCGAAACGGGCGCTGCACGGGCGGGCGCGGTGGGCCATCGCAGGGCTTTCGTTTCTGGGCATCTTCGCCCTTGGCCTGCCCTTTCCGCTGATCATCGCGCTGGCGGCGCTTTACGGTTTTGCCACCGCCGACGGAACG
The DNA here is from genome assembly GCF_001305615.1 of Actibacterium sp. EMB200-NS6. GTDB lineage: Bacteria > Pseudomonadota > Alphaproteobacteria > Rhodobacterales > Rhodobacteraceae > Actibacterium_A > Actibacterium_A naphthalenivorans. Next base: position 2,541,642 of record NZ_CP010869.1, read on the forward strand.
GCGCCCGCACGGGCCGCGCCTCAGGGCAGGCCCCGCACACTGCGCACCATCGCCATCTGGGGCAGCCTGTGGCTGGCGCCGGTCGCCGCGCTGCAACTGTTCTGGCCGGGGCTTCTGGCGCAGCTCGCGATGTTCTTTTCCAAACTGGCCGTGGTCACATTCGGCGGCGCCTATGCGGTGCTGGCCTATATGACCCAGGCCGTGGTGGGCGAATTCGGCTGGCTGACCACGCCCGAGATGATGGATGGGCTGGGTCTGGCCGAGACTACGCCGGGGCCGCTGATCCTGGTCACCGAGTTCGTGGGCTATCTTGCCGCGTTCAAGGCGGGCGGCGCGGCGATGGGCATCGCCGGTGCGGCGCTGGTGCTCTGGGTCACCTTCACGCCCTGCTTCCTGTGGATCTTCACCGGCGCGCCCTATATCGACCGGCTGGCCGGGCTGCCGCGCCTCTCGGCGGCGCTGGCCTGCGTGACGGCGGCGGTTGTCGGGGTCATCCTGAACCTGTCGCTTTGGTTCGCCGCCCATGTGTTCTTCGGCGAGGTGGGGATCTGGCGATCCGGCCCGCTGCGGCTGATCGCACCGGATCCGGCCACGCTCGATCCGCTGGCGGTGGGGCTCGCCGCGCTGGCGGCCGTGATGCTGTTGTGGCGGCACTGGCCGCTTCCGGCGGTGCTGGGGGCGATGGCGGCGCTGGGGGCCGTGGTTTCCGCCGTTTTCTGAGCGCGGAAAAATTCCGGCGCGCCTCCCCTTTTATAAAATCCCGAATCCCCTATGCTGACGTTCAACTCAGGCGTTAGAGGGCCACATGTCCCGCGGGATCGACTACGGAAATCTGATGCACAGCGCCATGCGCGGCCTGATCCGGCAGGTATTGTCGGACGTCGCCGAACGGGGCTTGCCAGGACAGCACCATTTCTTCATCACCTTCGACACGACCCATCCGGAGGTCGTGATCGCCGACTGGCTGCATGATCGCTATCCCGAAGAGATGACGGTGGTGATGCAGCATTGGTTCGACAATCTCGAGGTGGGCGAAGACGCCTTCTCGGTCACGCTCAACTTCGGCGACAGCCCGGAACCGCTTTTCATTCCCTACGATTCCATCCGCACCTTCGTGGACCCTTCGGTCGAATTCGGCCTGAGGTTCGAAACCCAGGACAGCGGCGATGACGAGGATGAGGACGAGGATCTGCCCGAGCTGCACGAGGTCGAGGAAGACGACACGCCGCAGGATGCCGAAGTCGTCAGCCTCGACAGTTTTCGCAAATAGCGCTAACCCCGAAACTGAAGATTGTCATGCCCGCCCCCCGGCGGTAAACCGCATACAACCGTATGCCGGAGGAGCCTATCCATGACCCAGACCCGCACCGAAACCGACAGCTTCGGCCCGCTCGAAGTTCCCGCCGACAAGTATTGGGGCGCGCAGACGCAGCGCTCGATCATGAACTTTCCGATCGGCTGGGAAAAGCAGCCCGTGGCCATCGTGCGCGCGCTTGGCGTGATCAAACAGGCCTGCGCGCAGGCCAACAAGGCGTCGGGCAAGCTGGACGCGGCGAAGGCCGATGCGATCATTCAGGCGGCATCCGAAGTGGTGGCCGGCAAGTTCGATGACAACTTCCCGCTGGTCGTGTGGCAGACCGGGTCCGGCACCCAGTCGAACATGAACGCCAACGAGGTGATCGCCAACCGCGCCATCGAGATTCTGGGCGGCGTGATCGGCTCGAAAGACCCGGTGCACCCGAACGATCACTGCAACATGGGCCAGTCGTCGAACGACACTTTCCCCACCGCCATGCACATCGCCACCGCGATGACGGCGCGCGATGTGCTGCTGCCGGGGCTCGAAAAGCTGCATGGCGCACTTCAGGCCAAGGTCGAGGCGTTCGAGGGCATCATCAAGATCGGTCGCACCCATACGCAGGACGCCACCCCCCTGACCCTGAGCCAGGAGTTTTCCGGCTATACCCATCAGGTGGCCATGGGCATCAAGCGGGTGAAAACCGCGCTCGAGCATATCTACGAACTGGCCCAGGGCGGCACCGCCGTCGGCACCGGACTGAACACCGCCAAGGGCTGGGACGTGGCCGTGGCCGCCAACATGGCCGAAATCACCGGCCTGCCCTTCGTGACCGCGCCCAACAAGTTCGAGGCGCTGGCCGCGCATGATGCGATGGTGGAAATCTCGGGCGCGCTGAAGGTCGTGGCCGCATCGCTGTTCAAGATCGCCAATGACATCCGGCTGCTGGGCTCCGGCCCGCGCTGCGGGCTGGGCGAGCTGATCCTGCCGGAAAACGAGCCCGGCTCCTCGATCATGCCGGGCAAGGTGAACCCGACCCAGTGCGAAGCGCTGACCCAGGTCTGCGCCCATGTGATGGGCAATGACGCCGCCGTCGGCTTTGCCGGCAGCCAGGGCCATTTCGAGCTGAACGTCTACAAGCCGATGATGGCCTACAACGTGCTGCAATCCATGCAGCTTCTGGGCGACAGCGCCGCGGCCTTCACCGACAATCTGGTGGTCGGGCTGAAGGCCGATGAGGTGCGGATCGAAAAGCTGATGCGCGAAAGCCTGATGCTGGTGACGGCGCTGGCCCCCGAAATCGGCTATGACAATGCCACCAAGGTCGCCAAGACCGCGCACAAGAACGGTACCACGCTGAAGCAGGAGGCGATCGCCCTCGGCTTTGTGGACGAGGAAACCTTTGACCGCGTGGTGCGGCCCGAACAGATGATCGGCCCGAAAGGCTGATGACGACGCCCATCAACCTCCGCGCCGCCCGCAAGCAGCGCGATCGCGTCAGGAAACGCGCGGAGGCCGATGAAAACGCCGTGAAATTCGGGCGCAGCAAGGCCGCGAAGGTGCTGGACGCCGCGCGGTCGGACCACGCCCGCCGGATGCTCGACCAGCACAGGATCGACGGCGAAGAGGAATGAGCGGGCGGCCTGTCAAACGCTCGCTCACCCTTCGGGGGCACCGCACCAGCGTGTCGCTCGAACAGGAGTTCTGGCAGGCGTTCCGCGACATCGCCGAAGAAAAATCCATGCCGATCAACGCGCTTGCGGCCGAAATCGACGCGGAACGCGGGATGGAGATGGGGCTTGCCTCGGCGATCCGGCTCTATGTGCTGCGGCATTACCGCCAGCAGGCCGCTCATCCGCGCTGACGGTCTTTGTCACAGGCCCCGGTGAAACGGCACGCTCAGCCCGCCGCCTCTGCCGCCAGCAGCCGGATCCGTTCGACCATCGCGCGCAGCCCGTTGGAGCGTTGCGCCGACAAATGATCGTTCAGCCCCAGCCGGGCCAGTTCGGCGGCGGCGTCGGTCTTCAGCACATCGGCCACCGTCTGCCCCGAATAAAGCGCGTGCAGGATGGCAACCAGCCCGCGCACGATCATCGCATCGCTTTCACCGCGAAAGCGGAAGGTGGCGCCGGGCCCCGTGCCCTCGATCTCGGGCAGCAGCCAGACCTGGCTGGCACAGCCCTCCACCTTGGTCGCCGACACGCGGAACGCCTCTTCCAGTTCGGGCATCGCCTTGCCAAGCTCGATCACATGGCGGTACCGGTCTTCCCAGTCGTCCAGAAACTCGAACGTCTCCACGATGTCTTCGAATGCTTCGCTGGCCATGGGCACCCCCTGCTTTTGCCATTTCCGACCTAAGCCCTTGCGCGTCCAAGGTCCAGACCACGCTTCGAGACGGCTTTTCAACGCGCCCGGTTTCGGCTAACCCAAAGGCGCTATGCAAAGGACCGTCATGAAACCATCGCTTCTTCCCGCCCTGGCCGCCATCCTGATGCTTGGCGCCTGCGAGGCCATCGGCAACTCGCGCGCCAACCCCTTCAACTGGTTCGGCGGCAACCAGGAGGCTGGCGGCAATCAGGAGCAGGCGGCCGATGTCACGGCCCAACCCGCGCCCGCCACGGACCCGCGACCGCTGGTGGCCGAGATCAGCGCGCTGCGCCTCGACAAGGCGCCCGGCGGGGTGATCATCCATGCCACGGGCCTTCCGCCGACCCAGGGCTATTGGCAGGCGGCGCTGGTGGCGCCAAACAATGGCCTGCCGCAAAACGGCGAGTTGCTGCTGGAGCTGCGCGCCCGCCCCCCGCTTTCGCAAGCCGCCACAGGCACGCCCGCTTCGCGTGAGATTTCCGCGGCCCGTTTTCTGACAGATCAGAGCCTAGAGGGCGTGAGCACCATCACCGTCCGCGCCGCGCAGAACGCGCGAAGCGCCCGCCGCTAAAGCTCGACCACGTCCACGCTGCTGCCGCGCGCGACCAGCGCCAGTTCGCCCTTGCACAGGCGCAGCGCGTCATCGCCGAACACCTCGGCGCGCCACCCCTTCAGCGCCATGACCCCGCGCTGCCCCGCCGCGATCTGATCCAGATCGGCGGAGGTGGCGATCAGCTTTTGCGCGACACCGGCGTTTTCGGCCTTGGCCTTCAGCAGAACCCGCAGCAGATCGGCCAGCGCAGGGTTGACCTGCAGCTTGTCGTTCGAGGTGTCGGGCTGCGGGTAATCCTCGGGCGGCGTCTCTTGCGCGGCCTTGACCGCGGCGATGATGCCCTCGGCGATCTCGCCCCGGCGCGCCTCGCGCAGCAACAGGCGCGAGCGCGACAGATCCTCGATGCTCTGCGGCTTGGTCGAGGCAAGCTCCAGCAGCGCGTCATCCTTGTACACGCGGTTGCGCGGAACGTTGCGGGATTGGGCATAACCTTCGCGGAAGCGCGCCAGCTCTCGCACCACGGCCAGGAACTTGCCCGAATTGGTGCGCGTCTTGACCCGCTTCCAGGCCTCCGACGGGCGTACGATATAGGTTTCGGGATCTGTCAGAACACGAAGTTCCTCGCCCAGCCACTTGCTGCGACCATTCTTTTCCAGCTCGGACGCCAGGAATTCATAGATCACCCGCAGATGGGTGACATCGGCCAGCGCATAGGTTTTCTGCGCATCCGACAGCGGCCGGCGCGACCAGTCGGTAAAGCGCGACGTCTTGTCAAGCGGCGCCCGGGCGATCTTGCGCACCAGCGTCTCGTAGCCCACCTGCTCGCCAAAGCCGCAGACCATCGCGGCAACCTGGGTGTCGAACAGCGGCTCGGGGAAAACCTGCCCCTCGACGAAGAAGATCTCCAGATCCTGCCGCGCGGCGTGGAACACCTTTACCACGTTGGTGTCGCGGTAGAGATCGTAAAGCGGCTCTAGCGACAGCCCGTTGGACAGCGGGTCCACCAGCACGGCTTCGCCATCGCCCGGAAGGGCAAGCTGCACAAGGCAGAGCTTGGCGTAATAGGTCCGCTCGCGCAGGAATTCGGTGTCGACGGTGACATAGGCGCCCTTCCGCGCTTCTGCGCAGAAGGCGGCCAGTTCGTCGGTCTTGGTCAGTGTTCTCATTCAGGGCCGTGTTATTTTCGTAGTTTCGCGTCTTGCACCGCTCCACCCCATCGACCTGTCTTAGGCAATCGGCGCGGGAAAGGAAAGGGTCAGGGCAGCAAGACGGGTTTTCTGTCTCCAACCGCGAAACGGCGCAGCACTTCGGGGTAGAGCTGATGCTCCATCGGCAACACCCGCGCGGCCAGCGTTTCCGGCGTATCGCCGGGCAGCACCGGCACGCGGGCCTGGCCGAGGATCGGGCCATCGTCCAGCTCTGCCGTCACCTCATGCACCGAGCAGCCATGTTCGGCATCGCCGGCCTCGATCGCGCGGGCATGGGTGTGCAGGCCCTTGTATTTGGGCAGCAGCGACGGATGGATGTTCAGGATCCGCCCCTCCCATTTCGCGATGAACCCCGGCGTCAGGATGCGCATGAATCCCGCAAGGCACAGGATATCGGCCTGCGCCTTTTCAAGCTCTGCCTGCACTTCCGCCTCGAACGCCGCGCGATCCTTGCCGAAGGGCCGGTGATCGACGGCGGCGGTGGGCACGCCCATCTGCGCGGCCTTGGCCAGCCCGGTGGCCTGCGGGTTGTTCGACAGCACCAGAACCGCGCGGGCCGGGTGATCGCCCACCATGCTTTGCACCAGCGCGACCATGTTCGAGCCGCCGCCGGAAATCAGAATAGCAACGCGTCTGGTCACAAAAGCGTCCCGGCATAGCGGATGCCCGCGCCTTCGGTGACGGTGCCGATGGCAAAGACGGTTTCGCCCTGGTCCCGCAGCAGCGCCGCCAGATCTTCGGCCCGGTCGGGCGCGACCGCCAGCACCATGCCCAGCCCGGCGTTGAAGGTTTTCAAAAGCTCCGCCTCGGCCATTCCGGCGGTGTCCGCCAGCCAGCGAAACACCGGCGGCAGCGGCCAGGCACCCAGATCGATATCGGCGCCCAGATCCTCGGGCAGCACACGCGGCAGGTTTTCCGTCAGCCCGCCGCCGGTGATATGGGCCAGCGCGTGCACGCCCCCTGCCCGCACCGCCGCCAGCGCCGGTTTCACGTAAAGCCGCGTGGGCGTCAGCAGCGCCGCGCCCAGCGGCCCGTCGGCGAACGGCGCCGCCGCGTCCCAGCCCAGCCCGGCCATCTCGACCACCTTGCGCACCAGCGAATAGCCGTTGGAATGCACCCCGTCCGACGCCAGCCCGAGCAGAACATCGCCCGCCGCCACACCGGCCGGAAGATCGGCGCCCCGCTCCATCGCGCCCACGGCAAAGCCCGCCAGATCGAAATCGCCATCGTGATACATGCCCGGCATCTCGGCCGTTTCGCCGCCGATCAGGGCACAGCCAGCCCGGGCGCAGCCCTCGGCGATGCCTTCGATCACCTGCGCGGCCTCATCCAGCTTCAGCTTGCCAGTGGCGAAATAATCCAGAAAGAACAGCGGCTCGGCCCCCTGGCACACCAGATCGTTGACACACATCGCCACAAGGTCGATGCCGACACCGCCAACTTCGCCCGTGTCGATGGCGATGCGCAGCTTGGTGCCCACCCCGTCGGTCGCGGCCACCAGCACCGGGTCGGTGTATCCCGCCGCCTTCAGATCGAACAGCGCGCCGAACCCGCCCAGCCCGGCCATCACACCGGGGCGCGCCGTGCGTTTCGCCGCCGGTTTGATCCGATCCACCAGCGCGTTGCCCGCATCGATATCCACGCCCGCATCGGCGTAGGTCAGCCCGTTCTTGCCATCGCTCATTGCACATTCCCCGGTCGTTTCGCGCTGCGATAGACGATCAGGCGCGCGCTGTCCACGGGGCAAGCTCCGTCTTGACGGCGCGCGCGGGTCTGCTAGTCACTTGGCGGCAGGCGGGCCTGTAGCTCAATTGGTTAGAGCAGAGCGCTCATAACGCTTTGGTTGGGGGTTCGAGTCCCTCCGGGCCTACCACTAACGCGCCAGCACCAGCTCCGCCTTGAGCCCGCCCAGCGCCGCGCTTTCGCCCAGCCGCAGCACGCCGCCATGGCTGCGCGCGATGTCCGACGCGATGGCCAGACCCAGCCCGACGCCGGAGCCGCGGTTCTGGTTGCGCGCCTCGTCCAGCCGGTTGAACGCCTGCATGGCAGCCGTGCGCTGTTCGGCGGGGATGCCGGGGCCGTCATCCTCGACCGTGAACCGCAGCACGCGGTCGGTCACCTCCAACCCGACAGTGCAGCACGTGCCGTAGTTCAGCGCGTTGCCCACAAGGTTCTGCAGCGCCCGTTCCACCGCCAGCGGGCGCAGCATCGCCATTGTCCCCGCGGGCACCGGGCCGAGCGTGACACTGGGCCCGAACCTGTCGACCACATTGTACAGCAGCTCCGCCGGATCCACCTCTTCGGGATCGTCCAGCGCCTCGGACCGGGCGAAATCGAGAAACGCGTCGAGCATCCGCTCCATATCCGACACATCGCGCAGCATCTCGGCGGTTTCGGGGGTTTCTTCGGCCAGCGACAGGCTCAGCTTCAGCCGGGTCAGCGGCGTACGCAGATCGTGGCTGACGCCCGACAGCATCATCGTGCGCTGTTCGATCTGCCGCTCGATCCGGGCGCGCATATCGAGAAAGGCGCTCCCGGCGGAGCGGACCTCGGTCGCGCCGGTGGGCCGGTAGCGCACCGGGCGCCCCTTGCCGAACGCATCCGCCGCCTTGGCCAGCCGCTTGATCGGGCGCAACTGATTGCGCAGAAAGATGAACGCGATCAGCGTCATCAGCAGGCTGGTGGCGATCATCAGCACCAGAAGCTGATGCGGGTTCGAGGCCGAGACGCGCCGGCGGTCGACCACCACCACCATATCGCCGTGGCGGGTGGTCAGCAGCATCCGCACCTCGCGGATATCGCTTTTGAGATCGATCCCGCGCAGCGCCGGCAGCCCGGTGCGCAGGGCTGAAACGACGGTGCGCCCCGACAGATCGTAAAACGCCCGCCGCTCCCCGGCCACACCCTGACCCGGCAGCGCGACCTGAAGCTGAAGCGCCATGGCCAGCCCCGCGACCCGCGCAAAGGCCGCATCCGCGTCGGGGGCCGCGTTGACCTGGGCCAGCACATGCGCCACCTCCAGTTCGACACTGCGCGACATCTGCCGCGTCACCCCATCGAAATGGCGCTGGATGAACACAACCGACACCACAAGCTGTATCGTGACGACCGGCAAAATCAGAATCAGCGCCGCCCGTCCGTAAAGGCTGCGCGGCAATGCGCGTTTGATCCATCCGTCCTTCATCGGATAAGACCGTATCGGGCGCAGCCTTCGGAAGGAAGCGGAAGATGGACGAACCAGCCGGGTTCAACCCGCCGGTGGGCGTGGTGCAAAGACCGGAACCGGGGCTGCGGATGGTGCTTGCCCCGAACCCCTCGCCGATGACATTCCGCGGCACCAACACCTATATCCTGGGCGAAGGCGACGTGGCGGTGATCGATCCCGGCCCCGACGCGCCCGCGCATCTGCAGGCCATCCTCGGGGCGCTGGCACCGGGCGAGCGGGTCAGCCACATCCTGATCACCCATTCCCATGTCGATCATTCCGCGCTGGCCCCGGCCCTGTCGCGCGCAACCGGCGCGCCGGTTCTGGCCTTTGGCGACAGTTCCGCCGGGCAGCGGCCCGAAATGGCGCGGCTTGCGGGGCTGAGCGGCGGCGAAGGCGTCGACCGCGCCTTTCGCCCCGACGCCACCCTCGCCGATGACGAGGTCTTGCACGGCGCCGGCTGGTCGCTCACCGCGCTCTGGACGCCGGGCCACATGGCCAATCACCTGAGCTTTGCCTGGCGGGACGCGGTGTTCACCGGAGACCATGTGATGGGCTGGGCCACCTCCATGGTATCGCCGCCCGACGGCGATCTGGCGGCTTTCATGGCGTCGCTGGAAAAGCTCGTGCCCCGGCAGGACCGCGTGTTCTACCCGGCCCACGGCGCCCCCGTCACCGCCCCGGCCGCGCGTCTGGCCGGGCTGATCGCGCATCGCCGCAGCCGAGAGGCGCAGATCCTTCAGGCGCTGACCCACGGTCCGGCCACCCCGGCAGAGCTCGCCGCGCGGATCTACACCGACACCGCCCCCGCCCTCCTGCCCGCGGCGGCCCGCAACGTCCTGGCCCATCTCATTGATCTTACGGAAAGAAATCTGGTCGGCCCTGATGAAATCCTAGGAAGCGAAAGCCGCTTTTCGCGCCGTTGACGATTGTCACACTTTCTTTGGAAAAGCCTCTGGACGGGGCCAGCCAGTGTTGCTATATCGCCCCCGGTGTTCCGGCGTAGCTCAGCGGTAGAGCAGTTGACTGTTAATCAATTGGTCGTAGGTTCGATCCCTACCGCCGGAGCCAATTCCCCTTGATTTTATTGGGACAATTGGCGCAACACGAATCCTACTAACAACCTACTATTGCTTTAGCGTTGGTTGGTCGGGGCGTTTCGGCCCCTCTTTTGCTCACGAAGACGTGACCGCATGTCGAACCCTGCGCGGTCCCTTAGAGCCGGTTCGCTACGATGATGCCGCGAACCGGCCATGGCGCAGATCATGCCTCAATTACGATCTTCACTTTTTCAGCATCAACTCCCAACGACTGCGCCAAACGGCGCTTCGCTTCGGCGATGGTCAAGGGCACTTCGTCGCCGGGCGTGGACGGCTTGACGGAAGGTTCGGACAATCCTTCGTCGGCGGGCGCGGCAATCTTCATGGAAAGCAACGGCTCCCTGCCAAGCGCGATACCGCCACCAACCGAAGAAGCTGCATTCGGGTCTTCTTGCAGAAACATGGACACCCACACGCCGCGACCAACGGGGATTTTGTGCCCCGCGTCAAGCCGAGCGCGATATGCGCGGTCAAAGCGGTCCCGCATTTCGTCGCCATCCACTAGATAGGCCAACCCCTTCTTCGGGTCGTCCTTGTCGTCAACAGTAACAGCCACGACGTAATCTACGTCGTCCAACGTCACCCAACCGTTGTCATCGTCGTTGCGCGGGAAGGCAATCCAAGTGTCCTGCGTGGTCCGAATGGATACGGTGTGTTGTTCATCGTCCTTGACGATCCGGCGGACGCTCGACTTGCCAATTCCTTGGATGCGCTCCACCCGCCAACCGGCTTGCTCCAATGCCCGCTCACCCAATTCAAACAACTTGCGACGATTGGATACCTTTTCGGGTGTTCCAGAAACATTTGTCATACCGATTCTCCTTTATGCGTTTCGCCCGACCCACACATAGGACTAAATCCGGAATACGCCAAGATGGTCCAGATTTAGTCCACAAACCAAACACGGACGAAATAAAAAGAAACCCCGGCCGCGTCGTTATACGCGAACCGGGGTCAGTTGCCCTTGGCACTTAGGGAAGGGCTCTCCGCGAGTTGGAGGAAACTTGGGGCTCAGGTCAGGCGCAGCGCGAGCGAGCTGGGCGCGGCGAAATGTGCAGGCGCAACGAAGTAGAGCTGCGTCATGAACGCTCCCAGCTCGGACCCTGCGAAGATCTTGGCACGGGACGGGACGGCTTCACTCCTCCAGCGGCACGATATCGCCGTCCGCGACATCAATCCCGATGGCCGCGTCACCGATCTTGCGGCCCTGCACCGCCTGCTCGGCCGCGATCTCCGCCAAAGGGACGAGGACGAAAGCGCGGTTGAACATGTCCCGGTGCGGCAGAGTCAACAACGGCGTTTCCATCTCGAGGTCGTCGATGAAGAGAATGTCGATATCGATCATGCGCGGCCCCCAACGCCGCGCCGGAACGCGGCCCAAAGTCAGTTCGATACGTTTGACTGCCTGAAGAAGCACGACGGGTTCGGCGGTGGTCCAGCCCATGGCGCAGGCGTTCAGGAACCAATCCTGGTCCGTCTCCCCCCAGGGCTCGGTCTTGTAGAAGCGCGAGACACGGTCGATCACGGTCCCCTCGAGCGTGTTCATCCAGGCCAGCGCGGTGCGCAAATTGCCCGGCTTGTCGCCGATGTTGCTGCCGAGCGAGAAAGCAACCCGTCGTCGCCGGGTGCGAACGATCTCGATCTCCACATGATCGAGCGCTGCGGCGATGGGGGCCGAGGGCTTGCGCACCCGCACCCGGACCTCGCCGACCGGGTCGAACCGCGCCAAGACCGCCTCGGCGATGCGCGCGCCCAGCGTCTCGATCAGGTTATAGGGCCCCAGCCCCGAAATCTCGGCCGCCAAGTCGCACAGCGCGCCGTAGCAGACGGCCTTGCTGTAATCGTCCTCCCCTGCGCAAGCCGCGAGGTCCAGCCGGCAGTCGATGTCGACGAAGAACTTCTGGCCCAGCTTCCTTTCCTCGGGGTACACTCCGTGGAACCCATGCAGGCACAGGTTTCTGACGCTGATCCGGTCCGTCATCGCGCGGCCTCCATTGCATTGTAGATCCTGATCGCGTCCGCATGGGCGCGCACATCATGAACGCGCAACACTCGTGCGCCATTCGCCAGGCCAAGCACATTCGCGCCGAGCGTGCCGAATAGCCGGTCTCCAACATCGGTCTTGAGCGCCGCGCCGATCATCCGCTTGCGCGACAGACCGAGCAGGATCGGGCGACCAAAGACGGCGAGCCGATCCAGCTGGGCAAGCAAGGCGTAATTTTGTTCCAGCGTTTTGCCGAAGCCGAAGCCGGGATCGAGTATGACGTGTCTTTCCGGAATTCCCGCCTCGCGCGCCAGACGCAGCGTGCGCTCGAAGAATCGCAGCACGCCATCGACGATGTCGATGCAAGCATCGGCTCCCTCTCGGTTGTGCATGGCAACCAGCGCACAGCCCGTGTCCGCAGTGGCGAAGGCCATATCCGGGTCGCCCTGCAACCCCCAGATGTCGTTTACAACCGAGACCCCCAGCGCGGCGGCCTTGCGGGCCACTGCGGCTTTATAGGTGTCGATAGAGGCCGCTACGGTGAGCGCGTCGCAGATCGGCCTCAGGACATGCCCGAGACGCGCCAGCTCCTCCGTCTCGGAGAGGGGTGTGGCGCCGGGACGGGTGGATTCGGCACCGATGTCGATGATGGCCGCACCCTCTTTCTCCATTCGCAGCGCACCCGCGACGGCTGCGGCGGGCTCCTCATGCTGCCCCCCGTCGGAAAAGGAATCGGGGGTCACATTAAGGATCCCCATCACGACGGGCGCGGCCTCAACTGCGGCGAGGAAGGCATCGCGTTTGCTCAGGCGAAGATCGGCCATGCGGAAAGTCCCTTCTCTGTCCACGGGCAGGTGCCGTGGCGGTGTCGAATTTCTGACGAAAGGGCGTTGGCCAGCCCGGCGATCGCGGCGAGGCCCGCAGTCGCAAGCGGCGCACCGTCCAGCGCGACGATCGGCGCGATCAGGCGCAAGCTATTCGTCATGAATACTGCATCGGCGCCTGTCAGTTCCTCGGGCACGAGATGACCCTCGACCGGCGTCAGCCCCACCTGCGGCGCCAGGGTCAACAGCTCGGCCCGCACCACCCCGCCCAGAACTCCGTCATCGAGTGGCGGGGTTTTCAGTTCCTCTCCGCGGAGCGCGAAGATGTTCCCAGCTGCTGCACAGGCCACGCGCCCCGCCGAGTTTAGAAACAGAGCATCTTCCGCCCCTGCCTCGGCGGCAGCCGAAAGCGCGAGTACCGCGTCGAGATAGCCGAGGCATTTGTGGCGTGAGGTCGGAGAGGTCTCGTTGCGCGTAATCGCTGCGGTAACCGCTGTCACCGGCCGCCAGACCGCCCCCGGCGGGCCGGGCCGGGCTGACAGGATGGTGCGGGGACGCGGGTCGGCAGGGGGCTTCAGTCCCCTTGGTCCGGCCCCCCGCGTCACGGTCAGGCGCAGCGTTCCGGTACCTGCCTCGGCCGCCGCCATCTGCAGCAGGCCGGCGATTTGAGCCGACGGCATTACGATGCCAAGTGCCGCGCAGGTCTCGGCAAGCCGGGCTACATGGCGGTCGGCAAACACCACGGCGCCGTTGATCGCCAGCGAGGTGTCAAAGGCGCCGTCGCCGAGCAGCAGCCCGCGGTCACTCAGATCGAAGGGCGCGGCACCTCCGTCGACGGCGCATCCGTCAAGCCACTGCATTGGACCGCCACTCCGCCGTCATCCGGAAGAAGTTTCCGAAAATTTCGTGGCCTTTCTCAGAAAGGATGGACTCAGGGTGGAACTGCACCCCGAAGGTCGGATGATCCGTATGTGCCAGCGCCATGATCTCTCCCTTTTCGGAACGGGCCGTAACGCGCAGGCAGCGATTGAAATCTGGCGTCTCGGCAACGATCAGCGAATGGTAGCGTCCCACCGTCAGAGGCACAGGCAGTCCATGGAAAAGGCCGGCCCTGCCGTGGCTGATCGCGCTCGCACGGCCATGCATCGGCTCTCGCGCCCGGGCGATCCTTCCGCCGAAGGCGGCACCGATGCACTGATGGCCCAGGCACAAGCCTAATATCGGAACCCTTCCCGACAAGCGGCGCACCACCTCCAGCGACACGCCAGCCGCGTCGGGAGCGGCCGGCCCGGGGGAGATGATGATCTCTGTGGGCGCAAAACGCTCCACCTCCGCCACGTTGACCGCATCGTTTCGTATAACTTGAGCCGGGTGGCCAAGCTCGGCGCAGTAGCGTGCCACGTTGAAAACGAAGGAATCATAATTATCGATGATCAGAAGCATGGCGTGTCGCTCTCGGGGCTGGCCGCGAAGGCGGCGAACAAGCGGTCGGCCTTGCACAGCGACTCCGCATATTCCGCGACCGGATCGGATAGCAGGGTGATCCCCCCGCCAGCCTGCACAACCGCCCGGCCCGCGCCGAGAATTGCGGTGCGGATGGCGATGTTCAGATCCATCGCTCCGTCGAATCCGACATAGCCGATGGACCCGCAATAGATGCCGCGGGCAATCTTCTCCTGTTCGGTAATGATGTCCATGGCGCGGATCTTTGGCGCGCCGGTAATGGAACCGCCGGGAAAGCAGGTTTCGATGAGGTCGATCGCGCCACGTCCGGGTTGCATGCGGCCGCGCACCACGGAGGTCAGGTGATGCACCGAGGCGTAGCTTTCCAGTCCGCAAAGCACGGGCACCTCGACGCTGCCCGGCGCGCAGACCCGGGAGAGGTCGTTGCGAAGCAGGTCCACGATCATGATGTTCTCGGCCCGATCCTTTTCCGAAGCCTCAAGCTTCGCCGCCAGTGCCCGATCCTTCGCCGGATCGGCGTCGCGCGGGCTCGTGCCCTTGATGGGCCGCCCCTCCACCTCTCCGGCCCGTAAGCTGAGGAACCGCTCGGGTGAGCTGGAGGTGAAGACCGTCTTACCGTCCTGCAGATAGGCGGCAAAGGGGGCGGGGTTCATTTTTCGCAGGATGCGGTAGAAAGCCCAGGTGTCAAACCCCTCGGGCAGCGCGGCCTCGAACCGCTGCGTCAGGTTCGCCTGATAGATGTCGCCGCTGAGGATATGCGCGCGCACTCGGTCAACCGCATCCCTGAATCCCCGCGGGGTGAAGTTGGAGCGCCACCCCGAAACCGGCGCACAGGGTGCGGCCCGCCCGGGTTGGTTCTCCACGAGGGACGTGCTCTCCAGAAATGCCAGCGTTTCAGCCAGCCGCGCCTTTGCCCGCGCCGCGCGCGACGCGCCGTCCTGTTGGGGGAAACCGCTGGAGAAAATGCGGAAACGCTGCTCCAGGCGGTCGAAGGTACAGATGAGGTCGTAGAACGCCAGGCGCAGATCAGCGCAGCCCGGCTCCCCTCTTTCCGGCCGTGCCAGCTGTTCCAAACTCTGGCCCAGATCGTAGGAGAAATGGCCGATGCAGCCGCCGCGCAGAGGCGGTCCTTCAGGATCCGGGTCGAGCCGCCACCGACCCAAAATCTCGCGCAATCGCATGAGCGGCGCACCTTCAAGCGGCGCACCACACCAAAAGGCACGCCCGTTCTGTACAACGAACTCTCCGTAAGGCGAGTGGCCGATGAAGGCGTAGCGCCCCGTGGAAAGGTCCTCGCCGCCGCTGTCCAGGAAGGCGAACCCCGGCACATGGCGGAGGCGGTCGGCCGCCTCTAGCGGCGGGACCCAGGGGAGTTCACGCTCGATCATGGCACGCTCCTGAGCGCCGCCCAGGCAGCGGTTCGGTGACCGCGATGACGGCGGCGGCGGCGCGGCGCTCGGTGCCGACGATAGCCGCTTGGGGCGTTTTCACGAACATGTCGCGGCGCGCCCGTCAGTCGCGCAGAAGGCGCAACGTCTCACTCCGCAAGCGCGGATCGGTGGACAACTCACCGCGCGTCACAAGGGTGATGGTGGTGCTTTTGTCCGCGCGCACGCCCCGCATCGCCATGCACATGTGTTCTGCCTCTATTGATACCATCACGCCGCGCGGGCGCAGGGCTTGATCCAGCGTGTCTGCGATCTGCGCGCATAGCCGCTCTTGCAGCTGTGGGCGGGCTGCGATGGTGTGGGTAACGCGTGCAAGCTTGCTCAGTCCTGCCAAGCGACCGCCATCGGGCAAATAGGCTACACTGGCCTTGCCGAAGAAGGGCAGCAGATGGTGCTCGCACATCGAAAAGAAAGAAATGTCCTTTACGATGACGACGTCCTCGTGGGCGTCGGCGGTGAATTGTGTCTGCAGATGCACCGCCGGGTCTTGGTTCCGACCGGCGAAGACCTCCTGATACATCCGCGCCACGCGCGCCGGAGTTTCCAGCAACCCCTCGCGCCCCGGGTCTTCCCCCAGTGCCTCCAGGATGGACCGCACCGCGGCCTCGATTTGCGCCTGCACTTCCGCCGCAGATTTCACCTGCGGTCCAGCGTCACCGGTTTTTGAGCAATTCATTTACGTCCCCCCAACATTGCCGCAAAACTCGTGGTGCCACAGGATTGGCGGTGATTAAATCAAGGAATTCATAGGTTGATAATCATTTGAAATGATTATCTGAATCCGGATCGCTGTTTTATGGTTGCGCCCACAACCATGTCAACTGCGCCTCGAGGTGATTTTCAACAAGTGATTCGAGGTGATTGAATGCTAACTTCCAGAGACGCAGATGGATCGGCAGGGCGCTTGTCGTCCAGCAAGGCCCGCAACAGCGGCACAAAGGTTTCCTGCCTGTCTGTAATCTTTACCAGCGTTTAAAAACGGCAACATACCCGCCTCGATCGCATTGGACACGGCCGGAAGCCTGCCTCCGGTTTGGCGGTTTCCATATTCGTCAGCGGCCGCTCTCACAGCGTCCTGCGCTGCGGGTCCTTGTCTCAAAATTGGCCACGAAGGCGTCCACGGAACATGGCTGTCGGTTGGATGAAAGTTCAGTGACAGGCCACTCGCCATCGCACAAGCTGCACCGAGACCTCGCAGCTCATACCGTACTGCCTTCTCCCTAGTCAATCCGCACTGAAGGGCGGACCAGCGCAGCAATCCTGCCCGACAGCCAGAGAAGAGCCGTCCGCGGTGCCCCATGGAGTTCAGCCTGATGCATCCGGTACAGCATCGCGTGGCTCAACTGCGCAAAACGACCCTCGATGAAACCGTCCCGGAAAAACCCGCGCCGGGCAAGCGTACCGAAGGCATTGTACTTGCTCAGTGATACCAGAGACCCGAAATCGCGGAACACGAAGGGGGGTATCTTGGTCCCCTCAATCCAGGCCGGAAGATGCCGCCCGAGGTGAGCAGCCTGTTGGCGCGCTACCTGCGCCGTCGGTGGCAGCGGTCGCTCTGCGCCATCAAGGCGCAGACTTGCACAATCGCCGACCGCGAAGACATGCTCGTCGGTCGTAGTCTGGAAGGTCGGGTTAGTGACGATCTGACCGGTTCTGGTTTGCTCGAAGCCGGACAAGTGGGCAAAGGCGGCCGGGGCCTTGATCCCTGCGGCCCACACACGAAGCTTGGCCTCGACGCGCGTCCCATCGGCAAGCGCAAATCCATCCTTGTCAGCGCCAACGACCTGCGCGTCGGTGAGCACGGTAATGCCAAGATCCCGCAACTGTCGAGTCGCTGCTGTGGCCACCGTCTCAGGGAAGCTTGCGAGAATACGCGAGCCGGCCTCGATGAGCGTAAGTTCGAGACATGGTCGCAAATCGCCGCCGTAGTTTCTGATCAGTTCGAGAAGCTGGCTGATCTCGGCGGCGAGTTCAACGCCGGTTGCGCCACCACCCACGATCGCAATTCTCAGCGCGCCGCCATATTCCGCTGTGCGCAGAAGATCGTCATATAAGCGATCATTGAAGGACTGTGCTTCATTGATATCATCGATGAAACGGCAGAATTCGGCGACGCCCGGTGTGCCGAAATCGTTGGCCCGACTGCCGGCGGCGAGGATGAGCACATCATAGTTGATCAGTCGACGATGGAGTATGGTCTCGCCTTCGTCGGATACAAGCGGATCAAGGGCGACGGTGCGGGCGTTGCGATCGATGTCTGCGAGCGCACCCAACACATATCGGAAGCCGTGCTGAGACGCATGGGCGAGGAAGGGAATCTTTTCTTGATAAACGTGCGAGGTACCGGCGGCGAAAGTATGCAGCATCGGCTTCCAGACATGAGCGGCGTTTTTGTCGATCAGCGTCACCTCGGCTTTCTTTGTCCGGCCCAACCGCGTGCCGAGCTTAGTGGCCAGGGACAGCCCGGCGATGCCGCCGCCCACGATAACAATACGCGGAACGCGTTTTGCGCGGGGCAGCGGTGTCGCCGGGATGGTCTCGGTCATGCAAGAGCCCTCTGCTTGAGCGCGTTGAATTCCTCCTCGGTCAATGTGCCGGCATCCAGCAGGCGTTTGGCCGCTTCGATCTCCTGAGCCGGGTTCTGTCCGGCAACGTCGCGGATATAGGAATCCACCGCGGTCTTTTCTTGTTCCATCTGTTTGGCGGCGCGTTCCGCCATGCCATCGCCGCGCACGACGACGTAAACAAAAACCGTGAGGAACGGCACAAAGATCAGAAAGACGAGCCAGATCGCCTTGGCCCACCCGCCAAGCGTCTGATCCCGTGCAAGATCGGTGATGACAGAGGCGAGCAGGATGATACAGGCGACAAAGGCGGTGGCCGCCAGTAACGAGCTGATGATATTAACGAAGGTCATGAATATTTCCTTTCCGTAAAGTGTGGTTTCATGTCTTTTTTCCCCGGATATCATCCTTGAGAACCGCCTCCCGATGTGGCCAGATCAACCCAGCTTCGAGAATGCGCGCTTGATTTTCTGAATGGTTCGGTCATGAGCGGCACGCGCATCCGCGAGACCGCCTTTTACGGCTTTCCAGGATTCGTCTCGAACATCCTTGACCTCGCCAATCCGCGCCTCGAATTTCTCGGTCTCATCCGACAGCCGTGTGATAGCAGCCTCGAACTCCGCGCGCGCCCTGTCCACGGAATCTGTCACCTGCTCGCGCATTGCCTTCTGGGATTCCTCCCATGACTGACGCTGGACTCGTGCCCTCGCAACGATCACGCCATTTATGGTCCCGGCCTGATCGTGCGCCGCCTTCAGGAAGGCCTGGTATGCGCTTTCAACCTCGATCCACTCTGTTTCGAGCGCCTTCTGGATATCTTCGACATCGTCCTTGACGGCTGCCTCCGCCTTGTCGCGCAGATCTCGGTCGAGTTTCAGCAAGACCTCGCGCGAAGCCTTGAAGCGGGCAAGCGCCGCATCCGCCTCCTCGCGGGCCGAATCTTTCAGCTTGTTGGCGGTCTTCTCGGCCTCGGTTATCATGGTGTCCACGTCGTCGAGACGCTGCTTGATCCAGGCGAGAGTTTCATGGGCATAGGAATGATCGTTCATCGAAGTGTTCCATTTCTTTTGGTGAGAAGGTGTATGAGGCTCTGCGGACAGGGCCTTTCGCCTGTTCCATGGGTCATTGGGTCCGGTGGTGTCGGCGTTGTTGAACGCCGGACAAGGGCCGCCGAAAGTCTCGGCGGCAAACTCGACCGGGGTCGCGACCTCTTCGGCCTCGTCCGGCGCCGGTCGCAAGCGCGACTATTCCTGAAAACTGTCCGGTCATACCGGTTCTCCTGTCTCAACTAAACCGTCGATACGCGCGACCGATAGGGCTCGGCAGAGCCAAGTCACGCAGTTTGATCTGCAGCAATGTCTCAATATCCCTTTACATACATCCATGTATGTTTGTAAGGCGGTATCTAGAAGCTGGAGATTCGAATGCGAAAGACCAAGAAAGACGCGGAGCAAACCCGTATCGCGATCCTCGATGCAGCGGAGTCGCTGTTCTGTACCCAGGGAACGGCCACAGCAACGCTGGAGAAAATATCACGCGCGGCAGGGGTGACGCGGGGTGCGCTTTATTGGCATTTCACAGATAAACTGGACATCTTGCGGGCCCTGCACGCGCGGAGTGTTGCCCCGCAGGAGAACCTGATCAGAACCGCCGCAGAAAGCGGACACGACGATCCTTTGGGCCTTCTGGAACAGGCCTCCATCGAGATGTTGAAAACATTCGAAAAAGACGAACATCAACAGCGTCTCTTTACCATCATGACCGCGCACCGACCCGACGAAGAGGGCGCAGCATGGTTCGCCGAAGTGAATGCCAACATGTTTAAAACCTTGACCCGCCTGACCGTTCAGGCGCGAGATTTAGGTATGCTCAGCCCCGATCTTACGCCCGAAGAAACGGCGGTTATGATGATGTCCACAATGAACGGGCTGCTGAGCGAATGGCTGCGCTGCAACAGAAGCTTTGCATTGGTCCAACTGGGCAGCAAGCTTTTGCGCAAGCAGATGGCGTTCATCCGTGTTCAGCGTGCCACGGCATGAACGCGGCTCATCTGAGCGTTGTCGGCATGCGCTTGCGCCCAAAAATCAGCTGTCGCCCCGGCAGCATCCAACCGGCTGGACAGCACTCTCGTTTCTGTCGCTCTGCCGTAACTGTTTTCCCCAAAGCCCCCATAAAGAGGTTCTTCATGACGCATGGTTCAATTCGGAAACACGCGAGTATGATCTCCTTCGCGGTTTCCCTGTCTCTATCGCCACTTTCGGCCCTGGCGCAACAGATGCCGCCCGCGAATGTCACGGTGATGACCGCAGAAGTCGCGCAACATGTGATCACCAAGCGCCTGCCAGGACGGGTCAAAGCCTCCACGGTGGCGGAGGTCCGACCGCAAATCTCAGGTATCATCAGCGAGCGCCTGTTCGATGAAGGCGAATGGGTCGAGAGTGGCCAGCCGCTCTATAAGATCGAAGACGAGGTGTATCGTGCCGATGTGGAGGCCGCCGAAGCGGCGGTTGCCCAGGCTCAGGCCAGTTACGATCTCGCCGTCCTCGATGCGCATCGCGCGGAAGACCTGTTCTCGAAGAACGCGGGATCGGGTGCTGCCCGCGACACGGCCCTGGCCAACCGTGCTCAGGCTGCGGCGGGGCTGCAATCGGCCAAAGCACAGCTGAGCAGAGCACAGATCAACCTGAACCGCACAACGATCACAGCCCCTGTCTCGGGTGTGATCGGTTTGTCGCAGACGACGACCGGATCGCTGGTCAGCGCGCAACAGGCGACTGCGCTCACCACGATCCGCACGCTCGACCCGGTCTATGTCGATGTGACGCAATCGGTAAATGACCTGCTGGAGTGGGGGCGCGCGTCCGAACCACAGGCCTTTTTCAGCGAAGCAGAGGCGACGCTTCTGCTGCCCAATGGGGACGTCTATGACCACAAAGGCCAGCTCAGAGCCGCCGAGCCGCAGGTCGAGCCTACGACCGGGATGGTGACCTTACGGATCAGCGTTCCAAACCCTCAGTACCGTCTTCTTCCAGGGCTTTATATCGAAGTCGAACTGCCGCAGGCCGAGACGGCCGAGGCGGTGCTTGTTCCCCAAAGCGTGGTCATGCGAGCCGAAAACGGGGATGCCAGCGTTTGGGTTGTTGAAGGCGGGAAGATCGCGGAGCGCGATGTTTCAATTGTTGGCTCCTCCGGGCGGTTCTGGGTGGTGAATGGCGGCCTGAACTCGGGCGATCAGATCGTCACGTCCGGTTTCCAGAAAGCCGGACCGGGCGCTGAGGTTCAGATCATCCCGGCCGAGGGTCAGTCTGCTCCTGCCGCCGCTGCTGAAGGGAACTGATCCATGTCACGCTTTTTCATCAACCGCCCCATCTTTGCGTGGGTGTTGGCGATCATCGTCATGGCGGTCGGCATCCTGTCCATCACCCGTATGCCGGTAGCCCAATATCCGTCGATCGCGGGACCGTCGGTCGTTATTGGCGCCACCTATCCGGGGGCGTCCGCCGAAACTGTTGCGGACACCGTTGTTCAGATTATCGAAAAAGAGATGACGGGTCTCGACGGGCTGCGTTACATCAACTCTTCCACCACCTCGACCGGGCATGCCACGATTACGTTGACCTTCGCTTTGGGCACCGATCCTGACATCGCGCAGGTGCAGGTGCAGAACAAGCTGTCGCTGGCCGAGGCAACCCTGCCCGAATCCGTCGTCCGCCAAGGTGTTACGGTTGAAAAATCTGCAACCGGTTACCTGATGATCGTTGGGCTGGTGTCGGATGACGGGGCCCGGAGCGCGATTGACCTAGCTGATTATCTGGCCTCGAACATCGTCGAGCCGGTCTCGCGCCTGTCAGGCGTTGGGAAGGTCGAGCTTTTTGGCTCGGAATATGCGATGCGGATCTGGATGGACCCGCAGAAATTGAAATATTATGATCTGACGCCCGCGACCGTCGTCGCCGCGATTACCGCGCAGAACGCGCAGATTTCGGCCGGGTTCTTCGGCGCAATGCCCGCCCCCGAAGACCAGGAGTTGAACGCGACAATCACCGCCCAGTCGCTTTTGAAAACACCGGAAGATTTCGAACGTATCGTGCTTCGGGCCGATACGGATGGCGGTCTGGTTTTGCTGCGCGATGTGGCACGGGCGGAGCTTGGCACCGAAAACTATGAAATTTCGGGCTTTTACAACGGAAAACCCGCCTCGGGTATGGCAATTCAGCTGGCCTCCGGCGCCAATGCGTTGGATACGGCCGAGATCGTCAAGGCGAAGATGGACGAATTCGCCGAGTCCCTGCCTGCGGGCGTCAGCTACGTGATCCCTTACGACACCACGCCTTTCGTGCTGATCTCGATCGAGGCCGTGCTGCATACGCTGGTCGAGGCCATCGCTCTGGTCTTTTTGGTCATGCTGATCTTTCTCCACAACTTCCGTGCGACCTTGATCCCGACCCTGGCGGTTCCAGTCGTGCTGTTGGGGACGTTCGGCATCATGGCTGCGCTCGGCTTCAGCATCAATACGCTGACCATGCTGGCCATGGTTCTGGCCATCGGTCTGTTGGTTGATGACGCCATCGTGGTGGTCGAGAACGTCGAGCGCATCATGCATGACGAGGGTCTCGGTCCAAAGGAAGCCACCGAAAAGTCGATGGATGAAATCTCGGGCGCACTGGTCGGTATCGGCATGGTCGTCTCGGCGGTGTTCGTGCCGATGGCTTTTTTCGGCGGTGCAACGGGTGAGATGTACAAACAGTTTGCCGTCACCATTGTTTCGGCCATGGGATTGTCTGTGCTTATCGCCCTGATCTTCACGCCGGCGCTTTGTGCAACGGTGCTGAAACCTCAAGAGCATTCGGGCGGCAAGCGTCAGGGGATACTGTCGCGCATGGGAACCGGGTTTTCGAACTGGTTCGAACGCAATTTCGGGCGGCTCACCAATGGCTACGGCGGGCTGGTCCGTCGCGTGACGGCGGGTCCGCTGCGGATGCTCGTGGTCTATTTCCTGATCGTCGGCGGCATGGTCCTGCTTTATCAGCGCACACCAACCTCGTTCTTGCCGGATGAGGACCAGGGGGCCTTGATCACCATCGTGCAACTGCCCTCGGGCGCGACGGCCAAGGCGACCGAAAAGGTGCTTCGCAAGGTCGAAGGCTACTGGGCAACAGCGGAGGAAGAAAACGTCGAGTCCGTCTTTTCGGTTCGGGGCTTCTCTTTCTCCGGGCAGGGGCAGAACATGGGCATGATGTTCGTCAAGCTCAAGGACTGGCATTTGCGCGAGGAATCGGAGGACTCTGTCCAGGCGATCGCCGCGCGCGGCATGGGTCCGCTCATGGGCGGCATTCAGGAAGCCATCGTCGTACCTTTCGCACCGCCTGCGGTTATGGAGCTTGGAAACTCGAACGGGTTTACGGCCTATCTGCAAGCCACCAACGACAAGACCCATCAGGAGCTTTTGGAGGCGCGCAACATGTTGTTGGGTATGGCCGCGCAGAATCCGGCCCTGACCGCCGTGCGGCCGAACGGTGTCGAGGACGCGCCGCAGTTCCGTCTGAACATCGACTGGGCCAAGGCGGGTGCGGTCGGGGTGACGGCGGCGGATGTCGGCAGTTTCCTCAACACCGTCTGGTCAAGCGCCTATGTCAACGATTTTCTCTATGAAGGTCGGGTGAAGCGCGTCTTCGTTCAGGGCGAGCCTTCGGCGCGCTCGGTGCCAGAGGATATTTCGCTATGGCGCATTCAGAACGTGTATGGCGATTTTGTCGATTTTTCGACTTTTGCCTCACAGGAATGGGTCTATGGTCCGCAGCAGGTCACCCGCTATGACGCGCTGCCGGCCATGGGGATCGAAGGGGCGGCGGCGCAGGGTTATACATCGGGCGAAGCCATTGCGGTGATGGAAGGTCTGGCGGCCGAACTGCCCCAGGGATTCAGCCTGCAATGGACCGGCATGTCGCTTGAAGAAAAAGAAGCCGGAGCAGGCGCGATGGCGCTCTATGGTCTGGCGCTGGCGGCGGTGTTCCTATGCCTTGCGGCTCTCTATGAAAGCTGGAGCATTCCGGTGGCCGTTCTGATGGCAATGCCGGTGGGTATCCTGGGCGCTTTGCTCGGTGCGCTGATCGGCGGTCAGTCGAATGGGGTCTATTTCCAGGTGGGTCTGCTGACAGTGGTGGGCCTGACCGGCAAGAATGGCATCATGATCGTGGAATTCGCCCGTGAGCGCATAGCCAGCCTTGGGGAAACTGCGGTTGAAGCGGTGCGTGAATCGGCCAAGCAGCGTTTCCGCCCGATCCTGATGACGTCGCTGGCTTTCGGCCTCGGGGTTGTTCCTCTGGTCCTGTCCTCGGGTGCGGGTGCGGGGGCGCGTCAGGCGATCGGCTATGCGACATTGTTTGGCACGATCACCGGCACGGCGCTGGCGATCATCTTTGTGCCGGTGTTCTTCGTGCTGATCGACAGGCTGTTCTCTCGTGGCAAGCGCAAGAATGAGCTGCCCGATGCCAAGACTGTGTAGGAGTTCCTCCGTTGATCCCGAACGCAGGTCAGCGGCGCCGGTGCGGCCAAGGAAAGGATGTGTAGATGACCTTTGAGGGACGCTTGCCCTAGGGTAAGGGGGGCTGCACCGGTATCGGGGCAGCCTCCTCCACGCCGCTTGCCCGGGACATGCAGCCGGGTCTGGAAAATGCATATGTTTTTATAATGTCCATTCACGAAAACGAGACCCCGAACGCTCATTCTCGCCTCGGTCGCCCCCCGGTCCTCAGCGAAGCGGCGCGGTGTGCACAAATCGTCGCGGCGGCTGAGGCCGTGTTCTTGTCCAATGGGTTCTCTGCTGCGACGATGAAAGAGATTGCCAAAGCCGCCGGCATGTCCAAGCGCACACTCTATAAATATTTCGACACCAAGGAGACGCTGTTCATTGCCTTCATCAATGAGGCGGAGGTCGTGCCTGATGCCCTACAGCTTCGCCATTCCGATCCGCGTGAAGAGCTGCGCCTGCGGTTCCAGATCCTTTTGCGGCATGCTCTCTCGCCCCGTCAAATCCGAATGACCCGGCTGATGATTGAAGAGGCCGACACCTTCCCGGCGATGGCAAAGGCGTTTTATGATCGGGCGATGAAGCGCGGCAATCGCTATATTGCCGAGACGCTCAGTCGGCTTGCCGCGGAACAGCCGGAGCGCGACAGTGGGTCGGCTGAACAGTTGGCGGCTATTGTGACGGGCGCTGTGTTCGGAGAACTATATCTTCGCGCGCTCCTGTGCGAAAACAGCGCCATGACCGAGACGGAGATGTCCCGGAGGATCGACGTCGCCCTGGGGTCGGTGTTTGCCGGGTCTCGTCCCGGCGGAGACGATCAGCCCCTCTGATGAGCTGACTGTCCGTCGTCAGAGTTTTTGGGCCAGTTGGCGGCCTGATCTAAGAGAGTATCTGGCGCATCTGGTTGGTTTGATTATGCGGCGGGTTTGCGGTGAAGCAAGCGCCGGGTTTCGATGGTCTTCCTTTTGATCCGTTCTCGTTTTTGCAGGATGGTCTGACCGCGTCCGAAGTAGACGTCGGCCGGTGTGAGGTTCTGCAGGCTCTCGTGATAGCGTCGGTGGTTGTAGTTTTCGACGAAGGCGTCGATCTGTTGGCTGAGATCGCCAGGCAGGTAGTAGTTTTCCAGCAGGATGCGGTTCTTCAGGGTCTGGTGCCATCGCTCGATCTTGCCCTGGGTCTGCGGGTGATACGGGGCACCGCGGACATGACCCATCTGCCGGTCTTCCAGCCAGTTGGCCAACTCGCCCGAGATGTAACTGGCGCCGTTGTCCGAGAGCAGCCGTGGCTTGTGCAGGACCGTCGCCTGATCGCAGCCTGAAGCCTGCAGTGCCAGGTCCAGCGTGTCGGTCACGTCGCCAGCCTTCATCGTCGTGCCGAGCTTCCATGCAATGATGTAGCGGCTGTAGTCGTCGAGGATCGTCGAGAGATAGAACCAGCCCCAACCGATTGTCTGACGTCAGCGCCAATGGGCCAGTCCGGCACCCGGCCCTCCGGCGGCAGCAACAGGCGGAAATGCATGCCGTCACGGCCATAGGGCGCCATATCCTCGCCGTGCATGTGAACGCGGTACCAGGATGGAAAACTCCGATCCACTCCCCGCACTGTGACCAGGCGAAAATTGGGCGGGGTGGTCAGGCGGAATCGATGCCCCGACCAGACCACCTGCCCCGATACCCCGTCTACCGCATGGTCGAGAAAATGCAGAAAGGATTCGCGCAGCATCTGCAACTGAGCCTCGGTCCCGGCCTCCAACCGCATCGTCAGCCCTTCTGCTTCGACGTGAACCTGCAGCGCCCCGAAGGGCGCTCGGCTGATCAGCGTATTGCCATCCTGCCACTGGACAGGTTTGCCATGGCCGCCCAACTCAGCGGCGATCCGGGTCAGGGTATTGTCGGGCAAGGGGCTGCCAAGCTGTCCGGTGACGACAAGGCGACGGTATCCGTCTGTGCTTCGCGGCTCATGCGCTGTCCTTCATCGAGGGCTGAAACGAGTTCGGCGGATCGATCTGGTAGATCGCGACCGGGTGACCACCGACCTGGCGCACCTCGATTTCCAGATCAAATATCCGGCGCAGCATAGGCCGGGTGACAATCTGCGCGGGTGACCCTTCGGCCAGAACTGCACCATCCCTCAGCGCGATGATCCGATCGGCATAAGAGGCCGCGAAATTGATGTCGTGCACGACAATGACGAATGTCTTCCCCAGATCATCCGCCGACCGGCGCAACCGTTGCATCATCGCGCGGGAATGGGCCATGTCCAGATTGTTCAGCGGCTCGTCCAGCAGCACGTAATCGGTATCCTGCGCCAGCACCATCGCCACGAAGGCGCGCTGGCGCTGCCCGCCCGACAGCTCATCCATGAACCGGTCGCGCAAATGGGTGAGGTTCAGGAACTCCAGCGCCTGATCGACGATCTGCCGGTCCTGTGGTCCGGGGCGCCCCTTGTGGTGCGGATAACGGCCATAGCCGACCAGGTCGCCCACCGTCAGCCGGGACGAAAGCGTGTTTTCCTGCCGCATAATCGACAGCTTGCGTGCCAGAAAATCGCTTTTGGTGGTGCCCACATCCAGCCCGTCAAAACTGATCCGGCCCGTCTGCACCCGCATCAGGCGGCTCATTAGCGACAAGAGCGTGGACTTGCCCGCGCCATTCGGCCCGATCAGCGCGGTAATGCCGCCCCGCGGCAGGCTCAGCGTGATATCCTTCAGGATCTGCGCATCGCCGATGCGGTGGCTGACGCGGGAAATCTCGATCATCGCGCATGCCCCCTGAGCAGCAGAAACAGAAAGACCAGCCCGCCGATGAGATCAATGACGATGCTCAGCGCCGATTTCAGGCCAAGCACATGCTCGAACACCGCCTGCCCGCCGATCAGCACCAGCATGGCGATCAGCGCACCGGCGATCAGCGTGGCCCCATGCCCGCCGCGCGGTACTGCCATATAGGCCAGATGCGCGACCAGCAGCCCGAAGAACGACACCGGCCCCACCAGCGCGGTCGAGACCGATACCAGCAACGCCACGATCGCCAGAACCGCCAGAACGAGCCCGCGATACGGCAGGCCCAAGCTGATCGCCGGATCGCGCCCAAGCGCCAGAACATCCAGCGCGTGGCGCAGCCGCCACACCAGCGGCATGGTGGCCCCGCACAGCGCAAGGCTGATCCACAAAAGTTCGGTATTCACCGCGTTGAACGTGGCGAATTGCGCGCCCTGCACCACCACGAAATCGTTCGGGTCGATCAACCGCGCGGCAAATCCGGCAAGGCTGCGGAACAGAATGCCAAAGATGATGCCCACCAGGATCATCAGGTGCAGGTTGCGGCTGTTGCGATTGAACAGCCACACAAACAGCGTGGTGCTGAACAACATCATACAGGCGACCTCGGCCCCGAATTTGCTGACACCATCCAGCTGCAACATTCCCCATCCCCCCAGGAAGAACACCAGCAGCGTCTGGATCAGCAGGTAAAGCGCGTCGAACCCCATGATAGAGGGCGTCAGGATCCGATTGCGGGTGACCGTGTGAAACAGGATTGTCGAGGTTGAAACCGCATAGGCCACCAATACCAGTGCCAACAGCTTGACCCCGCGAAACGCCAGCGCAAAGTCCCAAGCTCCCGCCGGCACGCCCAGCATCAGGAACACGGCAACCGCGCCGCCGGTCAATGCCGCCAGCGCGCCGAACCTCCACCCCATGTCAGCCGTGAGCATGCCTGTCCCTCCGCAGCAACAGAAACAGGAACACCCCGGCCCCCAGCACGCCAAAGACCGTGCCGATCGGGATTTCATAAGGATAGCGCACCAGCCGCCCCACGATGTCGCACAGCAACAACAGCCCTGCTCCCAGCCCTGCGGCCCAGGGCACCGCGGCGCGCAGGTTGTCGCCCAATGTGCGGCTGACGATGTTAGGCACGATCAGGCCAAGAAACGGAATCGCCCCCACCGTGACCACAATCACCGCCGTAATGACCGCCACGATAATCAGGCCAAGCCACATCACCCGCCGGTAGTTCAGACCCAACGTCAGGGTCACATTCTGGCCCATACCGATGATCGAAAACCGGTCCGCCGCCAGATAGCCGATCAGCGCCAGAGCGGCGGTCAGCCACAGCAATTCGTACCGGGTGCGCATCACCCCGGAAAACTCGCCTGTGGTCCAGATACCCAGAAACTGTAGCAGATCGAACTGATAGGCAAAGAATGTGGTCACCGACGCGATCACGCCGCCCAGCATCAGCCCGACCAGGGGCACAAGCAGTGGTGCCTCGGGCGGCAAGGCGCGCAGGATGCGCAGGAACAGCATGGTCCCCGCGATGGCAAAGCCCGAAGCGACCAGCATCTTGGCAAAGATCGGCGCCCCGGGCAGCAGCAGCGTCGCCACCAGCAAGCCCAGCCCCGCACTTTCCGCCGTCCCCGCGGTCGCGGGTTCGACAAACTTGTTGCGGGTCAGCATCTGGAAGATCAGCCCGGCAATCGCCATCGAGGCGCCGGTCAGAACGATGGCCAGCGTGCGGGGGACACGGCTGACCAGCAGGATCAGCGCATCGTCGCCCTGCCCGCCAAACACCGCAGGCAACGAAACATCCGCCACGCCCACGAACAGGCTGAGCGTGGCCAGGACGATCACCAACAGGGCGGCAAGAGCTGCGTGGCACATGAGACTGCGTATCCCGGCCTTCTCAGCCACCGAAGGCGGTCAGGAACTGATCGACCGTGCGCTGGAAGGACCGGATACCGGTCGTCGCGACATAGACATCCGCCGCGTTCAGATAGATCACCTGCCCTTTTCTCATGGCGGTTGTGCTGGCAACCAGTTCATTGTCCAGCGTGGCCTGCGCGCTTTGCGAATCCGCGCCGATGGCCGCGCCCCGGTCCAGCACGATCAGCCAGTCTGGATTGGTTTCATGCAGGAATTCGAACGACACCGCCTCGCCATGGGTGCTGACCTCAAGGTCCTCGATCACGGGGGCGACGCCCAAGGTATCATGGATCCAGCCAAAGCGCGAGCCGGGCCCATAGGCCGAAACCTTGGGCCCGTTGGTCAGCACGATCAGGGCCGTGCCCTTGCCTTCGACCAGCGCACGCAGCGTCTGCAGGCTGTCTTGCAGATGCGCAGTCAGCTCAGCGCCCTTCTCCTCTTTGCCGAACAGCGCACCCAGTTCGCGCGTCTGGGTGACGACGGCATTTTCCAGATCATCCACCGGCAGGGTCAGATCCACGGTGGGTGCGATTTTCGACAGCGGGTCCATTTGTCTGGCCGAGCGCGCACCGATGATGATCAGATCGGGATGCAGCGCGAAAACCTGCTCGAAATCGGGTTCGAACAAGGTGCCGATCTTTGGCAGGTCGCTCTCTTGCAGATGCGCCAGCGTTGGCAGCATGATCGGGTCGGGCACGCCCGCCACCGCCACCTCCAACGCATCAAGCGTATCGAGCGTGCCAATATCGAAGGTCAGCACGGTTTCCGGCGTTTTGACAATTTCGACCGGCCCATGTGCCGTGGTCAGGGCCGTTGCGCCCGCCCAGCCGGGCACAATCGCTGCTGCGACAAGGTTGGCGGCCAGAAGGGACGTTCTGAAGAAATCCATCGCGTGTTCCTTTTCAGGGTGGCGCGGTGGCTGGAACGAACTGGCTGCGCGATATGTGGGGCTTCGGATCTGCCCGCCGGGGAAACCGGAATCGGACTGACGTGGTCTGAGAAGCTTTGCCACAGAACATACCCGACTAAAAGGCTTTGGTATCATCTTTTCGTGAACCTACCCAATGGCGTGACGCAGGGATTGATGAAATCCTTAGCATCGACCGTGCCGCCAGGTTTCGGCCCAAGAATTGAGTTCCCGCACACCCACCCGTTGGCTAGCCGTTGAACTGCACGGGAAGGCTGAAGGTGTAGGACGCGTCTCCCAGCCCTTTGGGCGCCGCCGGGAAGCGCCTGGCCGCGCGCACGGCCTGCACCGCCGCCTGGTCCAGCGCCCGGTTGCCGGAGCTGCGCCCGACCGATACGCCGTGCAACGACCCGTCGCGTCCCACCGTGATCCGCAACACCGCGCTGCCCGACGCACCGCGCGCCGACGATGGATAGCGTTTGCGCCGTTCAACGCGCGCGCGAATGGCCGCCCCCCAGCTGGACTTGAGGCTCTGCGCCTTGGCCGGGTTCAGCGTTGCCGCGCTGGCCGAACGTGCCTCGCCCGCCGTAGCGCCCCCGCCTGACCCGGCGGCCCGCTGTGCCTGGCTGGCCCCCGAGGGTTTGGCCGGCGGCGCCGGCCTGGCCTTCGGCCGCGGTTTGGGTTCGGCTGCCGGGCGCGGTTCGGGCTCTGCCTTCGGCGCGGGTGCCGGTGCGGGCGGCGGCGGCGGCTTCGCCTGGGACAGATCGGGCAGGCTTTCCATCTGCGGCAGGGCCATCTGCGGGCTGGGCATCGGCGTCACCGCCTGGGGCGGGGTGAGGTCGGGCATCGGCGGCGCGGGTGGCGCGATCTGCGGCGGCGCCTGCCGGGGGCGCTCGGGCTGTGCCATCTCCGGCGGCTTTTCCCAATCCTCGACCATTGCGCTCAGCGAGGCGCTCGAGGCCTCCAGCGACACCAGCGCCGCGCCCCCGTCGCCGGACGACGCCGCGCCCAGCTGCGGGGAACGGATGCCTGCCACGCCCAGGTGGATACCCAACGCCAGGCCCAGAAACACCACGGTTTCCAGCGCGCGTCTCATCGTGCCGCCGTCACCAGCATCACGTCGCGCGCGCCCGCCGCGCCCAGCCTGGGCAACAGCGCGGCGACCCTGGCCGCCGGGACCTCGGCATCCGCGCGCAACTGGACCGAGGGCGGCGCCATGTCATCCGAACATCCGCCCGTCTCGCAATAGGCCTCCAGCGCGGACTGAAACGCCGCCAGCGCCGCCTCGTCGCCAAGAGCATCGAGAAAGCCGAGCTGCCCCCCGGCATCCAGGTACAGAACGAATTCCCCTTCGGCGGGCGCCTCCGACAGAGCCTCGGGCGGGGTCACGTCAAAAGGTTCGGGCGGCGCGATCCGCGCCGTCATCAGAAAGAAGATCAGCAGCAGAAACACCACGTTGATCATCGGCACGATGCTTTCAGCGGGTTTTCGGCGGGGGGGATCGGTGAATTGCATGGCTCACTCCACCAATACCAGCCGGGTGAAGCCGGCGGCGCCCAGCATATCCATCACCTCGACGATGCGCTGCAGCCTGGCCTCATCGCGCGCGCGCAGGATGATCGTGTCCCCGGCGCTGTCGGTCAGGCGCGCCAGCTCGGCCAGCAGCGCGTCACCCTCCATCGTCACGCCGTTCAGCGCCAGCCCTTCGGGACGGACATCCACCAGACGCGGCGGCCCGGAATACCCCGCCCCCTGCCCGGCCACCGTCAGCGGCAGATGCATGTCGAGGCCGAAGCGCGACGCCAGCATGAAGAACACAAGCAGCAGGAACACCACGTCGATCATCGGCGTGAGGCTTGGCCGGCGCGACCGACGTTCTGCGCCGAAATCGAACATCATTCCGCCGCGGCGCGCAGCGCGTCCGCACCCGATCTGACCGGACGCAGGAACACCCGCGTCGCCGCGTCCTCCATCTCGAGGCGCAGCCGGTCCACCACGCTTTCGAACCATGTCAGCGCCATCGAGGCCGGGATCGCCACCGCCATGCCCGCCGCCGTGGTCAACAGCGCCTCCCAGATGCCGCCGGCCAGCGTCGCCGGGTCGGCGCGCGCGCCGGCGGCCTGCAGCGCCTGAAACGCCGCAATCATGCCTAGAACCGTCCCCAAAAGCCCCAGCAAGGGCGCGATGGTGGCGATCAGTTCAAGCGGGCGCAGCCCCGATTTCGCCCTGGCGATCAGATCCCGCGCCACGCGCTGTGTTTCATCGCGGGCCGCGTCGTCATCAAGCGTCGCGTCGTGGCGCGCGGCCATGGCGGCCCGTGTCAGCGCGGCGCGGATGGTCTGGCGCCGCGCGAGAAGACGCAGCGCCTCGCCTTCCCGCCCCTCGGCCCAAAGCCCGACCGCCGCTTTGACCTGCCGCCCGCCCGACCAGGCGCCCAACGCCGCCAGCCGCCAGATCTTCCACAAGATCAGGGCCAGCGTGATCACCGACAGCCCGGCAATCGCCCAGATCGAAGGGCCACCCATGGCCAGAAAGTCGCGCGCGGCCTGCCAACCCGCCGCGAATGTCGCAGTATCGAATGACATAGAAATGTCTCCGCCAATATGCCGCCGCGCTATATCGCGTGGCTTGTCACGGCCTTTGCTAAATATTTCCGACCATATTTGTCAAGCATTCAGGCGATGAGAAACCGCAAACACTGAAACCGCTTGCCCTCGAGCGCGCTATCTCGGGCAAGCCCCGGCGATTGTCGCCAAACCTCACCCGATCGGCACCGGAGTTACACCAGCTTGACGAACCAGAACCGCCCAGATAATCCTGACAAATATACCCAGGTATGCAGCAGACCTTCTCGTCAGTGCGGCTCAGGCAAAACCTATACACTTTTTTCGAGAGGTTCTCCTATGCCGTACTCCGTTGCGTCTGCACCGGACAGGCTGCCTACCCGTAGCCGAAAAATTCGTTCCTTGTTTCTGACCCTGACTGCGCTGACGGCCCCGTCCCTTGCATTTGCACAGGGCGCTGACGAAGAGGTGTTCGTCCTTGACGATATCGTCGTGACAGCCGGTGGCTTCGAACAAGCCTTGAAGGATGCGCCTGCCAGCGTTTCAATCATCACGTCGGAAGAACTCAAGAAAGGCAGTTTCACAAATCTCGCGGATGCGCTGCGCGAAGTGCAGGGCGTCGTTACAACCGGCACGGCGGATGGGCAGGATATCTATATCCGTGGCCTGCCGGGCCAATACACGCTGATCCTGGTTGACGGCAAACGTCAAAACACCCGCGAGTCCCGGACAAATGGCAGCTCCGGCTATGAGCAAAGCTTCATCCCGCCGCTCTCCGCGATTGAACGCATCGAGGTTGTGCGTGGCCCGATGTCCTCGCTGTACGGCTCGGACGCGATGGGCGGCGTGATCAACATCATCACGAAGCCCGTCGCCGATACCTGGTCGGGATCGGTCACCGCCGAGACAACCTTGCAGGGCGAGGATGGGTTCGAGAACAGCCAGCAGCTGTCTTTCTACGCCTCCGGGCCGATCGTGAACAACAGGCTGGGGCTGCAACTGTGGGGCCGCAAATACGATCAGGATGCCTCCTCGATCTCGGGCGGGCCGTCCGGATCGGATGATTTCGACCTTACGGGCCGCCTGACCTGGCGTATCGACGACAACAACGAGCTTTTGCTGGAAGCCGGCCGCACTCAGATCACCGCCGAAGACTATGGCGATCTGTCTTATACCGATCACGACCGGGATCATTGGTCCCTGACCCACAAGGGCCAATATGGCGGGACGGAGACGGAGCTGAGCTTCTCTCAGGAGATCGGCGAGCGGACCATGTATGACCGCAGCGCGACGGATGATCCCTTCGTCGAAAATCTGCGCTCTCCGAAGGTGCGAAACTCGGTATTCGACGCCAAGGCAAGCACCCCCCTGGACTGGAACGGCGCGCATCAGATGACCTTTGGCGCTCAGGTCATGCAGACCACCATCCACGACCAGAACCCGGGCGCGCAGGCGAATATCCCCGAGGAAAATCGGTACGATGAGAAATTCTCGCTGGATCAATGGGCCCTCTATGCCGAGGACGAATGGCATCTGCGCGACGATTTTGCCCTGACGCTCGGTCTGCGCTACAGCGACCACGAAGCCTATGGCGGCCAGGTGACGCCGCGCCTTTATGCCGTCTGGGACGCATCGCCCAGCCTGACCGTCAAGGGTGGCGTCTCGACCGGTTTTCGCGCCCCGGATATCCGCTCGATCGCGCCCGGCTATGCTTATACGACCGGCGGGCGGGGCTGTGCCAGCAATTCGCCGCCCTCTTGTGGTGTAATTCTGGGCAATCCGGATCTGGACCCGGAAGAAACCACCAACTTCGAGATCGGCGCAATCTATGAGGCCGACACCTTCTCGCTCAGCGCGACCGCCTTCCACACCAGATTCAAGAACAAGCTGCAGCAGATCAACACCGGCGATCCCTGGCTGGACGGTCCGACCTATACCGGCTCGGACGGCAGCCAATATAATTACTTGATCTACCAGAACTTCAACGTCGACAGGGCCGAGATCACCGGGCTTGAACTGGCGGGAAATTGGGATATCGCCCCCTCGCTTTCGACGCGGGCCTCGTATACATACACGGACTCTGAACAGAAGACGGGCGATTACATGGGCTTCCCGCTGGCCCGCACACCAGAGCATATGGCCAGCCTGCGCTTTGACTGGATAACGCCGGTGAACGGGCTCGATACCTGGTTCAGCACGAACTACCACGGGTCGGAGATCGCCTCGGGACTGCGGGTCGGCCCACAAGGGGAAACCGTGACGATCAATGGCCAGACCGGGCAGAAATACAAACCCTATACCACGGTGGACCTCGGTGCGAGCTATCAGTTGAACGAAACCGCCACGCTGAATGCCGCTGTCTATAACGTCTTCAACAAGGAAGTACGCGAGGACGAGTTCCAGACGGTCGCCGAAGGTCGCCGGCTCTGGGTTGGTTTGACAGCCGAGTTCTGATCAAGGCGAACGGAGTGTATTGAACATCCCGCTCCGCCACCTGCGTACAGATCGTTCAGGCCATCGCGGCGATGAATGCGGATGTGATCTCGTTCGAGACTTCGCATTCGGATAGGGAGTTGCTGAAGGTCTTCGGCGATTTCTACTATCCAACGACATCGGCCTCGGCATCTGGGACATCCGTTCCCCCGGACGCCGAGATGACGAAACTACTGCGCAAGGCGGCCCAGGTGATCTCGGCGAAACGGTTGTCCAACATTCTGGCGACGTAGTTGATGGTGCAGACGAGGGTGTCCTCATCACTCCAATGCCGCCGGCGCGGCGTATCCGCAACACAACTTAAGGGCGCGGTTAGCACCGGCCAAGCAATCCCGTCAGACGGCCTCCGCCGGAGGAATACGCTTTACAACGGCTATCGAGGGCAAGATTGGCCAAAATTTGGCCAACCCAAGAAATTTGCACCAACAACTGCAACGGGCTGGAATGGATGGGGAGCAGCTCATTTTCCTACACTCACTGCTCATGGAAGCCGAGAAGATCGCTCGGTTCGTCAATGTCGCGCAATCGGGATGCCGGCAGCGAAATCCGCTGATATGCCTCGGTTCTCTCAAGCAACGACCGCGCTCCGCAATCTCCCGACAAGGTGAGGATTTCGTCGAACCAGTCACGCGGCAGCAGCGCTGGCACGACGGGTTTCCCGGCAAGAGCCGCGCAGGCAGGCGCCTTCATCTCCAGAAGCTTCGCAAGGTCGTCACCCAGAAGAAACGGCATATCCCCCAGCAGAATGAGTGACGCATCGCATCGCGGGTCCAGCGCCCTGATCCCTGCCCGGAGACTGAATGATTGCGTCTCGCCTTGCGGGATACGGATCGGATGCAGACCAGCAGCCCGTGCAAGGTCTGCCACAGCTTCGCTGCTGACCACCGCGAGCCGTGCGGCGGCTGGCACATTCGCAGCCAGTTGGAACGCAAAGGTGACAAGCGGTTCGTTGCAAAGATCAGCCAGTAGCTTGTCATCCTCCCCGAAGCGCCGAGAAGAACCGGCTGCAAGCACGATTACACCCAACACGTCAACCGTCTCGGGCATGATCAAGACCCGCAGCCGAGGCAGTTGGGCGGCAGACACCCTTTCATCGAGATAAGCCCTTTCCATTCACGGTGTTAGCTACCACACGAAATAGGTAAAAACCGCCCGCCGCACAACCGAAGTGGAATAACCCCAAGAAAGTACCAAGCAATTCGCAGGGTCCGCGAAGGGATGGAAAGCGGGAGACGACCGAAGACGTTGCATCGAAACCGATGCAAACTTGGTGCAAAAATTGCTCTCACCTGACCCGCATGGCTGAGATGCCCGCGCAGTTCTGGTCGCTGTCCCAGACTATCAGCCAGCCGCTTCGCCCGCAGGATAGACGCGCAGTGCATAGGGGGTCATATCGACAAGTTCTTGCAACAGCTTGACAAACGCGGCTTCGCTTGGCGCCGGACGCATCTTGTGGTTGACGACCAGATAGATATCCAGCGGCATTACCGGTTCGTAAGGGGGCAGACGCCACAACAGACCATCCTTTTCATCGCGCGCTGCGACATGTGTGGGGATGGCCCCGACACCCAGGCCGGCGATGATCATCCGTCGCACTTCTTCGAGATTCTCGGAGACCCCGACAAAAGGCTCTGCAAAACGCGCTTTTTGCCGCAACTCAGTCAGCGATTGCAACTGGTCGGAGAAAGAGGAAGGCCGGTATATTATCGCGCGCTCATTGGCCAGATCCTGAAACTCGAGGCCTTCGACACCAAACAACCGATGCCCCGCGCCGCAATAGAAGCTGCAATGCTCCTTGAACAGGTGGGTATATTCAAGCTCTTCACGCTTGTAGCTGACAGGGCAGATCGCGAAATAGAACTGTCCCTGATGCAGACCATGCTGAATATCATGGCTGTTCAGCACCTTGATGTCGAAACTGGCTTTCGGAAACTTTTGGTGGAACCGACGAAGAGCCTCGATCAGCAGCGGGCTAGTCATCTGGCTGGCCATCGTGATGCGCACGGTGCCGGAAAGCTCTGCCGTGGGATCGGCCAGCAACGTCGATAGACGTTCGATACTGGTCAGGATCGCGCGGGATTCTTCATACAGCAGCTTGCCGGTTTCGGTCAGTTCGAAATGCGTTGCGTTGCGCTGCGCAAGCTGCTGGCCAAGTGTTTCCTCAAGCCGCTTGAGGGCAGAGCTGACGGCAGGCTGCCCGCGACCGAGCCTTTCCGCAGCCTTTGTGATGCCGCCCTCCTCTGCAATGGCGACGAAGCTGCGAAGCAGGTTCCAGTCAAGCGTGTCAACAATCTTCATACAGGCTCCCATCGCGGCATGAAGCATCACCGATATCGATGATGGTATTACAAATATCTATTTGATCAATGCCGCAAGTTGCTGACCACTACAGATATCGCCTTGCAGCCCGGCATTTTCCAGTTGGGTATCCAACAGCGACACGATCGATATGAAATGGAGTGAACGTGACCAAGACTGACGTGATCAACACCGTTGCGCCATCGCTCTACCGTGATGGCATGGCACTTCTCGCGGGGGCCGTGAGTATCGTGACGTCGGATGGGCCGGCCGGTCGTGCCGGGTTCACCGCGTCTGCCGTTTGCTCGGTCTGTGACACACCGCCGACACTTCTGGTCTGCGCCAAGGAAGACAGCTCGATCGGGCGGGCATTCATGACCAACCGTGCCATTTGCGTCAATACCATCGGACCCGCACATGAAGCGCTGGCCATCCGGTTCGGCGGCAAAACACCCGCGGAAGAACGCTTTGCCATGGCAGAATGGCGGACCGGCGTTTCCGGGGCGCCAGTTCTGCCCGGGGCGCTGGTATCCTTTGTCGGAACCGTCGTGAAAAGCGAACGTATCGGGACACACCGGGTCCTGTTTTGCCAAGTCCAGGACATCCTGTTGTCCGAGCAGACAGCAGCGTCGGTCTATTTTGCACGAAAGTTTCACCATGTGCAGGCCTGAGGGAAACATCGCCATGCGCGATTTGACAGGAGCGCTCTCGCCGGTTCAAGAAGCACTCACAGCACTCGGCCGAGGCGAGATTGCAATTCTCACCGATGGCCCGGCTGGCGGGGCATATCTTGTTGCGTCCGCCTCTCTGGCCGGAGAGCAGGTCATCAACTTCATGGCGACACATGGCCGAGGGCTGATCTGTCTATCGCTTCCAGCAAGCCGCGTTGACGCACTTCACCTGCCTGGTATGCCACAGCGCAATCGTACCGTCATGGGCTGGCCCTATACCGTCTCTATCGAAGCGCGCCACGGCATCACGACCGGAATTTCCGCGAAGGAACGCGCCCATACCATCTTGACCGCCGCACATCCGCAGGCACGGCCCGAGGATATCGTCAGCCCCGGCCATGTCTTTCCTCTACGTGCCCAGGAAGGTCCGTTAGGCCCGCAAAGCAGCCCCCCCGAGGTATCGGTCACGCTGGCTCATTGGGCGGGTCAGGTTCCCGCAGCGGTCATCTGCGCCATTCTGGATGACGACGGCGAACTGGCCCAGGGCGATACGCTGATGCGCCGGGCGCTACACCATATCCCCAGGCTAAGCATGGCGGAGGCTCTGCGCGCCCAAGTTATGCTTAGTGCTGCGGTCACCACTGATACATTGATCATGGAAGAGGGGTCCGCGTGACTGATCTAAAACGAAAGATGGCGCTCACGGCACTGCTGAATGGCGCGCCCAATACATGGCGGCACCCGCAGGGCCAAGCCTATGGAGACATGGATCTTCAACAGATGATCCGCAACGCGCAGATCGCAGAACGGGGTAAGTTTCACAGCACATTCCTGGCTGACTTTTCCGGCGTGAAAGATGACGGCATGGGCCTGCGCGGAATGCGAAAAAGCGGATCATGCGTCGGGTTTGAGCCTGCGACGCTTCTGGCCGCGATTGCCATGGCGACATCGGATATCGGTTTGGTAGCAACCATTTCAACCACTTACTCCGAGCCATTTTCCGTGGCACGGCTCATCGGTTCGCTTGATCATATCAGCGGCGGCCGTGGGGGATGGAATCTGATCACCTCTGGATCACGCGCCGAGGCGCAGAACTTCGGCCACGGGGAGCAGCTGAGCAGCGCCGAGCGGTATGCCCGCGCCCGCGAGCATGTCGAGATCGTCACCAGGCTTTGGGACAGTTGGGACGACGACGCCTTCCTCCGCGACAGGCAGAGCGGGATGTTCTTTGACCCCGACAAGGGCCGGAACATCGATTTCCACGGCACGCATTTTTCCGTGCGCGGACCGTTGAACATGCCACGTCCGCCGCAGGGCCAGCCGGTTATCTGTCAGGCGGGAACATCGGATGCGGGCTACGAGATGGCAGCGCAATGGGCGGACCTGATGTATGTGAAGGCGCCAACGATCGAGATCGGCAAAGCCTTCTACGCAGACGTAAAGGCACGGGCGCGAAAATACGGGCGCGCGCCGCAGGAACTGGCCGTGTTGCCGGGGCTGAGTGTGGTCTTGGGGGGATCGGAAGAAGAAGCTCGGGCGAATTTCAGTGAGATCGTCGCCTCGCTAGAGGCCGAGGAAGGGCTCGGTTACCTTTCGCAATGGCTCGATGGCTATGACCTGACGGGTCTGCCGCTTGACGCGCCGGTGCCCGACATCCCAGAGATAAACATTCCGGCCGAGCGCAATCGCATTTTTCTGGTGCGGAATGGTCAGCGGCTGACCCTGCGCGAGGCCATGCAATACGTGGCAACGATGGTGGGCCATCTGACGATGTTCGGAACGCCGGATCAGATCGCCACACAGATGATCCGCTGGGTCGAGGAAGAAGCCTGTGACGGGTTCAACCTGATGCCACATATCCTGCCCGGTGCGGTGGAAGACTTCGTTGATCATATCGTCCCCGAACTGCAGAAGCGCGGTGCGTATCATCATGATTATGAGGGGCATACTCTGCGCGAGAACCTCGGGCTGGCACATCGGCCGAGTCAGTATCAGGTTGCGGCTTTGCAGGCGTCCTGAAAAACACGGAGATGACCGGCAAAAGGGGCCGCTGCTTATACGAAGCTCCTGCAGGCAGCGACCCCGTCGGTCGAGCTTTGTGACAAAGACCTGTCCCGGTTTTTGGTCGAAAAGCCAGACATTGCCAATTGTTGCTTTCATCATCGCTGCGCTTCGGCAACCGCGGGCTGCCTTGAGGCAAAGCCATCGCTGCGGAAAATATCGGAGGGGCGGCGTTCGCGCTGCCTCAACGCCTGACCAGGGGCCTTGTGACTCTGGTCTGAAGCTGGAAACTGCGGCGCGCCCGTTATCGGCGTGCTGCATTTCGGGATAATCACACCGAATTTCGCCCAATTTATAATCGGATCAAGAGAATTGACGCCGGTTTCGCATGTATGGCGCAGCCCATGCTTTATGGTATACCATAATACCAAATATGTTCAGCTGAATAGCTCACCCCTTTAACTCAGCAGAGGTAAGAAAATGAAATCACTAGGAATGGCCGTTGCATTCGCCGCCGCAACAGTCGCATCGGCACCCGCATTCGCAGGTGAGGACTGGTCGATGCCGGTAAAGGTTCGCAACCCCGCATTCGACGCGGATGCCGCATGGGTGGATAAGAATTATACGCCCTTGCCCGCGTCGGAAGTGACCACGAAATGGGATATTTGCGTCCTGTTTCCGCACACGAAAGACCCCTATTATATCGCCATGACCTATGGCGCGGTCACCGAAGCCGAAAGCAAGGGGCTGTCAATGACGGTCAACGCGGCTGGCGGTTACACGGAACTGCCCACACAGATTTCGCAGATGGAAGACTGCGTTACACGCGGCGCGGACGGCTTGATGATGGTGGCCATTTCCGCGACCGGCCTGAACCGCACAATTGCCGCGGCTGCCAAAAAAGGGATCCCCCTGTCCATCACCGGTGGTGAGGTCGATTCGCCGGATGTCGCCGCGCGGGCCCTCGGGAATTGGTTCGATTCCGGGCGCATCGCCGCCGAATATCTGAACGAACTGCACCCTGCCGGAAGTGAGCCGGTCAAGGTTCTGTGGATGGCCGGGCCCGAAGGTCCGAACTGGTCGGTGGATTCCACGGATGGGTTCGTCAAGACGGTCGAGGGAAATGACGCCATCGAAGTGGTCAAGGTGATCTGGGGCGAGCCGGGCAAGGCCGCGCAAATTCCGCTGATCGAAGACGCGCTGCAGGTCTATCCCGACATCAGCTACATCGGTGGGGTCGCGCCCGCGATCGAAGGCGGCATTCAGGTGCTGAAGGAAAAGGGCCGGCAGGATATCAAGCTGATCGCGTCATATATGACCCCGGAAACGGAAGCCGCGCTGCGTGAGGGTGATGTTCTTGGTGTCGTCACAGACTACACTGCGGCCCAAGCCCGCATCGCCATCGACCAACTGGTCCGCAAGCTCGAAGGCAAAGAGGTCGATCTGGATGTCGATACCGGCTTTGCCATGATCGACGCCGGCAATGTCGAGACCTACGATCGCTCTCTCGCGCTCGCGCCTGAAGGCTGGGAGCCCTATTTCCACGTCGATTGATCCGAACTTTCAGGGCGCGAGGCAACATCGTCTCGCGCCCCAATTTCACACGCGATGGGAATATGCGAACCATGCTCGCAGAGACTGAACATAGCGTCCTTGCCGGGGACGGAGCGGATGCAAGCAACAGTACCGGCACTGCCGGCGCGAAGTGTCTTTTGCAAGCCCGAAATCTGAGCAAGTCCTATTCGGGATTTCTGGCGCTCAACAACATGAATCTCGATCTCAGGGCCGGAGAGGTACACGTCCTTTTCGGAGAGAATGGGGCCGGAAAATCGACACTGATCAGCATCATCTGCGGGGCGCTGGCCCCCACCGCCGGTGACGTGGTGCTGGATGGCAATGTATTGCAGATGTCCTCAGTGAAAGACGCCCGCGACCAGGGCATCGCGGCGGTTTTTCAGGAATTCAGCCTCGCCCCGGAACTGACGGTCGAGGAAAACATGTTCCTGGGCGCCGAAGTGGCGCAGTCCGGCTGGCTGAAGAAATCCCGGATGCGCCATGCCGCCACACAGGCGCTGGCCGAACTGGGGTTCAAGCTGGATCCCGGAGCGATCGTCGCCCATCTGTCGCGCGCGGAATGCCAGATGGTCGAGATCGCGAAGGCGGTGATGACCGATCCCCGCGTACTGATCCTGGACGAGCCGACCGCATCCCTGACCGAAGCCGAAACCAATGTGCTGTTTGCGCTGATCGAGCGGCTCAAGGCCAAGGGCGTCGGGATGATCTATATCTCGCACCGGATCGACGAGATCAGAAAGATCGGCGACCGCGTCACCGTCATGCGCGACGGGCAATATATCGAAACGCTGGATGCACGGACCGCCACAAAGACCGAGCTTGTTGAATCGATGACAGGTCGCAGTTTCGGTGACTTTTATCCAAAGCTGAATTTTCGCCCCGGCGACCCCGTTCTGTCGATCGACGGGCTTGCCACGCTGGACGGGCGCGTTTCCGACGTGTCCCTGAACGTGCGCGCGGGCGAGATCGTCGGCCTTGCGGGGCTTGTCGGTTGCGGCAAGTCGGAAATCGGCCGCGCGTGTTTCGGGCTGGAAGCCCTGGCGTCGGGCGAAATCCACTTTGCGGGGGAACGGTTGAGGCATCCCCAGCCCCGCCATCTCATCCAAAAGGGCATGAACTTTGTTCCCAGCGACCGGATGCGCGAAGGGCTGTTGATGGGGCGCTCGACGCGCGAAAACCTGTCGCTTTCGGCCCTGTTTCAAAAGGAGTTCTCGAACAGGGGGTTTTTGCGGCGCAAGCGTGAAGTCAAATTCGCCAATGAAATGGGGGAACGGATCGGAGTCCGTCCGCTCCGCATCGAAGGCGCCGTTTCGGATTATTCGGGCGGGAACAAACAGAAGGTCATGCTGGGCCGCGCCATCGCATCGCCGCTGCGCCTACTGATCCTTGATGAGCCGACGATCGGGATCGATGTCGGGGCAAAAGCCGAGGTTTACGCCCTGCTGAGCGAACTGGTGCAGGACGGAATGGCGGTGCTGCTGATCAGCTCAGACCTGCCGGAAGTTCTGAGCATGTCAAACCGTGTTTACGTTGTTCGCCAAGGG
Source organism: Actibacterium sp. EMB200-NS6 (assembly GCF_001305615.1). GTDB lineage: Bacteria > Pseudomonadota > Alphaproteobacteria > Rhodobacterales > Rhodobacteraceae > Actibacterium_A > Actibacterium_A naphthalenivorans. The sequence continues at coordinate 2,584,940 of NZ_CP010869.1, forward strand.
CATATCGCCGACGAACTGGTCGCGGAAAGAAAAACCGAAGATGTCGCCCTCAAAAGCTTCTTCGGACAAGAATGAAAATGGAATGAGTAGGCTATGACGCAGAAAACCTTGCCCCAGAAACTGGGTGCCCATCTGGAACCCGTCGGCGCGATCCCGGTGATTGTCGTGTTGTTCATCATCTTTTTCGGCATCTTGGAGCCACGCTTCCTGTCGGGCGACAACATCTTCAATCTGTCGCGCCAATCAAGCTATCTTATCCTTGCCTGCCTCGCGCAATTTCTCATCCTGCTGACCGGCGGGATCGACCTGTCGGTGGGGTCGGCGATTTCACTGGCAAGTGTGGTTTGCGCCACGGTCATGAAAAGCTTTCCCGAAGCCGAAGGCGCTGCGGTGTCGTTGGGCGTGCTTGCGGGCATCGGGACCGGCGGGCTGGTCGGGCTGGCGAACGGTATCGGAGTGGCCTACTTCAATGTGACGCCCTTCGTGATGACCTTGGGCAGCCTGTCCATGGCGCTTGGTCTCGCGCTGTACATATCGGGGGGCTACAGCATCGCAGGCCTTCCCAGCGGCTTTGGCGATGTTTTCTCATACGCGGATGTGGGCGGTGTTCCGGTTCCGATCATCTATGCCGCGCTGGTCATCATCGCCGTCTACCTGTTGCTGACCTGGACGCAGGCCGGGCGCTATATCTATGCGATCGGCAGCAATGTGCAGGCGGCGCGGCTGTCCGGCATTCCGACCAAACAGTATCTTCTGTTCGCCTATGTGGCGGCGGGTCTGATTGTCGGCTTTGCGGCCGTTCTGATGACCGCCCGAACGGAAAGCGGCGAGGCCAGCCTTGGCGGGTCCGATCTGGTGCTGAAATCCGTGGCTGGCTGTATCATCGGCGGGGTTGCCCTGACGGGGGGGAAGGGTTTCGTGCGCAATGTTGTGCTGGGGGCGTTCTTCATCACGCTTCTGTCGAATGGCATGAACCTTCTTCGGGTCAACAGCTACCTGCAAACGTTCATCATCGGTGCCGTGCTGGTTCTTGCCATCGCGCTAGACCAGCTTCGCGAAAAGATGACCGGGCGGAAAACCGTATAACAACCGGCCGGCAGCGAACGCGCCGAACGACCTCAGCCACATACACTCCGGCAAGGACCCTTGAGGTCTTTGCCGGCACGGCCCCCTCCCCTTCTCCCGGATCGTCAGCCATGGCCCCACACGTCTATCAGAGCCGCCTGGAAGAACCCCCGATCCGGGCTCTTTTGGAGGATCCGGAAAACGGCGTTCTCGCAATTGTTTCCGGGGTGGAAGGCGCATCCTACCGGCCAGTCGGCGCCATGATGGCAATTCGCGCAGACGGAACAAGGACAGGTAGCCTGTCTTCCGGTTGTATCGAGGCTGACATGACCCATCACGCGATGTCCGTTTTGCGTTCGGGCAACACCCGCACCTTGTGCTACGGTGCGGGATCGCCCTTTGTTGATTTGCGCCTTCCCTGTGGCGGTGGGCTTGAGATCACTCTTATTCCCCGTCCTGAGGCGACGGTCTTGCAAACCTTGCTCAAACGCAATCACGACAGAATCCCCTGCAACCTTCGGATTGACCTTTTGTCCGGGGAAATGGCTTTGACCTCTGACCGCGCGGCACCGGGGCCGGAAAAGGGTTTTTACCTGAGGCTGCTTCCCGAACTGCGCTTTCTGGTTTTCGGCAAAGGGCCCGAGGCGTCCGCGTTCGCGGCGCTGGTTCATTCGCTTGGCTATCCCAGCCTTCTTCTGTCGCCCGATACCGAGACACTCGAAAATGGAAAAGCGATCGGCGCGCCGATCCGGCATTTGACACGCCGGGCGTTCCCCGATGATCTGCAGGTGGATAATTGGACGGCTATCGTTCTCTTCTTCCATGATCATGATTGGGAGCCGCCGATACTGCTCCACGCCCTTCGTGCGGGGGCGCTGTATGTCGGCGCTCAGGGAAGCAGGCGCGCCCAGGCCACGCGACAGACCGCGCTGAAAGAACTGGGGGTGGACGAGGCCGAGATCACGCGGCTTCACGGTCCGGTCGGGCTTGTGCCCTCGGCCAAAGATGCGCGGACGCTTGCGGTGTCGGTGCTTGCAGAGGTGCTGAAAGTCGCGATGGAAACGCCGTCTTAGAAAGGCGGCTGCCGGTGTAGCATCACCTTTTTCTTCTCACGCTTTCATGCCGGCCACGGCGAAGCGTACGATATCTTCGAAGAGATCAGCCTGTACGGTCGCCTTCTTTTCCATATCAATCAGTTCATCGAGCCGGTTTGTATCCGAAAAGGCGTAAAGATAGGCGCCGATCATCAGCGACAGCTTATGATAGACAGAGGCAATCGGAAGATGCGGCAATACGCGATGAAAGGCCTCGGCATAAGCCTTGGTGGATTCGTTATATGCCTCGCGCCGCAACTGAAACGACAGCGCCTCTGGCTCCATGTGCAGCCTGGCGTGCAGCCGAAGAAAGGCGCGGCCCTGTTTTGTCTTGCGGTACTTGGCAGAGGGTTCGAGAAAGGCGCGAACCAAGGCTTCGACGTCGTAAGCGCCTTTCGCAGTCAATGCCTCCAGGCTTTTCATACGCTGCGCCGCGACCTCGTTGCCCTTGCGCAGGAACACCGCCTTGAACAGGTTTTCCTTGTTATCAAAGTAATAGGCGATCATCGCCGCGTTGACGCCCAGTTGATCGGCGACCTGGCGCAAGGATGTTCCCGCATACCCCAGATCCGCGAACGAGACTTCGGCCACGTCCAGTATCTTGTCGGATAGGTTGGTCTGGCCCTCGGGCCTGCCCAGCTTCTTTCGCTGTTTCGCCTGTTTCATGGTTGATTCGCCTCTCTCAACAATTTGATGCCACATCACGCCGAAGGGGGGGATGACAAATGGCGCGGCGTTTCTGCGCTTGCGGCATAAATATTGCATATAAATTGGGCGGTCCGTTTTTGTTGGCACCCAGCTCCATGTGTAGCACGGATTCGCATCCACATTAATTAATCATATGTTTAATTAATCCTTGTTCGCGACAGGAAGCGATCCGGTGCGCCGGGCGTCGAACGAAACCAACCACTGCAACGGGGATACAGCAATGAACGCATCCATCTTCTCGAAGGTCTCGGCCACGACACTAGCTCTTTGCCTCGGCGCCAGCGCCGCTTTTGCCGCTGACATGCCGGGGGTCACACTGCAGGCGGTCGCCGGCAGCGTCGGCGGCGTGCCGCTGATGATCATGAAGGGCGAAGGGCTGGACAAGAAATATGGGTTCGACGGCAAGTTCGAATTCCTGCCGCATGAAGGAGTGTTCCAGAACTTCCTGATCGGCAAGTCCGATATCGCCATGGACAATGACATTCTTGGCGTCGCCATCGCCCGCGATGAAGGCTTTGACGTCACCGCCTTCTATCCGGTTGGCAACCTTTATCTCGGGATTGTCGTGCCCGGCGGGTCCGAAGCCAAAACCCCCGAGGATCTGAAGGGCAAGAAAGTTGGTCACTTCGGCGCAGATTCCGGCACGACCACCTTCATCCGCACCATCGTACAGGAGATGTACGGCTTCGACGTCCTGGAAGAATACGAGTTTTCGCAGGTCGGCCCGGCGGCCTTGGTCCCCCTGCTGAAGTCGGGCGAGGTCGAGGCGATTTTCGATTTCGAATCCTTCGTGTCAGAGGCGATCGTGGCCACTGACGGGCATTATCTGTTGCAGGCGCACAAGGACTATTCGGAATTCACCGGCGGGTTTGCGCCGTGGATCACCAACATGGTCGCCCATGGCGACTGGCTGAAGGAAAACCCCGAACTCGCCTATGCAGTGCGCGATGCCTACGACGAGGCGATCGAGATTCTTGAAAGCACCGATTACGAGGTGCTGCGCAAGGACTACATCCTCGAGGGCCTTGGCATCACCAGCGAGGCGGTTCTGGACGTGCTGATCGAGAACGCCAAAAGCACGCCCTATTTCACCAATGACTGGTCGCCCGAAAAAATCGCCGCGGCCGAAGCGTTTCTCGACAAGCTTTCCAAAGACGGCCTGCTGATCGAAAACGTGCCCGACGGCGTGATGGTCACGCTCGAAGACTATGTCGGCCCGCGTTCGTAACCGTCAATATCGGGGGTCGCCATGAACAAGCTCCAAAAACAATCTCTGTCCATTGCGGCCCTTGTCCTGCTGCTGCCGGCGTGGTGGATCGCCCACCTGAACACCACCTTCATCTCAAGCCCGTTTCAGGTGGCGCGGCTGCTTCCGGCGTTCCTTTCCGAAGGCAGCACCTGGTACAATATCGGTGTTACCCTGTTTCGGGTGGTGGCCGGGTTGGTGCTGGGCATCGTCGCCGGGTTCATCGCGGCTTTCGCGATGAACCACAGCCGCCTGATGCGCGAGGTGTTGGGCTATTACGTCACCTCGGCCCTGCGCACACCAAGCGCCATTGCCGCCATCCTGTCGGTGGCCATCTTCAAGGGCAGTGAGTTCGGCTATATCCTGGTCGTCGCGTTCATTACCTTTCCCTACATGGCCGTAGGTCTGCGCGACGGGTTGGCCAGCGCCGACAAGGGGTTGGCCGAACTGGGCCAGATCTACCATCTGGGTTTGTTCACTCAGATCCGCCATGTGACGGCACCCTTCGTCGCCCCCTACATCTTCGCGGCCCTGCGCAACGCCCATGCTCTGGCCTGGAAGGTCATCGTCGTGGCCGAGATTTTCGGCGCCGCCCGCGTGGGCTTTGGCGCCAAGTTCGAGCACGCCTGGAGCTACATGCTGATGGACGAGGTTCACCTGTGGCTTCTGGTGTTCATGGCGCTGGTGCTGTTCGCCGAATACGGCGTGATCCGCCGGGCCGAAAAATTCGTCTTCCGCTGGCGCTGAGCCGCGCTCTCTCTCCCTCCAAAACTGGCAAGAACAATGAACACTGACACAAGAGAAACCGTGCTGAAGGTCGTCGACCTTGGCGTGTCCTATGGTGAAACCCCGGCCATCGCGCAGCTTGATTTCGAAGTGAAACGCGGCGAATTCGTCGCTATTCTCGGCCCGTCGGGCTGCGGCAAGTCGTCGATGTTGAACGTCCTCTCTGGCCTCATGGCGCCGACCCGCGGTCGCGTGGTTGTCGATGGCGACGAGCTATATCTGCCGCGCAGCAAGGATCCGCGCCTTGGCTACGTGTTTCAGGCGCACCGCCTGTTGCCTTGGCGCACGGTCAGGCAAAACCTCGAGATCGTGCTGGGCGCCTCTGACGTGCCGCGCGACACGTGGCATGCCCGGATCGACGAGATCCTCGAGATACTGCATATCGCGGAGTTCAAAGATGCCTGGCCCATGCGCCTTTCGGGCGGTCAGCGTCAGCGCGTGTCAATCGCCCGCGCCATTTTGGTCGATCCGTCCTACATCCTGATGGATGAACCGCTGTCCACGTTGGACGAAGTCACCGCGCGATCCCTGCGTCAGGAACTGACCGGCATCTGTCAGCGTACGGGCGCGACCATCGTCTTTGTCACCCATTCAATCCGCGAGGCGGTCTATCTGGCCGACCGCATCATCATCCTGACCCGTGGCCCGGCGCAGGTGTTCGAAAACTACATCGTGCCGCTGGAACGCCCCCGCGACTATGACGATGCCCGCATCGCCGAGGTCGAGGCCGACATCGTTGCACGTGTTCAAGCGCCTTGGGGCCTTGAGACTGTAAAGGAGAGGGACGTTGCCTGATTTGCCGCTTTCCAATCCCATCATGTTCCACCCTGCGCGCTGGAAAAACTGGAATGCCGTGGTGTCGGGAAAGCTATTGGGCGGCGTGATCGCCATCAGCTCGATCCTGTTGCTATGGTATGTGCTGTCGATCGCTGTGAAACCTTGGGTGCCTACACCCGAAGACACGGTAGTAGCGATCTGGAAGAACCTGCTTTCCACCAGCTTCTGGGGTGACTTCTGGCTGACGCTGGGCCGGGTGATGGCCTCGTTTGTCACCGCCTCGATCGTGGGCGCGGCCATCGGCATCCTGATCGGCATGAACGAAAAGGCCGAGGCTTTCCTTCAACCGCTGCTGGCGCTGGCGCTGGCTGTGCCGGACCCGGTTTATATCATCTTTGCCATTCTGACCTTTGGCACCGGGGAAACGGCGGGGTTCGTCGCGCTGACTATTGCGGTATCGCCTTTCGTGTCGAATATCGTGCGGTCCAGCGTTCAGGCTCGCGATATCGGACTGGACGAAATGGCGAAGATATACCGGCTGCCCAAGCGCGTGTTCTTCCGTCAGTCTCTGGTCCCTCAATTGGTACCGGCCCTTCTGACCGCCGGACGTTTCGCATTTGCATTGTCGTGGAAACTGGTCGTGGTCGTCGAGTCCATCGGACAGCCCGACGGCATCGGCGCTTCGATCTTCCACAGCTTCCGCCTGCTTCGGATGCGCGAGGTCGCGGCGACGGCGATCATCTTCATCGTCGTCATGCAGCTTCTGGAACGCGGCGTTCTGGGGCGGATCGAAAAGAAACTTCTGAAATGGCGCGACTGATACCCCCCACGCCCAAGCACAAGAAACGAAAAGGAACGACAGCTATGAAAATCGGCATCATCGGCGGCGGCATCGGCGGCACGGCTTTGGCCCATGCCTGTCTGCAAAAGGGGTTTGACATCACGATATTCGAACAGGCCCCGGCCTTTGGCGAGGTCGGCGCCGGGGTGCAGATGACCCCCAATGCCGTCAAGGCGATCAAGGGGCTCGGGCTTTATGACGATTTTCTGGCCAAGGGGTTCTATCCAGACGCCATCGTCGGGCGGAACTGGCAGACCGCGCAGGAAAACTTTCGTATCGACCTGGGCGATGAATTCCGCGCCCATTACGACGCGCCTTATATCCACATCCATCGCGCCGATCTTCTGGATCTCTTCGTCGCACAGCTGCCGCCCGACGTCTGCCGCTTCAACAAGAAATGCACGGATGTAGCCGAAACCGCCACCGGCGCCGTGGCGACATTCGAGGATGGCAGCACATTCGGGGCTGATTTGATCGTAGGCGCGGATGGCGTGCGTTCGGCCGTGCGTGGCGCGCTGTTTGGCGAAGGCGATCTGCGCTGGACCGGGCACATGTGCTATCGCGCGCTGGTGCCCACCGACGGTGTTGTCGACTACGTCAATCCCGACAGCACTTTCTGGATGGGGCCGAACGCGCATGTGGTCACCTATTACGTCAAGGGTGGCGAGGCGGTGAATATCGTCGCCGTGACCGAGGCCGCCGAATGGGTCGCCGAAAGCTGGAGCACGAAGGCCTCGAAAGAGGAGATGCTGGCGGATTTCGCAGGCTGGCATCCGACACTGGAGACGCTCTTTTCCAAGGTGGACGAGGTCTATAACTGGGGCCTGTTCGACCGCGATCCGATGGAGAAATGGTCCACCGATCACGTCACCCTGCTGGGCGACGCCTGCCACCCGATGCTGCCCTTCCTCAGCCAGGGCGCGGCCATGGCCATCGAGGATGCGCTGGTGCTGGCGACCGCACTGTCGCTGACCCCTGGTGACCTGAAACCGGCGCTTGCGCGCTATGAGGCAGAACGCCTGCCGCGCACCGGCAAGGTCCAGCTTGAGGCACGCGAACGCGGGCGCACCTATCACCTGCCCACCCCCGAGGAGATGGCAGCCCGGGATGCCGAATATGCCCGCCGCGCGAAAGAAGACCCGCGCACGACCGGCATCAATACCGACTGGGTCTACGATTATGACCCGCGCTCCTTTGGCCCATTCCCGGCCGAAGCAGAACAGGCCTGAGCGCCTTTTCCCAGGGACGACACGTCAGGAGACAAAACATGGATTTGACGAGCTTCACCGAAATCTGCCTGCATCAGCTGAAGATGTCGGGCGTCCAGAAGGACGAAAAGCTGATCGTCCTTACCCAGGGCAACGAACGTCTGGATTATGCCGATGCCTTCATGGCGGCGGGTCAGCGTTTGGGTGCCAACATGTACCATATGCGCCTGCCCGCACCGCTGCCCACCGGCGGCTGGAACGTCGGCGTGACCGGCCTCGCCGCGATGCCCGACGCCGTCGAGGCACTCAAGAACTGCGATATGCTGATTGATTGCATCTTCTTGCTGTTTTCCCCCGAGCAATTCGCAATCCAGGCAGCAGGCACACGGATTCTGACAGCGGTTGAACCGCCCGAACTGTTGGCACGCCTGCTGCCCACCCAGGAGATTCGCGAAAAGGTCGAGATCGGCGGCGCCCTGCTGGACAAGGCCAAGGTCATGCGCATCACCTCGCCCCACGGCACGGATGTTACCTACAAGTTGAATACCTATCCTGCGGTCACCGAATACGCTTGCACCGATGAACCCGGCCGCTGGGATCACTGGCCTTCGGGCTTTGTGTTCACCGGCGGCGACGACGATGGCGTCGATGGTCAGATCGTAGTGGCACCGGGCGACATTCTGTTGCCGCAGAACATGTATGTGCGCGATCCGATCACCTACACGATCGAAAAGGGCTGGATCACCGACATCCGCGGCGGGCTGGATGCCGAGTTGGTGAAATCCTACATGGAGGCCTTTAACGATGAGCGTGGCAAAGGCATGAGCCATGTCGGCTGGGGCATGAACCCCAACGCCAAGTGGCACAGCATGACACCAGGCGAATTTCCCGGTGGCATGGGCATGGAACCGCGCAGTTTTTACGGCAACGTCATGTTCTCGACCGGGCCCAACAACGAACTTGGCGGCCCCAACGACACTGCCTGCCATCTCGACATCCCGATGCGTGGCTGTTCGCTGTTCCTCGACGACGAACCGATCGTGGTCGACGGCGATATCGCCGTGAAGGATCTGCAGATGGAACGCCACTGAGGCCCCTTCATCGCTTCCGCACCCATCGGCGCGGGACAACTAACATGTAAGGACTTTCGGATGTCTCAGGAACAAACCTACGCGGCGGCCGGCTTTGGTCAGACTGTGCCACGCGGCACGTGCCCCGCTGTCGTGGTGGTGGATTTTTCATACGGGTTCACAGACGCGCAATACCCCACCGCCGCCGACATGAGCGAACAGATCGCCGCCACCCTTCGCCTGGCCACGGTCGCGCGCGAAAAGGGCTTTCCGGTGCTGTTCACGACCATCGCCTACCACCCGTGGGAAGTGACCGCCCTGCCCTGGCTGAAAAAGGCCGCCGGCATGGCCGCGCTGCAGCACGGTACACGGCTGGTCGGGATCGATGCGCGGATGGCGCGGCGCGAGGATGAACCCCTGATCGTGAAACACGGCGCTTCGGCCTTTCACGGCACCAATCTCGCGGCACTTCTGACCGGGGCCGGGGTGGATACCGTGCTTGTCACCGGCGCCACCACCAGCGGCTGTGTTCGCGCAACCGTCGTCGACGCGGTGCAAAGCGGGTTCAACGTCCTGGTCCCGCGCGACTGCGTCGCGGACCGCGCACAGGCCCCGCATGACGCGAACCTCTATGACATGAACCAGAAATACGCGGACGTGATCGGATTGGAGGATGCGCTTGGCTACCTGTCTTCGGTCAAGACCGACGCCTGATCCCGCCGCGTGAAACAATATATCCTGAGGAAGAGCCATGAAACGTATCGGCCTGATAGTGCCCAGTTCGAACACGACGATGGAGACGGAGATCCCTGCGCTTTTGCAGCGCCATCCGGGGGTTTCGGATCCGGGGTTCACGTTCCATTCGAGCCGCGCGCGGCTGCATACGGTGGATGTGGAAAGCCTGAGCGCGATGGTCAGGGACGGCGACCGCTGTGCCGCCGAGCTGGGCGATGCGGATGTGGATGTGGTGGCCTATGCCTGCCTCGTGGCGCTGATGACCCAGGGCGCGGATGCGCATAAGGGGATCGAATGCAAGCTGGGCGAGGTGATCCGCGCGGGCATCGACCGCCAGGTGCCGATCGTGTCCAGCGCCGGCGCGCTGGTGCGCACGCTCGATGCGCTGGGGCTGAAGAAGGTCGCCGTGGTCGCGCCCTACATGCCCGCGCTCACGAAGCTGGTGATCGACTATATCGAGGCCGACGGCTTCACCGTGACCGACAGCGTCAGCCTGTCGGTGCCCGACAATCTCGAGGTGGGGCGGCTGGATCCGATGAACCTGCCCGGCCATGTGGCGAAGCTCGACCTGTCCGGGGCCGACGGGCTGATCCTGTCGGCCTGCGTGCAGATGCCATCGCTTCCGGCGGTTCAGAAAGTGCAGGACATGATCGGCCTGCCGGTGATCACGGCGGCGACCTGCACCGCGCGCGAGATCCTGACGTCGCTGGGGCTGGACCCGGTGGTGCCCGGCGCGGGGGCGGCCCTGGGCACCCTGCCCGCAACAGCGCAGGTGCCGGCATGAACGTGCGGATCACGGGCACATCGCTTTATCTTCAGGCCAACGGGCTGCGCCACCATGTGCTGGTCTACGGCGACACCGGCCAGCCCGCGGTGATCGTGCTGCCGGGGATCACCAGCCCGGCGGCGACGGCGGATTTCCTGGCCGTGCAGATCGCCGATATGGGGTTTTCGGTCTATGTGCCCGACATTCGCGGCCGGGGCGAAACCGATGTGGCGCCCGCCGGTGCCTATCGGTTGCACGATTACGCGGCGGATGTCGACGCCCTGGTGAGGGGGCTGAAGCTGCACAGGCCGATCGTGATCGGCCATTCCATGGGGGCACGGATCGCGGCGGCCTATGTCACGCAATACGCGCCCGAGGATCACAACCTGGCGGTGATCATCGACCCGCCCCTGTGCGGGCCGGGCCGGGGGGCCTATCCCACCAGCCTCGAGAGTTTCATGGCGCAGCTGAATGAAGCGAAGGCCGGCACCACGCTGGAGGCGGTGCGGCGGTTCTATCCCAAATGGCCCGAGCGCGAATTGCAGCTGCGCATCGAGGTGCTGCCCGGCTGCGACGAGACCGCGATCCGCGAGTCCCATGCCGGGTTCGAGAGTGAGGATTTCTTCCCCTTCTGGGAAAAGCTGACCCTGCCCGCGGCCCTGATCCATGGCGGCGACAGCCCGGTGGTGACAGCGCAGGGCGCCGCCGACCTGGCCCGCACCAACCCCGCCATCCCGATCACCTGCGTCCCCGACGCAGGCCACATGATCCCCTGGGACAATGAAAAGGGGTTCTTCCGTGTGTTGAAGAAACTGCTGCCATCGTCCTGACCGGCGGCAGATCATCCTTGTGCTCTGGCCTCTCGTCACCGGCGCTTGCAGAGGGAAAGCACTGGCGCGATGTCAGGCAGCATCATTCCCCGTTTCGGAGTCGATGGTCTGTTCAGGGCCGAAGCGTGCGAGGATATTCGAAATGACATCGTCCAGATGCGTCCGCATTGCCAGCCTTGCGCCTTCAGCGTCGCCGGAAAGGATCATTTCAACGATCTGCGTATGATGTTCGGCTGCGCGCACGCCCAGGACTTCCTGCTCATTCGCGAAATTTCGGGCGCGGCTGACATGCCACATGATCGTTTCGTGCATTTTCGACAGGGTGGCATTGCCCGACCCCAGAACGATCGCGCGATGAAATTCGTCGTTCAACGCATAGTATCGGGTGCGGTCGGTATCCAGCGCAGCCAGGTTCATCTCTGAATGCAGGCGCTGAATCTCGCTGAGGGCTTCGGGCGGCCGCAACTGGGCAATCCGTACCGCGGCAAGTTGTTCAAGCCCGGACATCACGTCCAGTTTTTCAGCCAGATCGGGAGAGTCGAATGGCGTCACCACGGCTCCGATATGGGGGACCAGCTCGATCAGCCCTTCGACCTCCAGAATCTTGAGCACATTGCGCAACGGCGTCCGCGAGACGCCGAATTCGTGGCACAGTTCCATTTCGGGAAGTCTCTCACCGGGCCCCCAGCGATTCAGGACGATGTCGCGCCGGATATGGGGAAGGATCTGTTCGTGGATCGGCTCTCTGACGACTGTTCGGGCCCCACGCGGTTCTGCGCGTTTGTTGACGGGGGATCGCCTTGCAGGCTTGACATTTTCGACCACTGGCACCTCTCAAGTTGCAAGCTCCGGGCGAGAAGCATTCGGCTTGGCTGGCCTTTCCGTGCATGACCAGATTAGCAGGCAGCGTGAAGCGCCGTTTTGGAAAATGCAATATCCCTTATACAATTGTACCGCGGCGCCAAGGCGCCGCAGCATCTTGATTTGGGAGGAGGATCAACCGCGGCTGACGTCTCCCTCTTTCCAATAGACGTTGCTATAGGCGTAGATGGATTCTGCGGCCCATGTATGAAGATTGCCAAATGCAGATCTGAAAGCCGAATAGGTCGGGTTTTCGTACAGCCAGACCAAGGCGCAATCGTCGCACAGAATATCTGCCAGTTCTTTGTAGAGTTCGGCTCTTTCGGCGCGGTCAGGGCTTTGAGCAGCCTTTATCAGCAGCGCATCAACGTTTTCGTCCCGATATCCGATCCCGTTGGTATAGGGCACGGGCCGGATATTCGACGCGATATATTGCCTCTGCACGCCCAGCGCCGGGTCCGGCCCGGTGGTCAGGCTTTGGATGAACATGTCGAACTTGCGTGTCTTGTAGACCTGCTCCGCGACAGTCGCCATGTCGAGGGGGTTAACCGTGATATCGATGCCGACGACCTTGAGCTGTTCGGCGATGACCTGAGCCGCTTTGATGAAAGACTCGGTTCCCCGGTTGGCGACGATGGTGGCGCTGAACCGCGTTCCGTCGGTCAGCGGATATCCGGCCTCATCCAGAAGCGCGTTCGCCTTGGCGACATCAAAGGGATATTGCGTCGTGTCCGGCTTGTAGGCCCAGGCAAGCTGGCTTGATATCGGGCCGGTGGCGCGGGTGGCGAGCCCGTATGTGGCCTTTTCGATAATGAAATCCAGATCAAGCGCATGCGCGATGCCCATGCGGACCTTGCGGTTGTTGAACGGTTCCTTGTCCAGATTCATCATCAGTTCTACGATCGACCCCCATGCCTCGTGCCCCTTGGAGGTGACCGTTACATCCGGATTCTTGTCCAGATCCGCGATCATAGAATGCGGCAGATCGTTATAGGCCAGATAGTCAACCTCGCCGGCCTCAAGCGCGCGCACCCGTGCGGTTGCTTCGGGGATGAAACGTATCACAATGCGATCCACATAGGGCATTCCGGGCATGAAATACTCGTCGTTAAGTTCCATTGCCACGTCTTGCCCACGATTCCACGATGCGAACTTGAAGGGGCCAGTGCCGATCGGAGCCAGATTCGCGGGGCTGTCCATGATATCGACGCCATCATAAAGGTGCTTGGGATGAATATATCCCTGCCCCGCGATGAAGGTCATCATGACGTCATTGGGCGCGTTCAGGTGAAAGACGATCGTGGTCGCATCCGGAGTGGTGATTTCATCGACATAAGGTGCAAGGGTTTTGCCCTGATTGTGGAATTTGAACAGCACTTGCTCAAAGGTGAATTTCGCATCTTCGGAGGTGAAGGGCGTGCCGTCGTGCCATTTGACGCCATCATGCAGATTGAACGTATAGATCAACCCGTCATCGGATACCGACCAGTCCTTGGCCAGATCTGCCTTGGGGGTCAGATCGCTTTTCAGGCCCACCAACTTGTTTTGCATGCAGCTGGCGATCATCTTGGTGACAATATCGGTCGTGATGTTCTGGTTCAGGTGGCGTGGCTCGGTGCCGGTACCGACAACGAACACTCCGCCATAGAGTTCTTCGCTGGTCTGGGCCGACAGAAATTCGGGCAAGGCAAGCATGGGCACGCTTGCAGCCATGGTGCGCAACAGTGTTCGGCGCGAGATGCCAAGCTTCCCGGTGGCGGGCTCTCGATCAGTCATTGAATTCTCCTTCTGCTGGATTTTTTGTGTTTTCGTTTGGCATGACTTGGGTCGCCCCTCGGATAGCTCGATCAGCCGACCTTGGCGCTTTGCTGGCGGGCCAAGGGGTGTTCGGGGCGGGCGAGGCCCAGATTTTCGCGTAGCGTTGCGCCCTCATAGCCAGTTCGGAACAGACCGCGCTGTTGGAGCACCGGAACAACCATTTCCAGAAAATCGGTCAACCCGCCGGGGAAATAGGGCGCCATGATGTTGAACCCGTCGCAAACGCCGCGATTGAACCAATCGGCCATCAGGTCGGCGATCGTATCCGGGGTGCCGTAGACCTGATTGTGCCCGGCGGCCCCTGTCACGCGCATGTAAAGCTGACGGATGCTGAGGTTCTCGTTGCGCGCCATCCGCACCAGAGAGTCGCGGTGGCTTTTGACGCCATCCAGAACCGGAAGATCGTCGGGCAATGGGCCATCCGGATCGTAGGCGGACAAATCCCCGAATGTCCGGGCGAGCATGGCAAGCCCGACTTTCGGGTGGATCAAATGCTGCACCCGATCATATTTGGCCTTTGCCTCTTCCATCGTGCGACCGACGATCGGCATGATGCCAGGCAATACCAGCGCATCCGCCGCTGAACGGCCATATTTTGGAAACCGGTTTTTAACACTGTCATAGAATGCGCCGGCCTCTTCTGGCGTACGCTTCGCCGTATAAATAAGGTCTGCCGTGCGAGCCGCCAGTTCTTGCCCGGGCTCCGAGGATCCGGCCTGCGCGATGATCGGATAGCCTTGCGGCGGGCGTGCGATATTGAGGGGACCGAGCACTTTCAGATGCGGCCCGTCATGGCCGAGCACATGAAGCTTTGCAGGATCGAAATATTGGCCGCTTGCCTTGTCACGAATGAAGGCGTCGTCCTGCCAGCTGTCCCAAAGCCCGCGCACCACGTCGACGAATTCTTCCGCGCGACCATAGCGGGCCGTGTGCTCCATATGGCTGTCACGCCCGAAGTTCGTGGCCTCAGCCTCGCTCCAGGATGTGACGACATTCCATCCCACCCGCCCGCCGCTGATGTGATCCAGCGACGCAAACTTGCGGGCAATATGATAAGGCTCGTTATAGGTGGTGGAGGCGGTGGCGATGAACCCGAGCTTCTCGGTGACCGCAGACAGCGCTCCGATAAGTGTAAGAGGTTCGAATTGGTCGATGCGGCCGCTATAGCTTAGGGCGTCAAGGTCTGCGGCGGCGGTGCGAACAGCTATGCCGTCAGCAAGAAACACGAAGTGAAGGGATGCCTCCTCCGCGGCCTGGGCCATCTGCTTCCAAAGCTTGAAGTCCAGCCCCGCGTCGGCATGCGCTTCCGGCAGCCTCCAACCCGCGGGGTGCGTTCCATTCGATACAAGGCTCAGGCCAATCTTCATCTTTCGGTCGGACATGGTGCGGCTCCTGCTCACATATACAGCTCCTCATCCGCATGGACGACCAATGGATACTGTATACGATTCAACTAGCTGAAGATTCTTTCCGCAAAAAAAGCGTTTCAAGCGCGCCGCCCGATAAATTAAGCGCGTGAATAATTAATCGCGGTAAAAACAGGAGGTTTGCCTTCCGAAGTGCCAATTTTTGAACTTCTGCAGGAATGTCTGCGGTTTTGTGGTGGGGAAATTTATCCGCCACCAGAAAATACCGTATACGAAACGAACGATCCCTTGATTTCCGTATGATTTTTCGGGTTCCAACCATAACGCTAATGAAAGGGTATCGAGTGACATCCAAAGTCCTGCCGGGCACCCGAGCCGTGGTTGAAAAATCCGCCGCAAACCCCGCGCGGCTCTCCTCCATACGCTATGTCGCACTTAAAGTGCTGAGCGCATTGCCAATGTTGCTGGGCGTGATCGTTGTTAATTTCGTTCTCATCCACCTTGCGCCCGGTGACCCGGTAAGCGTGCTGGTCGGCGAAACAGAACCCACCCCCGAGCAACTGGCAGAGCTCTATCAAAAACTCGGGCTGGACAAATCCGTTGGGCGGCAGTTTCTGGAATACGTCGGTTCCATCCTGCGCGGGGATCTGGGCTATTCATATGTGCTGCAAAACGATGTGTTGGGCCTGATCCTCAATCGCGTTCCCGCGACGCTTTCGCTGATGCTGACCTCGCTCATCGTTTTCACGGTAGTAGGTGTGCTTCTGGCCATCATCGTGGCGCGCCACCCCAAATCCCTGATCGACAGAGGCGGCTCGGCGCTTGCGGTCATAGGCTATTCCGTTCCCGCCTTTTGGCTGGCCCAGATTATACTTCTGGTCTTCGCCCTGCAGCTGCGTTGGTTTCCGACCAACGGGATGACGAACAGCCGATACACCTACGAAGGCTGGGCTTATTTTACCGATGTTCTGCATCACTTGATCCTGCCCGCATCTGTACTGGGGATGCGGTATCTGGCCATCAATTTTCGCTATGCGCGCGCAGCGATGCGTGACGCGCTGTCTCAGGACTATATCGTCGCGGCGCGTGCCAAAGGACTGCCGGAAAAACGCATCGTCTTTCATGCGTTTCGCAATGGCATCCTACCGGTGATCACCGTTTTCGGGCTGAACGTGACCGATATTCTGGCCGGGTCCATCCTGACCGAGATTGTCTTTGGGTGGCCCGGCATCGGCCGCCTTATGTATGATGCGATGTATGCGCGCGACTATCCGCTGCTCATGGGTATCTTTATCTTCGTGTCTATCGGCATCATCATCACCAACCTCTTGATTGATATCGTCTATTCCCTCTTTGATCCACGCGTGAGGCTGAAATGAGCATGCAAGACACCCCCCCGCTCAAGTCGCGTTTCGCGGTGCTCTACGGAAACCTGTTACGCTATCCAGCACGCTTGCGGCTTGACCCCGTATCGGGCGCGGCGTTGTTCACCCTTGTGGCGATGTTGCTGTTTGCCTTCATCACCCCGCTTTTCTTTGAAAATGTGAATGCCATGGGGCACGAGTCTTTCGCGCCACCCGGCCCACAGCATCCAATGGGCACGGATGATCTGGGCCGGGATGTGTTCGCGCGGTTCGCCTACGGTGCACGCAGCTCGCTTTCCGTGGGAATTCTGGCGGCGTTCACATCCTCGATCATCGGAATTTCGCTGGGCGCGGTGGCAGGCTTCAGCCAGGGCGTGGTGGACATCGTGCTCATGCGCATATCCGAACTCTTCCAGGTTATTCCGCGTTTTTTCCTTGCCCTGCTCGTGATCGCCATTTTCGGATCGCACCTGATCTTCATCATTTTGACGATCGGCCTGCTTGGCTGGCCCGAGGTCGCACGTATCACCCGGGCCGAGTTTCTGACCCTGCGCGAGCGGGAATATGTGATGGCGGCCCACGCAGTGGGACAATCGACACGGTCGATCATCTTTGGCGAAATTCTTCCCAACGCCATGCCACCGCTGATCGTGGCAATGACCATGCAGGTATCTTCCGCGATCCTGCTCGAAGCGGGACTCAGCTTTCTGGGTCTGGGGGATCCCTCGAACCCAAGCTGGGGGCTGATGCTGAACGAAGCACAGCAATTCCTGACACGCGCATGGTGGATGGCGGTGTTCCCGGGGCTGGGTATCCTGCTGACGGTCGCGGCGTTGAACATCTTTGGCGACCACCTGACCGACGTCCTGAACCCCCGGCTTAGAGGAGGACGCTGATCATGGCTGAAGCTTTGCTTGTGGTCGAAGGGCTGAACACGGTTCTGAACACCAGCGAGGGCACCGTACGCGCCGTCACCGATGTTTCGGTCGAGATCGGCAAGGGCGAGATCGTCGGCATCGTCGGAGAATCCGGCTGCGGCAAGTCGA
Organism: Actibacterium sp. EMB200-NS6; assembly: GCF_001305615.1. Classification (GTDB taxonomy): domain Bacteria; phylum Pseudomonadota; class Alphaproteobacteria; order Rhodobacterales; family Rhodobacteraceae; genus Actibacterium_A; species Actibacterium_A naphthalenivorans. The sequence continues at coordinate 2,602,522 of NZ_CP010869.1, forward strand.
TGACAGTGATGTCGATCATGGGGCTGGTCCCAAGCCCGCCGGGAGAGGTGACAGGTGGGCGGGTCATGTTTGATGGAACGGATCTGCGGACGCTCTCCGGCGCCGAGATGCAAAAGACCCGTGGTCGCCGCATAGGGATGATCTTTCAGGATCCGATGACCTTTCTGAATCCGGTCCTGACGATCGAATCCCAGATTTCCGAAATGCTGCGCCATCATCTGAATTTGACAAAGGCAGAGCGCCGGGAGCGTGTGATTGATCTGTTGCGCCGGGTGCGCATACCTGATCCCGCCCGCGTTGTGGCAAGCTATCCCCACCAGCTTTCTGGCGGGATGCGCCAGCGTATTCTGATTGCCACGGCAATTTCCTGCGATCCCGAGCTTATCATCGCTGACGAACCGACGACCGCGTTGGATGTCACGGTTCAGGCGCAAATCCTCGAGCTGCTGAAAGAGATCATCCACGACATGGGATCGTCCCTGCTGTTGATCACCCATGATCTGGGGGTGGTCGCGGAAACATGTGATCGGGTTTACGTCATGTATGCGGGAAAAGTGGTCGAGGAGGCCCCGGTGGACGAGCTGTTCCGCACCCCCAAGCATCCTTACACGCAGGGGCTTTTGGCGTCGATCCTGCGGGCGGATGAGCGGCGGGACGAGCTTTATGCGCTGGATGGCACAGTGCCCAATCTGGTCGATGTGCCTGTCGGCTGCGCCTTTGTCGATCGTTGCGCCAAAGCCACCGCAATCTGCGAAACGGCCGGTCCAGGCTGGACCAGAAACTCAGACGTCTCCGGCGTCGCTTGCTGGAACTACGAAACATGACGACCGCCCCAATTCTGAGTGTTGAAAGCCTGACGAAAACCTATCGCAGCGGAGGGTTGTTTTCGACCACGCCGCCGGTTCAGGCAGTTGCCGGTGTCAGTTTCGATATCGCCCCCGGCGAAACCCTGGCACTGGTGGGGGAATCCGGCTGTGGCAAATCGACGATCGGGCGGGTCATTATGAACCTGACCGACCCGACAAGCGGGCATGTCGTCTTTGACGGCAGCGATCTTGCTACCCTTGATGCCAAGGCTGCTCTGGAAACCAAGACACATTTGCAGATGATCTTTCAGGATCCCTTCGGGTCACTGAACCCGCGCAAAACCGTACGCCAGATCCTGAGCCAGCCTTTCCGCGTGGCTGGTATCAGCAACTGGGAACCCCGTGTTCTGGATCTTCTGCGTGTGGTGGGGATGACCCCGCCAGAACGCTTCGTGAACCGGATGCCGCATGAGTTCTCCGGGGGACAGCGCCAAAGAATTGCCATCGCGCGCGCCTTCGCCCTTCAGCCCAAACTGATCGTTGCGGATGAATGCGTCTCGGCGCTGGACGTGTCAGTGCGCGCTCAGATCCTTAAGCTTATGAAGCGTCTGCAGCAAGAAACCCAGGTATCCTATCTGTTCATCAGCCATGATCTGGGTGTTGTCCGGTCCATGGCGCACAGGGTCGCCGTGATGTATCTGGGCAGGCTGGTCGAGATCGGACCTGTCGAGCAGATATTCAACGCGCCCGCGCATCCCTATACCCAGGCGCTTCTGTCAGCGTCCCCTGTGCCGGATCCGGAACGCGAGCGGACAAAGCGGCGCATCATTTTGCGTGGCGACATTCCGTCACCCAGCCGGCCCCCGTCCGGATGCCGGTTTCACACCCGCTGCCCGATAGCGCGCCCGCTTTGCAGCGAGCGGGAGCCGATATTGGAAGCCCGCTCGGCGGATCACCCCGTGGCCTGCCATTTTTCCGACCTGGCCAAGGCAGACGCTTGGACCTAGCCATGACAATAGCCGCGTGTCACGTTCCGGCTGGCGATCACCGCCCCGGGGGCGACCGTGATCCCTGAATCCGGCAGCCCGCATGGCGGCGATGACGGAACGCCCCCGCAAGGTTTCGTCCGCCCCAGCTTGCCGACATTGTTTCTGGCCATTGTCCCGCCGCTTTTCATGGGGATTTCAGATCAGACCATTGTCAGCACCGCCCTGCCCAGCATCATCCAATCGCTTGGCGGGTTCGATCGGATGGCGCTGGTGGTTATCGCCTATCTTGCCGCAGTAACCGTTTCCGCGCCGCTCTACGGGCGTCTGGGGGATGCGCTAGGGCGGCGGCGGATGATGTGCGTCGCGCTGTGCATGGCGGTAGTTGGCAGCGCATTTTGCAGTCTGTCCGTCAGTTTCGAAATGCTTGTCGCCTCGCGGTTTCTGCAAGGCCTGGGCGGCGGCGGGCTTATCGGGCTCGCCCAGGCGCTGCTCGGGCAATATGTCGGCCCCAGGGCGCGGGCAAAGTATCAGGGGTATCTGGCGACGATCGCCATGGTCGCCAGCACCTTTGGCCCGGTGGCCGGAGGGCTGATCACCGGGCATTTCGGGTGGCGCTGGATCTTCGCCCTCAACATTCCGCTTGGCATTCTGGCCTTCGTTCTTGTCATGCGTCTGCCACCGCGCCAGACGCCCCGCGAAAAGATCGCCTTCGACTATCCGGGTTTCTTGTTGTTCGCGGGGTTTGTCGCAACGGCATTGACCATCATCGAAACCGTCAAGCGCGGCGCGGCGGTCCATAGCACCCTTTTTCTTCTTGTTGCGATTGCGGGAGCAATCCTCATGTTGCTTGTCCTTCGCGAACGGCGTGCGGCCGAACCATTGTTTCCCGGGGATCTGCTTGGCCGTCCGTCAATCTTTTTCAGCATGTTGTTGGCGATGTGCCACGGCGGGCTCTATGTTTCTCTTCTGACGTTCATTCCGATCTATTTCGCGCTTGGCCATGGCGTTCCCCCGCGTGAGCTCGGGCTGCTCATGCTGCCTGTAACGCTTGGCATCGGGTCGGGCGCCTTTGTCACCGGCAAGCTGATCAACAGAACCGGCCGCACCACGCTCTACCCCGCGATCAGCCTGTCATTGGCCAGCGCGCTGCTTTTCCTTGCCTCGGTGGGAATCGAAACGCTTTCGCCTTGGCAAGCGTCGATTTACTTTGCGATCGTTTGCTTGCTGCTGGGGTCGGTGATGGGCGTGGTCCAGATTACTGTGCAGACCGAGGCCGGGATCAAGCGGCTTGGTATCGCCACCGCCAGCGTCGTGCTTTCGCGGTCATTGGGGGCTGCGTCGGGAACGGCATTCGCCGGGCTGGCGCTTGCCTTGACGCTTGACCTGCCAGCCGGCGCCTCCGCGACCTCGGCCGACATTTCCGCGGAAATGCTTCAGCCGGGCTTTCACAATGTTTTTCGTTTGCTCGGGTGCATCGCCGCGGCGGGCGCGGCGATGGCCTTTCTGATCCCCCGGCGCCGGATCTGACAAGACCCGAACCGGGGCAATGGTCATTCCCCTGCCAAACGCGTGGGCGCCTGCAGCTTCGGCCGGCGTGGCAATCCCAACCCCAGATTTTCGCGCAATGTCGTGCCTTCATATGCGGTACGGAAAAGCCCGCGCTTCTGAAGCTCGGGAATGACCATTGTGTTGAAATCCGCAAGGCTGTTGGGGAAATAATCCATCAGAAAGATGAAACCGTCCGCAGCGTCAGCTTCGAACCAGCGCTGCATCTCATCGGCGACCTGACCGGCAGTCCCGATGAAGGCGGGCGCACCTTTTGACGCGACACTCAAATAGAGATCCCGGATCGTCATGTTCTGCTCGCGCGACATCTTGAACAGACGCTCCTGTGCGCTTCGGTTGGCATTGCTGACCGGCAGATCGGGCAACAGTTCATCATCCGCATATTGGGACAGGTCGATCACGTCACCCAGCATATGTTTCAGGTAGTCGCGCCCAACCACCGGATCTGTCAGCTCCAGCAGTTCCTGATGCTTGGCCTGTGCGGCCTCTTCGGTGTCCGCGACAAAAACGGAAATGCCGGGCATTATCACCAACTCCTCCGGTGCGCGCCCGTATTTGGCCATGCGTCCTTTGATATCTCTGTAAAATTTCTGCGCCTCTTCCATGCCGGGGCTGACGGTAAAGATCACCTCGGCGGTTTCGGCCGCCAGATTTCGCCCCGACTCCGATGCGCCGGCCTGTACCATGACCGGGTGGCGCTGCGGCGAAGGCGGGACATTCAGCGGCCCACGCACCTGAAAATGCGCGCCCTTATGGTTCAGAAGGTGCATCTTTTCACGATCGAAGAACAGGCTGCTTTCCTTGTCATATAGGAACGCTTCATCATCCCAGCTGTGCCAGAGCCCGCGCACCACTTCGGCAAACTCAAGCGCCCGGATATAGCGGTCGCCGTGGTCCGGGTGCTTTTCACGGCTGAAATTCTCGGCTTCTTCAAGGTTGGAGGAGGTCACGAGGTTCCAGCCGCTGCGCCCGCCACTGATCAGATCAAGTGACGCGAACTTGCGCGCCAGCATATAGGGTTCGTCGTAGGTGGTATTGTGCGTCGCGATCAGGCCGATATTCGTTGTCACCATGGAGAGCGCGGCGAGCAGCGTCAAAGGCTCGAACTGGGCGACATAGCGCGTGCTGGAGCGCGCCAGAACCTCCCAATCGTGACCCCGCATCGCCATGCTGTCTGCCAGGAAAACAAAATCAAGCAACCCCGACTCCGCCATGCGGGCCATATCCGCAACGGCGCTGATATTGGCGCCCAGATCGGCGACCGCATCGGGATGGCGCCATCCGTTCACATTGGCCCCGGTGGCAGTTCCATAAAGGCCTATCTTCATCTTTGCCGCGTGGCTTGGCATCGCAGATCTCCATAATGATATACTGGATACTGTATACAACCCAAGAGGCGTGAAATAGCGCCATTGCCCGCGAGGGTCGCATTTCATGTTCGAGGCTGGCCACTGCATAAAGAGACAGCAGACCTTTCAGCCTGTGCAAAAGCACGCGCCACCATCTTGAGATTTGGCAAGCTCTCTGCCTGTTCAACCAACAACAGAGCATATTCTGGAAGGAAAAATTTCCAGCTTGCCGGTCTCTGGATCGACTGCACATCGGATATTGGCATGTTAACGCTCTGCCGGTTTCGAAGGCACGCACCCCAAAAGGGACGGCGCTTTTTCAGCAGTTCGCGCTGATGGATATTTTCTTGAAATCGCACGAGCCTGGAGGAAATAAGAAATTTGCTCTCACGTGAGCAGAACCATACTGAACCAGGCCCACCAATCCCTCAAATAAACATATGTTTTTAATCAATAAATTTAAAAACAGAGATCGCGGCGCGGCATGTGAGCTGGAAAGTTTTGGTATTTTGAAATACCAAAATTGGCAGCATTGATACGACAATCAATACTATCGATTTGATCGATACATTTATCGATCCCCAGAATTCATGAGGCCGCATCAAGAGTTTGCTGCCACGGGATCCACACAGATTTTTCGAAGGGAGAACCAGATGCGAATTGGAAAATACCTTGCAACCACTGCCGTTGCGCTGACTTTTGCCGGCCACGGCGCATGGGCGGACGAGGAAACCTGGTCGGCACCGCTTCTCGCCGAAGGGGACCTGACCGCCGAAACCTACACCCCACTTCCCGTCGGAGCGGTCAGCAAGCCATGGCACCTGTGTGTCAGCTTTCCGCATATGAAAGATGCCTACTACGTCGCGAAGGACTACGGCGTCGTGGTCGAGGCGCAGCGGCAGGGTGTGGCCGCAACCATCATGTCCGCAGGCGGCTACGCGAATGTCCTGCAGCAAATCCAGCAGCTTGAAGACTGCGTTTCCCGCGGCGGTGATGCCGTGCTGGTGAACGCGGTCTCAAAGACAGGCCTCGTTGCGATGGTCGAGGAAATGGCCGCCAAGGGCATTCCGGTGATCGATCTTGGCAACGGGCTGGACTCCGACAAGGTGGCGGGGCGCGCACGCGCAGGCTATTACAACGCCGGGGCCCAGGCCGGCGCCTATCTCGCCAGCAAGCACCCCGCCGGCTCGGGCAAGGTGGAGATGGTCTGGATGGCCGGCCCCGCCGGGTCTCAATGGGTTGAGGATGCGGTTGCCGGGATGAAGGACAGCATCGTGGGCTCGGATGTGGAACTGGTCAAGGTGATGTATGGCGATACCGGAAAGGGTGTCCAGATGCGCCTGATCGACGATGCTCTGCAAACCTATGAAGGGCTTGATATCATCGGTGGGGTCGCCCCGGCCATCGAAGGTGGAGTGGAAATCATCAAGGCCAAGGGGCTCGAGCATATCGATCTGATCGCCTTTTACTCGACGCCCGCCATGGAACAGGGGGTGCGCGACGGCGATGTGATGGCCACGGTCGGCGACTACAATCTCGTGGGCTCGCGCATCAGCGTCGATCAGGCGATCCGTGCGCTCGAGGGCAAGCTGGAGATCGAAGTCGCGAACCGTGCGTTCTTCATCGTCGATCAGGACAACGTGAATACCTACGATCGCACCACGATCCTTGCTCCTGACGGTTTCGAACCGGTGTTCGAGGTCAAGGCACCAACGAACTGAACAGGGCATATTCGTTCTGCCCCTCTTCCGACCAATCGCTGGGAGCCCGATCGCCGGTCGGGTTCCCAACTCAGACTGCGGCTTACCGATAATCAAATCCCTCAAACTTTGCTGGCGCGACCCGCAAAACGGAGAACACGTATGGTGAATACAGAAATCAATTCTCACGCGGACCCATCCGCTAATCGCCCGATTTGGGCACGGACAATGCGGGTCTTGCATGATGTGTTTCTGGCCAACGGGATTCTTCCCTTTGTCCTGGTCGCCGCCATCATCTTCATGGGCATCGCCGAGCCCCGGTTTCTGAGCTACGACAACCTTTTCAATCTTGGGCGACATTCCACCTATCTGATCATTATCTCGGTCGGCCAGATGCTCGCGCTTCTGGTTCGGGGGATTGATATGTCGGTGGGCTCGACTGTCGCACTTGTCAGTGTGACGACAGCGCTGGCCATCACCGGCACGGCCCAGGCCATACCCGACGCACCACCGGGGCTGGCCATTGTCGCGGGCGTCGCCGCGGGGATGCTGACCGGCGCTGTCGTCGGTCTGATCAATGGCATCGGCATTGCCGTGCTGTCTGTCAGCCCATTCATCATGACCGTCGGGATGATGTCCATCGCCACGGGCGTCGCACTGACGCTCAGCGGCGGCATGCCCGTCTACGGGATGCCGCGCGAGTTCGGGCAGATATTTTCCAACGCATCGCTGCACGGCCTGCCGGTCCCGGTGTTGTACTGCATCGCGGTCCTGATCTTGGGCTATTACATGCTGAACTGGACCGTGCTTGGGCGCCGGATCTATTCGCTGGGGGGGAACCTGAACGCGACCCGGCTGGCCGGGGTGAACACGACCTTCTTCATGGTGCTGACCTACGTGCTCTGTTCCGTCATCGTTGCCTTCGGCGCCATTCTTCTGACAGCCCGCGTGAATACGGGCGAGGCCACGCTCGGCACCACCCTCCTCATGGAGTCGATCACCGCATGCGTCATCGGCGGCGTGTCGTTTTTTGGCGGCATTGGCCGGATCAGCAATGTGTTTCTGGGTGCAATCTTTGTCACCATCCTGACCAACGGCATGAACCTTCTGCGCATCGAAAGCTATGTGCAGCAGATCGTTCTGGGCGTCTTTCTCATCGCGGCGGTGGTGGTCGACCAGATCCGGGTGCGGATGCTGCGGCAAGAGCGGATCGAGACAGGTTGATCCCCTGCCCGCCCCCCGCCTCCTCATGCCATCAAAAGGAATACAGATAAAATGACCCTCGCCCAGATCGCCCCCACCACGAACGTCACAGCGAAACTCCCGCATCAGCCGCTTCTGTCGGCGCGCGGCATAGAAAAGAACTATGGCGGCAACCGCGCCCTCAAAGGCGTCAGCCTTGATATTTTCCCCAACGAGGTTGTCGCCCTGGTCGGCGACAACGGCGCCGGAAAGTCCACCTTCGTGAAAATCCTGTCGGGCGCCGAAACCCATGACGGCGGCAGCATTCTGGTTGACGGGCAAAAGGTTCAGATGAGCACGCCCAACGACGCGCATGAAAACGGCATTGCGACGCTGTATCAGGATCTGGGCCTCGTCGACTGTTTCAACGTGCCGCAGAATGTATTCCTCGGGCGGGAACTGACCGGCCGGCTGGGCGGCGCCATCCCCTTCTTGCGGCACACTGAAATGCGTCGCCGGACAGCCGACCTGTTGAAAGAGCTTGATATCCGCCTGCCCGATCTTGCTCGCCCCGTCAGCACAATGTCAGGTGGTCAACGTCAGGCGGTCGCGATCAGCCGGCTTTTGCTGGGCGACGTGCGCCTGATCATCATGGATGAACCCATGGCGGCCCTTGGCGTGGACGAAGGCCAGAAGGTTCTGGACCTGATCGCGCGATTGTCGCGCAAGCACATCTCATTCTTCATCATCAGTCACAACATGGAACATGTGATGACCATCGCAGACCGGATCGCGGTCTTCAAGAACGGCAACCTGGTCGGGGTTGTCCGGCGCGAGGATACCACGCGCGAAGAGATCACCTCGATGATCGTCCACGGCCGCACATAGCGGCTGCCGACATCACCGGCGGAACCGATCCAGCGTAAGTGCGATCAGGATGATCATTCCCAGGCAAATCTGCTGAACGTAGCCATCGATCTGAACCAGATCCATGCCGTTCGACAGCAGCGTGATAAGAACAGCGCCGATCAACGGCGCCACCGCACCTCCGCGCCCGCCCTGTGTGCTGATCCCGCCCACGACAGCGGCCGCGATGGCCTCAAGCGTCAGGTTCGCCCCCAAGGTGGGCTCGCCCGATCCGGTGCGCGCGGTCAGAAGGATAGCGCCAAGCCCCGCAAATGCCGAGCAACAGACATAGGCCATCGCCGTAACCATGCGTGTCTTGACGCCGGCGGTTGTTGCCGCCGTCGGGTTGGCGCCGACCAGATACAGGCTGCGGCCGTACACGCTCCATTTCAGCAGCATGTGCAACGCCAGAGTAGCCAAGCCAAGTGTCCATATCTGAACGGGCACACCAAGCACATCGAGCCGGGAAAGAGCCATGAATTGGGCAGGAACGCCCGATACAGGGAACCCGCCGCTGACGGTGGAGCCAAGCGCCTGCACGATGTACATCGTTCCCAAGGTCACGATGAACGGATTTAGCCCCGTCGCAGCCACAAGCGTGCCATTCAGCCCGCCGATCAGCACCGCTGCGCCCAGCCCGCACAGCGCGGCAAGCAGGATCGGCGCGCCAGCCGCCTGCCCCCATGGCGATACCAACACCATCGCCGTGATCACGCTCACAAGCGACACGGTGTTGCCCAGCGACAGGTCATACCCGCGGGTCAGCAGTACCATGCTTTGCGCCGAGGCGAAGATCATCAGATAGCTCGACTGCACAAGAATGTTGTAGATGTTTCCCTTGGTCAGCATCTGCGGCGAAGCCGCCGAAAACCCGGCCAGCAACAATGCGATCATCACCAGTCCGACAACGGCGGAGTTCAAAAAGAAGCTGCGCGTCATTTGCATCGTCGTCATCGCTGTCCCTCCTGCCGCGCGGCGCGGTCCGTTGCCCGATCCAGAAATGCAGCCGCAAGAAGCACGACCCCGAACACCAACACCTGAAACTTGCTATCCACACGCGCAAGGTTAAGCGCATTTCCCACGACCGCCAGAAACAAGCCCCCGAACATGACCTTGATCGGATTGCCGCTACCTCCGCGCAGCGACACCCCGCCGATGACCGCAGCCGTGATCGCCTGCATCGCGGTATTGGCCCCCAGTGCCGATTGCCCGGACCCCATGCGCGCGGTGAAATAGACCCCCACCAGTGCAGCGAAAAAACCGCTTGCCGCAAACACGCCGCAGATGATCGCCTTGGGCGAGATCCCGGCAATTTCCGCTGCGGCTTCATTGCTGCCAACCGCAAGGATATGGCGGCCATATGCGGTCCGCTCCAGCACGAACCACACGATGAAGACGGCAACCAGAGTGAGATAGAGGAGGCCAGGAAGCCCAAATATCTGCCCGCGCCCGACCCATTGGGTCAGCACTTTGGGAACGCCGTAGACCGGCACGCCATACGTCCAGACGAATACCGCCCCCAGAATGATGGATGATGTAGCGATCGTGGCAATGAACGCGTCCAACTTCAGGGTCGAGATAAGCCACCCGTTCCCGACCCCGGCAATCGCGCCCACACTCAGCCCGGCCAAGACCCCCAGTACGGCGACAAACCCTATCATGTCCGGGAAAACCAGCATGAGCTGGTTCGACACTGACGCCGTCGTGACCGAAGCCAGGGCGACGATCGCACCGACCGACAAATCGAACCTGCCGGTGACAAGCACCAGCATCTGCCCAAGAGCCGCGAGCGTGATCACCGAAAAATCCCGCAGAACATTGAACATGTTCATCTTGGCGACGAACCGTGGTTCGGCCAGCAACATCCCCGTCACGATCAGAACCGAAAGCGGCAGCGCGAGACCCACGCGTTCGTTAAACGCAAAGAGCCGGTCGCGCAGACGAAGCACAGGCGCGGAGTTCGGGGCAAATGTCATGCGACACCCTCCTTCCGAATTTTCGGTGCATGGCCAAAGAACCCCTTGAGCACATTGTCTTCGGTTTTTTGGTCGCCGCAAAGTTCGGCCACGGTCCGACCTTCGGTGACGACATAGACCCTGTTGCTCAGCCGCAGGACCTCTTGCAGATCGGATGAGATCATCAGCACCGCCGCCCCCTTTTCGACCAGCGACTTCAGAAGATCATAAATTTCCGCCTTGGCTCCCACGTCGATCCCCACCGTGGGCTCGTCGAACACGAAGACTTCTGTATTTCGGACCAATCCGCGCGCCAAAAGTACCTTTTGCATGTTTCCGCCCGACAGGCTGCCTACGGGCAGGGTCAGGTCAAGCGGTCGCAGGCGAACCGCCTTCATGGCTTTCATGACCTCGCTGCGCTCATTGCGCCGGCGCAGGAATCCGAACCGCGAAAACATGTTCAGCGAAAGCCCGGTCATCGAGCCGTTCTCCAGCACGGGTCGACTGACGGCCAATCCTCCGACGTTTCGGTCGGGCGGGAAATAGCACAGATGTCGTGCCAGCATCGCCGAAGGGTTGCGCGGCTTGATCAGCGTGCCGTCCATTTCGATCTGCCCCGACCGGATCGGCAAAAGCCCGAACAGCGCCTGACCGATCTCGCTTTTGCCGGAGCCCATCAGCCCGGCGATGCCCACGATTTCGCCGGCACGCAGGGTCAGGCTTGCATCCTTGACCGCACCATTCACTGTGGACAGGTTGGAAATCCGGATCCGCATCGCGCGCGGATCCTGCCGGATTTCGGGATAAAGCGCAGCGATCGGCCGGCCGGTCATCATCTCTACCAGTTTGGCTTCCTGCAGGCCGGCACGCGGAAGGGTGCCGATATAACGCCCGGATCGCAATACGGTAACCCGATCGGCAATCTCGTGGATTTCGCGCATCCGGTGCGATACATAGATGATCCCCACGCCCCGGTGGCGCAGCTTGCGCACCACGTCAAGTAAGGCGTCTGCCTCGTGATCGTTCAGCGATGCCGTCGGCTCGTCCAGGATCAGGATCGAGGCATGCAACAGCAGTGCTTTGCAAATTTCGACCATCTGCCTCTGTGCCCGTGTAAGGGTACCAACGGTGGCCTCCAGGTCGATCGCGAACCCCAGTTCCGCAAGCACCTGACGCGCCTGATCCTGCATTTCGGCGCGCGCCAGAATGCCACGGCGGGTTTTCTCGCGCCCCAGGAACAGGTTGTCGACAACGCTCAGGCTCGGGGCCAGCTGGAACTCCTGAAACACGGCAGAAATACCCGCCGCCTTCGCCCCGCGAAGGGTCAGGAACCCGCAGGATTGGCCGTTTATCGTCAGGGTGCCGGCATCCGGCCGAACGTTGCCGGTGAGCACCTTGATCAGCGTCGATTTCCCCGCCCCGTTCTCGCCGAACAGCACGTGAACCTCACCCGGACGCAGGTCGAAGCTCACTTCGTCCAGCGCCCGGTTCACACCATAGGTTTTGGAGATATCCGACATCTGCAGAACATGTTCGTCCTGCGTGCCCAAAGCGGCCTGCATCTGTTGCTTATCGTTCATTCCGCCGTCTCTCGCTCATCACGCTACAGCCAGAAGATCACCGACGACATTCAGATGTGGCGACTGCGGATCATGGGAAAAGACCACTTCGGCGTCACTGGCCCCTGCCAGATCGATCAGCCTTTGCAGCGACTGCTCGCCCGCGACGGGGTCGGAATGATACCCCCCCTGAATGAACTGATCCATGTTGTGCGCGCTATAAGCGGCATCGAAGGGAAACAGCATCGGTCGTCGATGTTCCGGCGTGACCAGCAGGCTGCAGTGGCCGGCTGAATGCCCGGGCGTGAAGATCAGATCCAGCCCCTTGGCCAGTTCGACATCCCCCTCGACCAGCGTGAAGCGCGTATTCTGTGATGTCTGCCCATCTTTCAACTGCGCCTCGCGGCCCTGTTTGCGGGCCAGTTCGGCGCTGAAGCTCAGGTCACCGTAGGCGCCCACCTCAAACCGATAGGGATTTGCCGCGCGCTCGTATTCCGCCTTTTGGCAGATCTTGGTCGCGCCCGGAAAGAACCGGTTTGCGCCCACATGATCCATATGCAGATGCGAGTTCACCACCGCCGAGATATCCCCGACCTGACCCCCGAGCCTGGCCAAAGCGCCGGGAATGGTCTGTTCAGTGGTCTGCAGCGGCTTTTCGGAAGGAATTTCGCGCTGCACATAGTCAAGGTCGAAGCCGGTATCAAACAGGAACAGCCCATCTGAATGTTCGACCAGCACCGAACAAACGGGCACGCGTATCGGTCCACCGGGTCCGACGTTCCAATACATGTGATACCCGTCCAACAACAGCGAACCGCCATCAAGCAGATAGATCCTGATGTCTTGCATGATCATCTCCGTTCCGGCCGGGCCGCGCGCCTGAGGCACGACCCGAACAAGCCATGAGGCCGACATGTCATGTCATTTGCTGCTGAAGACAGGCCGCCAGTTGGCGGGCGCGAAATGCAGCAATATGTCATCGGTCGACACGTCGGGATCGGTGATCAGCGCCGGTTCCACGTCAAACGCATTCGCCGCTGGCATATTACCTTCAATCGCCATGACCGCCAGATCCACGGCCATCCGCGCCTGCACCACCGTATAGTCGGACACGAGGCCCATGATCTGCTCTTGCTGCAACAGGCGCAACATTTCACGGGTTCCATATTCGGCCATGATCGACACATCGTCGCGCCCGATTTCATCCACGACACCGATCGCGGCTTCGATCGTGGGCGCCGTGCCCCAGATCAGGTTCATCTCGGGATAGGTCTGCAAGGCATCCTCGACAAGGCTCAGTTGCTCGGCCACGCCCGTGTCCCCGAACTTGACATCCAAGAGCGTGATATTGCTGCCTTGAATACCCTCTTGAAACCCTTCGACAGCGGCCTCGGCCCAGCCCGAACCTTGGGCGCCGGGGAAGCCGACGACCTTGTATTCCGAACCATTCGCCGCCGCGACCTCAACCAGGAAGTTCCCGGCCTCGACGCCTTTGGTCCGCATCCGGGTGAACACCTTGCCGGCCACCGGCGCTTCTGAGACCGGGTTGATAAAGGCAATGGTCGGAATTCCCGCCGCCCTGGCCTTCTCGAAGGATCCCGACAGACCTGCTTCTGAAATCGGGGCTACCAGAATGGCATCGACCTTGGACGACAAGCAATTGTCGAACTGGTTCACCTGACGTGGCAGGTTGCCGTATCCGCCCGCCTCGTACAGTGTCAGATCGATGCCCAGGCGCCTGGCCTCTTCGATCAGGCCGTAGTCCGCTGCCAGCCAATAGCTGTCTTTCACATGCGGCACGAGTACGCAGATCTTCCACGGTTGCGTGGCAGATTCCAATGGCTGGAACTCTGATGCGGTTTCCACGCCCTCACGCTGAACCTTGACCGGGAACGGACCCCAGCTTTCGGCGGCGACCAAAGAGGAGGTCGACAGCACCGCTGTGGCTGTCGCCACGAAGACACTCAATAGTTTCATTTTGATATCCCTATGCTTCCCTGTTTTGGTCTGCTGGCACTATGATCTGCCCAGCGGCTGGTCTTGACCGGCCAGATCTGACAGGCTCTGCGCGAGACCCGCCGTGATCGTAATTCCCTGTTCGATATGTTTCCTGCGCGCCGCGAAACGTCGGGCGCCTGGCACGCGCGCGCCTTCCTGAGCTTCGATCGCGCCTGTAATCTGTGCCACACGCGCAAGCCAACCGGGCCCGGCCACGGCTGTCGGGTCGAGCACGACATAGGTCTGCGCCAGACGCACCGGCGGTGCGTCCATCCTGGCCAGCGGCGCGGCCTCGATCGACAATTCGGAGCCCGAGAGAACGGCGGCGAACAGCTCTACGATCAACGCGATACCGATGCCCTTGTAACCGCCCGAGGCCAGAAGCGACCCGGCAAGCCCCGCCTGGGCGTCTTCGGTCGGCTGGCCGTGCGTATCCAGCGCCCAGCCCAGCGGGATGGGTTCGTTGGCGGCAGCCCGCTCTACGATCTCGCTCTTGGCAATAACCGAAGAGGCCTGATCAATCACGATTGGCGGCTTTCCGGCCTGCGGGATCGCACAGGTGATCGGATTGGTTCCGAATACGGGCTTGGTGCCGCCAACGGGAGAAATCGATGCGGGAACATTGGCGAAACCAAGCGCAAGAAACCCTTCCCGAGCAAAGCATTCAGTATGCCAGCCCATGACATCGGCAGCCCAGCCGTTGCGCACCACAAGCGTGGCAATGCCGCAGGACGTCACGGCCTTCACGGTCGCATCAAACCCGGCTTGAAACGCGGGCTGCGGAAACCCGCCCCGCGCATCGGCGATCACGATGCCGGGCCTGGGCTGCGAGACGTCGGGCACCGCCGTTCCGTTCACGCGCCCGGCCTGCAGTTGCTTGCACAGGCCCGGCACACGGGCCACGCCATGGCTTGCGATCCCGTCACGGTCGGCATCGACGTGGATTTGCGCCATCACCGCGGCGACCTCCGGGCTGGCACCTGCCCCCGAAAACGCCTTTGCTGCCAGTTCCAGCGCTTTCTCAATCGACAATGTGACTTCGTCGTTGCTCTTCATCATCTTCTCCCTCGCTCGGGTCATGCTGTGTCAAACCGATCGAATGTATAGTTGCTGATATCCACACTGGGCGTGGCGCCGGTCACGATATCCGCGATGACCTGCCCCGCGCCGGGACCGGGGCCAAATCCCTGTCCGGAAAACCCGCTGGCGATCACCAGCCCCGGAACCCGCTTGACCGGCGAGATCGCCGGCAACGCGTCAGGCGTACCTTCGATAAATCCTGCCCAGGTCTGTTCCGGCTCCAGGTTTTCGAACACCGGATAGGCGGCCTTGAGGTTGGCAACCCCTGATGCAAGCGTCTTTCCGGCGGGGGCGTGCTCCAGGATGCGCGTGCGTTCGAACACGGTTTTCTGATCTTCGGACCAATCCATGCCATCGCGCCAGGCCTTGAAAAAGGAAAGCCCGCCACGCACCTGCACCAGTTTGCGTTTTTCATGCAGCGTGGGAAGGAAGTGAAGAAAGTAGCGGAAATGATCAGGCGTCAGGAAGGTCGTGTTCGCATTACGGCGCGCCACGGTATAGCCGCCATCAGCGCGCTTGCGGAACGAAAAATCCGAGGCGCCCAAGCAGATATCGGGTGCGCCGTCCAAGGGCTTGGTCTGCATGACCGAGGCCAGGAGCCGCAACTGCGGGAAATCCAGCCTAAGATGCTTGCACATCAGCCGCGTCCAGGCCCCCGTCGCCAGTACAACCGACTTGCAACCCACGCGGCCTTTCTCTGTCACCACGCCAGACACGACGCCGCCCGATGTCTCGATCCCCCGGGCAGCGCAGTTGGTAAAGACTTTTGCGCCCTTGCCCTGCGCGCCTTTCGCGATGGCCGGAGCCGCCCAGAGCGGCTCGGCGCAGCCATCGCTTTTGGTATAAAGCCCCCCTGCGAAATCACGCTTGCCACCGGGCAAAAGTGCCTCAAGCTGCGCCTTGGTCAGTATGATACTGTCCACGCCCCGCGGTTCGGCCACGTCGCGCTTCCATTTCGCCCATTCGTCCAGTTCCGCCCGCGTATCACACGGATAGATGCCGCCGTTCTTGCGGTATCCGGTCTTGTAGCCCGCTCGGATATCCAGCGTTTCCCAAATGCGCTCGGACAGGATGCTCAGATCGATATCCGCCTCAACCCGTCCCATCTTGCGCACCCAGCCCCAGTTGCGACCTGACTGTTCAGCCCCGATTTCACCCTTTTCAATCAGGCAGACGGGAATGCCCTTTTCAGCCAGCATCAATGCGGCGCAGGCTCCGATGATGCCGCCCCCTATGATGACCACCTCGGTCTGCTTGGGCAGTTCAGTGTTGCTTGCCACCGGCAATAGACCTTTGAGCATTCCAGCCTTCTCCTTTGCTCCGGCCGCGAAGCGGCATTCCCGTTCTGCCGGACTTTGCAAATCCCGCATCGGTCGCTATCCCGTGATCAAGTGGATAGCGGCATCCGCGACACTCAGATGAACGCGGCCGCCCTTCGCGACCGAAGCAACGCGCATGGCCGGCTGCTTCACACGGACGGGTGTTGTCCCGATCAGGCCCGTCAGAACGGCCATATCGCCATAGTTGTGCTTGTCCTCGACATCGAAAGGCCGACAATCCGGCCCGTTCGCGCCCGAATGCACCTCGATATTTTCCGGGCGGATCAGGGCCTCGTACCGCCCCGGCTCGAGATCCCGGTAGGCGGGCAGCCTACGTCGGCCAAAAGCTTCCAGCTCGACCTGTCCGCCCGCGCTCACAACCGCCTGAAGGAAATTGCTGTCGCCAATGAACTCGGCCACAAACCGCGTCTTTGGCCGGTTGTATATCTCCTCGGGCGTTCCGAACTGTTCGATCCTGCCATTGGAAAACACGACGATGCGGTCGGACATCACCATCGCCTCGGCCTGATCATGAGTGACGAAAATCATGGTTGCGCCGGTCTGGGCATGGATACGCTTAAGCTCTATCTGCATCTGTTCGCGCAGATTCTTGTCCAGTGCCCCAAGGGGTTCATCCAAAAGCACCAGTTCGGGCTCGAACACCAATGCGCGCGCCAGCGCCACGCGCTGCTGCTGACCACCCGAAAGCTCGGACGGGGTGCGGTTTCCGAACCCTTGCAGGCCGACCATCCGCAACGCACTCTCGACCCGCGCGTCAGCCTCGCGCCTGGGCACCTGGCGCATTCGCAAGGGGTAAGAGACATTCTTTGCCACGCTCATATGAGGAAACAGCGCGTAGTTCTGAAACACGATCCCCATGTCACGCTTATGCGCCGGAACATCCGCGATCGATTTTCCGCTGACAATCACCTCACCCCGCGTCGGCGTCTCAAACCCGCCCACGATCATCAGCGTCGTGGTCTTGCCAGAGCCGGATGGCCCCAGGAAAGATACGAATTCGCCCTTGCTGATCGCCAGTCGATCAATCGAAAGCACTTCGGTCTTGCCATCGTAGGATTTACCCAGATCGCGCAGTACCAGAGAAACGTCAGTCATCAGGCGCCGGCCTTTCTGGAATAGGTACGAGAGCTTGCCCACAACAGGCGAATGACAAAGGCGACAAGCACGAAAGCCACCAGAAAGAACACAAGCGCGCCAGAGGCCGCCGCGATCACCGGGTCCATGTCCATCATGAAGCTGTTGAACAGCTGGCGCGGCAGGGTCGCCTTGTCGCGCCCCGAGATGAACACGGCGATCACCGCCTCGTCGAAGGAATGGATGAAGGCATAGAAGCCCGCGACCATGATGCTGGGCATCAGCGCGGGCACGATGACATGCCAGAATGTCGCCCGGCGCCCGGCGCCCAGCGAAAGCGACGCGCGTTCAAGGTTAGGGTCCAGCGATTGTATGCCCGCGCTCAGCACCAACACCGCGGCCGGAATGTTCAGGCAGGTGTGGGCGATGACGACGCCGGTATAGCTTTGGATCAGGCCAAAATAGGCGAAATAGATGAAATAGGCGAAGGCCAGTACAATATGCGGAACAAGCAGCGGCGCGATCATCAAAAGCCGAAACCATGCCTTGCCGGCAAATTGTGACCGCGCCAGGGCGAACGCGGCGGGCATCGCCAGCATCAGGGTGAACGCCACCGTCAGAACCGCAACCAGCAGGCTGTTGAAAAGGGGGATATTCCAGTCCGGGCTGGTGAAGAACTCCACGTAATACTTCAATGAAAGCGCTTTGGGCGGAAAGCTGAGCGACGACGAGGCGCTGAAGGACATCGGGATGACGATCAGGATTGGCCACGCCAGGATGTTGGCGACGATAAAGGCCACAGACTGAAAAAAACGGGGCCTGGTTCCGGTCACTTCGACCCCCACAGTTTTTCAAGGCTGGAAAACGAGCTGTAGATCAGAAACAGCGCACCGGTGAAGGCCATCAGTATCATCGACGAGGCCGCAGCGGTGCCAAAGCTCAGCATCTCCTCGATCTGCTTGCCGATCAGCCCGGAAATCATCAAATTGCGCGGGCTGCCCAAAATCGCAGGGGTGACATAGAACCCCAGGCACGTGATGAAAACCAGCGTTACCCCGTTGGCGACCCCCGGCAGGCTGAGCGGAAAATAGATGTGCACGAGGCCGCGAAGATTGTTGGCCCCCAGGCTGGTAGAGGCGCGAAGCAGCACCGGATCGATGCGTTTCATCGTGGCATAAAGCACCAGCGCCATCAGCGGGGTCAGCATTTGCGTCATCGCGATGATCGAGGCAAAGGTGGTGTACAAAAGTAAGCATCCGCCGAGGGCCGTCTGACCGACCCACCCGGCTGCCTGTAAGAGCATGAAGCTATGACAGATCATAGCTTCATATCCCAAGTAGAGGTTCTTTCGGTCTCGGATACAGGTCGGCGGCGGCGGTGGACCGACGCCGAGAAGGTGCGGATCGTGGAGGAGAGCTACGCGGCGCCGCGGATGGCCGCGGCAACGGCACGACACTACGAGATCTCTCGTTCGCTTCTCACACGGTGGCGTCGCCTGGCCCGTGAGGGCCTTCTGATCGGCAATGGGGACCGGACGCATTTCGCAGCGGTTGCCGTGACGCCGGAAGTCGCCACCGATGCGCAGTGTCGGGCGGATGAGATGAGCCATGATCGGGTGGAGATCATCCTGCCAAACGGACGTCGCCTCGTGACCGCCGCATCGACCGAGACGTCGACCCTTGCGCGGCTCATCCAGGTGGTGGAACGGGCATGATCGCATTTCCGGCAGGCGCAAAGGTGTGGATCGCGGGCGGCGTGACGGACATGCGGAAGGGCATGAACACGCTGGCCTTGCAGGTGCAGCAAGGCCTCGGGCGTGATCCCTATGCCGGGGAGATATTCTGCTTCCGAGGACGCCGTGGCGATCTCGTGAAGCTGCTTTGGCATGATGGGGTCGGCGTGTCGCTCTATATGAAGCGCCTGGAGGCGGGCAAGTTCATCTGGCCGGTCAGCGGCTCGGGCGAGACGGTCCAGATTTCTGCGGCCCAGATCGGCTATCTTCTGGAAGGGATCGACTGGCGTAATCCGCGTTGGACGCAGCGCCCTGCAAAGGTAGGGTAAATATCCTTCAGAGCCCTATTTTATATAGCTTTATTGAGCCGGCATGGTAAATCTTGACCATGTCAGATGCCGCCTCCGAACTCGAGATACTGCGCGCCGAGCTGGCGGCCACAAAGGCCGAACTGGCCCGCTCTAATGCCGTGGTGTCGGCATCAGAAGCGATGATCGCGGGCCTGAAGCTCGAGATCGCGATGCTCAAGCGCGAGAAGTATGGCCGCAGCGCCGAGCGCACTGCTCGGCTCCTCGATCAGCTCGAGTTGCAGCTCGAGGAGTTGGAAACGGCCGCGGCCGAGGATGCCATTCGCGCCGAGCAGGCGGCAGAAAAGGCGACGAAGGTCCGTGCTTTCGATCGGCGCAAGCCCGTCCGCAAGGCGTTCCCCGAGCATCTGCCGCGCGAACGGGTGGTGATCAAGGCGCCGACGGCCTGCGCCTGCTGCGGGTCGGACCGGATCAAGAAGATGGGCGAGGATATCACCGAGACGCTGGAGGTGGTGCCGCGGCAGTGGAAGGTGATCCAGACCGTCCGCGAGAAGTTCACCTGTCGGGATTGCGAGAAGATCTCGCAGCCGCCCGCCCCATTCCACCCCGTTGCGCGGGGATGGGCGGGGCCAAGCCTCCTCGCGATGATCGTGTTCGAGAAGTTCGGGCAGCACCAACCGCTGAACCGCCAGGCCGAACGCTATGCCCGCGAGGGCGTGGAACTCAGCCTCTCCACGCTCGCCGACCAGGTCGGCGCGGTGACCGAGTTGCTGGAGCCGCTGCATACACTGATCGAAGCCCATGTCATGGCCGCAGAGCGGTTACATGGCGATGATACGACGGTCCCGCTGCTGGCCCGGGGCGGCACGAAGACGGCCCGGCTCTGGACCTATGTCCGTGATGATCGGCCCTTTGGCGGCACCGCCCCGCCGGCGGTGGCTTTCCGCTTCTCCCGCGACCGCAGCGGCGAACATCCGACTGGGCATCTCGCGGGCTGGCAGGGCATCCTGCAAGCTGACGCCTATGCCGGATACAACCAGCTCTACGACCCGAAGCGATTACCGGGGACTGTTGTGTCGGCCCTGTGTTGGTCACACGCCCGCCGCAAGTTCTTTGAGCTGGCTGACGTGGAAGGGAATATCCGCAAGGGCAAGGACGCCAAGGAGATCTCCCCGATCGCATTCGAGGCCGTTCGGCGCATCGACGCGCTCTTCGATATCGAGCGCGAGATCAACGGGTTCAATCCGGCGGATCGACTGGAGGCCCGGCAGCGCCTGTCGGCCCCGTTGGTCGAGGATCTGGAGCGTTGGCTGCGCGGCGAACGCGTACTCCTGTCCAAGCACGCCAAGGTAGCCAAGGCGATCGACTATCTGCTGGCGCCGAACCATTGGCCGGGCTTCACCCGGTTCCTCGACGACGGCCGCGTCTGCCTGACCAACAACGCGGCAGAAAGATCGCTACGCGGCGTGGCTCTCGGCAGGAAGTCGTGGCTCTTCGCGGGGTCCGAGCGCGGCGGGCATCGCGCCGCCTTCATGTATTCCCTGATCGGCACCGCGAAGCTGAACGACATTGACCCGCAAGCCTGGCTCGCCGACGTCATCGCCCGCATCTCCGACATGCCGGTCTCGCGCCTGCATGAGTTGCTGCCGTGGGAATGGTCCCAACCTGTCGGGCCGTCGAGGGAAGCCGCATGATGGCACGGGTCACGCAGGTCTACAGCATCGACGAGGTTGCGAGGCGGATCGGGGAAAGCCTGGACCTGATCGAAATCGTCAGTTGGAACGACGACAACATCGACTACGGCGAGATGATCCGCGTCTACAACGGCACCGACGAAAGCCTCGTCACCTTCACCGAGCGCGGCATCGAGTCCCTTCAGGAGCTTCTGGCGGATTTGCGCACGTGGGAGGGCGGCATCCATCAGTTCCTCATCGGCGAACAGTGTGACCCAGACGTCATCGAAACGATCATGGAACACGAGAAAAACACCTGATCCAAGACGGCCTTCGGCGCATGCTTACGTACAAAAGCCGTGGCGCCGGATCCCAGCCAAAGAACATCAGAACGCTCTGCGCAGGGCCGCCCTTGCCCAGAATGATCAGCCAGGCAAAGGTGCGGACCAGAAAGCTGACCAGAAATGAGCTCATGACCACAAAGCCCAGAAACTTGGCATAGAGCCCAGCGCCATTGGCCATAAGAAAGGCCACTGGATAGGCCATGATCAGACTGAGCAAGGTCACTACCGCTGACATCATCGCCGTGCGCAGCAGCGTCTCGACCATATAGCCGCTTTTGAAGAACCGTACGTAATTCGCCAGTCCGGGGGTCGGATCCATGAAGCTGAGCCAGGCCACATAGAGCAGCGGCACAACAAAAAAGATCAGCAGAAATGCCGTAGGCGCAAGAACCGACAGGATCGTTCTGGTAGGCATGACGCGGTTCCCCGTCCTTTACGCGGTGTCAGAAATGACCGGCCCGTGCAGAGGCCGGTCTCACAGTCGAAAAGCCTTAGCTCAGCAACCAATCAGCAAAACGGGCATCCATTTCTTCCAGCTGTCCGGCGATGCCATCGGCTTTCAGGAACACCACCATGTCTTTGTATTGCGGCGCGGTCGGCATGAATTCGATAAAGGCGGGATCAATGAAATCGACGGCGGCCGGATTCACCGGCCCCATGCCCGAACTGGCGGCAAAGGGGCCGACACGTTCGGGTTTGACTGCGGATTTGACGAATTCCCACGCCATTTCCGCCCGCGGCGTTCCTTTGGCCACAACCCAATAGGCGGTATCGACCAGACATTCATTCCAGACCACGGTGCCGGGGGTTCCCTCGTCGATTGCGGTCTTGGCGTATTGCGGCCACATACCCAATACCGACACTTCGGCATCGCGCAGCATCTGTGTGGCCTGAGGGCCTTGGCTCCACCAGTTGACGACATGGGGTTTTATCTTGTCGAGCGACGCGAAGGCCCGATCCAGATCATAGGGGAAAAGCTGGTCCTTGGGCACGCCGTCGGCCAACAGCGCAAAGGCAATGATACGCGCGGCGTATTTCTGCAAAGACCGATCACCAGGGAATTTTGCCACGTCCCAGAAATCCGCCCAGCTTTGCGGGCCGGCATCGCCATAGATGTCGTTGCGATACACCAGATTGTTGCCGAAGGCATGCGATGCGACGCCATTGTTCGACAGCGCGCCGGGAAACAGGTCATCATCGCTGACCACCCCTTCGGCCGTTTCGATCAGATCGCCATTGCTGGCCTGTGCAAGCGGCGCGACACCTAGCGTGGTCACATCGAACTCATACACGCCCGACCGTTTCTGCGCGGCAAGCTTGGCCAGAGATACCGGTGAAACCGTACGAATCTCGACCCCGGTATCGGCTGTGAAGGGGTCAAACAGGTGCTTCTTGGCAGAGGCTTCCCATGCACCACCCCAAGTGTTCACGTAAAGCACGTTTTCCGCAGCCTCGGCCGAAGAAACATATGGCGCAGTCAGGGCGACAGTGCCCACCGCGACCCCGGCCTTCAGCACGCTGCGCCGGTTTAGATTGAACGTTGAATTGCGCATTTCCATCACTCCTGTTGAACATGTTGTGGTGACGGCGCCGATTGTTGTTTTCGTTGTCCGGCGCCGGGATTTAAATCTCAGCGGTCAGGTCTCAGCCAAAATTGGACTCGTAGACGCGCAGCCAGTTGCCTGCGGTCAACTTGTGCACCTCTTCTGCCGAAAACCCTCTGCGGGTCAGCGCGTCGTGAAGCAGCCCCATCTTGGAAATGTCGCTCAGCCAGCTTGGCGGCGGCGGCATCGTGGCCACGACCTTGGACCCTGCCCCGTATTGCTCGGACCGCGTCCAAAGCCCCTGACGCATCCAGTCCAGTTCCGGCGTGCCGACATAGTGGCCCGCATCGGTGCCCACGCCCACGTGATCGATCCCGGCGATATCGACCGTGCGCGCCATCATCTCGGCCCAGCCATCCACCGTGTCACAGGCCGCTTCGGGCGTGATGTTGCGATAGATCGCCAACCCCATGACGCCGCCGTTTGCGGCCAGCGCCTGAAGCACCTTGTCACTTTTGTTGCGCGGATGCGGTTTCAGCGAGGCGGCGTTCGCGTGGGTGACGGCGACAGGCTTCTGAGACACCTCGATCGCATCCAAGGTGGTGCGCTCGCCCACGTGTGAGCAATCGACCATCATGCCGTATGTGTTCATCTCGCCGATGATCTCGCGACCAAACCGGGTCAGGCCGGAATCCGAGGGCTCGTAACAGCTGCCGCCCACATCATTCTGAATGTTGTAGGTCAGCTGCACCACGCGCACGCCCAACTGGGCAAAAAGCTCAGGAAATCGAATGCGGCCCTGGAACATGCCCGAGTTCTGGAACCCCATCAGGATGCCGACCTTACCGTTTGCGTCCGCCTGCTTGATATCGGCCACGGACCGCACGATGGTCATGATGTCCGAGTTGGCCCGCTCGAGATCCAGCCATTTGCCGATGGCATCCAGGCTGTCGATTGCACCGCCCCAGAATTCCAACGTATTGGTGACGCAAGTGAAGCCGCCATCGCGCAACTGTTCAAAGATGTCGCGGCGGAAATCCCCACATTGCAACCCGTCGATAAGCATTCAGTGTTTTCCTTCTTCCATACCCGGTTCTTCCAGGATGTCCTTCTCCAGAATGGAGAGATCCATATCGAGAAACTCGTCATCATTTGCGCCCACGACCTTGCCGTCCTCGGTCAGGATGACGGTGCCTGTGTGCATGCGCGAGGCTTTGGTGTCCGGGGCGAGGGCTTCGTTCGATTTGTGGAACAGCGCGAACCACAGATCTCGGTCCACCGGGATGCGCTCGTGGCAGATGCGCAGCAACTCGCTTTGAACCGGCTCATCGGCCTCTGTCAGGGCGATGACGACCACATCACCAGCATATTTCACGTCAGCGCCCAGCCCGTGTTTCTGGATCAGAGATTTCACAACTTGCAGTTCCGCGGGACAGGTCACGTTCACGACGTTTATACGCGCAGGGGCCTGCCGCTTGTAATTGTCGACCAACAGGTCGGTGATCTCTTCTGCAACCAGCCAGGCGTGCTTGTCACCGGCGTCAAACGACAACCCGTCGGGCGTTTCGCTCAGCTCACTCGTCACCGCGATATTCTCGGGAAGCCGGTCCAGCATCTCGAGCAGGCGCTCAAAACCTGAAAGGCCCATGGAGGCCGAATAAAGCCCTGCATCCGTGACGGACGGGCGGCGTCCCGAGGGGATGCCTTTGTATTGCAGCAATCGCTCGATCACCATGCGGCTTTCACGAAGCGATGCCGAAAAGGATGTTTCTGTCTGTTCGCTCATGTCTACTTTTTTCCTGTCCGCGGAGGATTGGCCCAGTCAGCGGATGCCGTGCCGCAAGCGATTTCCTCGGGCAGCGGCGCGCCTTGAAACAGGACGCCACGGATGACGCGATCCATCGCATCCACGGTCTTGTCGAGGCCATGGATGCCGCTGTTCAGAAGCTTGGTGATATGAGCGGGAATAAAATCTTCGCTCATGATGTTGGCGTGAGGGGAATGATAGTTCAGCCCGTCAAGCGACTGAATGCGGCTGACGATGAAACGGCTGTCGGGATGGCGCAGCAGAAACCGCGCAACGCTGATCGTGGGGTCTTCCTCGGCCAGCTTCGCATCAAGGGCGACCACCAGACGTGGCAGATCCAGCCCCAGTTCATAGGCTTCGTCGATATCCGCCCGCGGACCGCGGCGGGGTTCCTCGGCATTGCGCGATTTGTACCAGATGAACCGGCGGGACGCATCGGAGCTCAGATCCATCCCCAAGGCCCAGCCATACTGGCTGTGGATGATGTCGCGCAGATGCCCCACGGACATTTCCGGCGCGCCCGTGATCTCTTCGTCGACAACAAGGGTCTTGACCTGCGCATCGGCATAGTCGGGCACCAGATCTATCAACAGGGACATCAGCGTTTCGATCGCATGTGCCCCGTACCGCCCCTCGATTGATTTGCAAAAGCCGACAAGCGGTGTACGGCTGGGGTTCGCACCACTTGCCACCTGCTTGCGCAGCCGCTCCAACTCACCCCTCATCGTCGCCAGCTCAGCGGCGATGTCGCTGCTAGGCGGGTAGCGCCCGTAGGGCGTGGTATCTTCCATGCGGTAGGTGATCGTGCGATCGACCAGCCCGATCAGCCGGTCCAGCGGGGCGCAGTTTTCCGACAGGTCCAGCATTTTGGCCTGCGCAATTGTCTTTTCCCGGATCAAAAGCCATTTGTTCACCAGCTTGGGTCGATTATTCACGAAAAACATCAACCCGAGCGCCGAGCCATTGCCGACACCCAGATAGCGGGACATCTCTGGATCGAGAGGAACCGCGTTGCTCCCGCCGATTTCCCGCGCCAGATGGTTCAGGATATCGGTGGCGAAGACCCGCATCATATAGGCCGCCAACATCTGCGCCGAAAGCGACCAGCGCAGCGGATGATCCTTTTCGAACGCGACGAAGGTCTTGGTGCCGAAGGTGCCGTTCCCGTCCAACCCGGTGTTGCGCATGGTATAACCAGCGTCCCACAGCATTTCGGCATCAGGCTGCAGCCCCCCCGACAGGCTGGTCAGACAGTCGTCAAAAACCCGCGCGCTGCGGTTCGCGCGGAACCATGCCAGCGTACCGGGCGTCGCGCGCCCACGGTATAGCTTGGGCATTTCCTGACGGGTGGTCTCAAAATCCGCATCGGAAATGCGGCCCTCGACCAATGCGCCCATCATATCCCAAGCGGTTCCGATGATGCGGAAGGTCCTGCCGGCTGTAGTCGGCTTGAAAGAGTAGATCGGGAAGGAAAACTCCCAGCCTCCACATACGATGTGATACAGCGCCTCGCCCTCCCCGTTCGCGTTGATGCGGAACCGGGTGCGCGTGATCGACCAGCGCTCCTTGATCATCTGCTCGACGAAAGCGCGCGAAGCACTGATCCGGGACGGTTGGATCGCGGCAAGTCGCTCGGGCTTCATCAGAATCGAAGCGGAGCGCAGACCGCATTCGTCCAACTGGTCCAGTGCCCCCAAACCGCTTTCACTCCGTTCAAGATGCATATGTTGCTCCACAAATCTTTAACCGGACGGCGCCACATGTTGTATTCATATTAGATACACCGTATTTTATTTGAATTTTATGAAATTCGATTTAGGCTTTGTCAAACCCGTTTCGTGCTTTTCCATCCCCATCCAAAGCGCGTATGCTAACTGCCTGAATATGAGGCGAGAATATTGGAGCTTTGGAGTTTTCATGACGGACATTGAAACAGCGAAGCCGACAGGTGGCGTAAGAAGCCTTTCGACAGCAACCAAGGTTCTCCGCATGCTCGACTTCATCGCCGGCACTGACATTCCCATGCGGCTGAGCGATATCTGCGCCGGGCTCAAACTTCAGCGGGCGACGGCCTATCAGCAGCTCAAGACCCTGGCGGATGCGGGGTGGGTCGAACTGCGGGAAGACGGTTGCTATCAGCTTTCGCTGCGCTGTGTTTCGGTCGCCGCGGCGGCCCTTCGACAGATGAATCTTGGCGATCGCGTCGAACCCATTCTCGAACGGCTTGTGCAGCGCACGAACGAAACCGCGTCGCTGACCAGCTATCAGAATGGCGCGCCAGTGATCATCCAGCGCGTCGAGGTCAAGCGTACGATTGTCGCGCGGCAGGAGGTGGGGGCGCGGCTGGATCCAGTGACATCCGCGTCGGGCAAGATACATATCGTTTTCGAAGACCCCAAAGCGCTGCGTGAACTCGAAACACTGGATCAGAACCCGATACCGGAACACGAACGGCTCAAGATCGCCGAGGATCGCATCGCCTTTTCGGAGCCAGGAACCGGCCTTCTGGCTGCCGCGACGCCAATTCTGGACAGCAGCGGGAAATGCATCGCGGCGCTGTCCATCGTCGGGCTCGAACATCAGAATGAAATCCTGAGTTCGGGCAAACACCTGCTTGAAGCCGCCGAAGAAATCTCGGCCCGCTTCAGGCTCTAGTGGCGGGCACACCCCGGCCCGTCTTTGGCATCAGGTGCCCTAAACAGGAAAAATTCCGCCTTTGTAGTAGACCAGCGGCGGCGCGTCATTGTCTGCCACATAGCCCACGATCCTTCCAAGAACGATCAGGGTTTCATGTCGCTCGATCGTTTCTTCGATGACGCAGTCGATGACCCCGACCGCATCGGAAAGCACCGGCGCGCCTGTGAGCAATGTGCCCCATTGCCCGGTCGAGAAGCGATCCGCCCCTTTTGCCGCCGTACGCCCACCAAAAACATCGGCCAGGGGTTTGTGATCGGCGGACAGGTAGTTCACCGCGAAGCTCCCTGCTTCAAGCAATGTCGCCAGCGCCGAGGTTGATTTCCCCACCGACACCATCAGCGTCGGGGGCGTGGCGGTGAGATGCGCAACTGACAATGCCAGAAAGCCGGCGGGCCCCTGCGCGCCGGTCGCGGCGACGACGGCCCCGCCGATGGCGCGCACCCCCATCAGGGGCCAAAACTCCTTGGGATCGACGGCCGGCAGGTCTTGTCTGTTCATCGCGTGGTCTCCTTTTTATGCTCCGCCATCCAGCCCTATCGGTACCGCTCAACGATCAGGAGCAGGTTCACATGCGTTCGCGCGGTGAACCCGCAGGCCCGGGAACTCACGCTTCGGCCGCGTCGCTCGCAGTCGACGTCAGCCCCAAAAGAAAATCACGGTTCCCTGCGAGGGCACGCCTGTCTTGCGGATTGATTGCAGGGGGTGTGGGGTTTTCCAACGCGCTGACAATGTCAGCGTAAAGCGGCAGCGCGAAACCCATCGCCTTTGTCAAACGGATCCGGGTCATGGTCCAGTCCAGCTTCTCGCGCGCGCGGGGCACGGTATAGTGCCCGTCGCGCACCCACTGGACGACCAGCCAGTCAAACGTGCTTAGAAATGCCAGGGAATCTGCCGCCTGAAGGATGTCTTCCTCGGTGTCGCCGCCCAGTTCGTGCCGCAAGATCAGCACTCGGACCCGCCGCGAAAACGGATCATCGACCGGGACGCCCTGCGCGGCCAGCCATTGCTGGACGATATCGGCAGAACGCAGCGAATGCGCAAACAGGTAATCGGGATTGTCGAACCCGTCTTGGGGCGTGCTGCTCGGCCCGCCCGGGAAAAACCGTTCCGCGTCGTGGACGAGGGCCGCGAATCTCAGGGCGTCCGATGCACATGGGTCCAGCCGGATCGCCCATTCGCGTGCCGACAGAAGGTGCTCAAGCTGATAGAACCCGTCCAGCCAGTCAAGCGCGGCCAGTTCAAGCGCAGTGAATTCAGCGGACGCATAGCGCCCTGCCAGATCGCGCTTCGCCGTCGCGCTCATGACGCGGCCCCTGCCCTGATCGCTCGCCAGATCCGTTCGGGGGTCAGCGGCATTTGGGAAATTTCGACCCCGAAATCGACCAGCGCATCGCAGACCGCGTTGGTCAGCGCCGCCGCTGGCGGGATGGTCCCCACCTCGCCCACACCGCGTACGCCGAAAGGTGTCACATCCGACGGAACTTCGGTGTGCAGCAGTTCGATCGGGGGCACGTCGCTCGCCATCGGCGCGAAGTAGTCCATCATCGAGCCATTCATCAATTGGCCGGTTTCCGGGTCATAGCGCAGCTCTTCGTCCAGCGCGGCGCCCAGCCCCTGAACCAGCGCGCCACGCACCTGCCCCTCGACCAGCAGCGGGTTCACAGGTACGCCGCAGTCATGGACCATGACGAAACGCTCGATCTCGAAATCCCCGGTGGCGGGATCAACAGCGACCACCGCCGCCGCCGTGCCAAAGGAAAATGACGCGGACCGTGGCTCGAAATGCGCGGTGGCCTCAAGCCCCGGGGCGATCCCTTCGGGGATACCCTGCCCGGTGATCGCCCGGTTGAAGATATCCTTGAAGCTGATCGACCGCCCCTGATCCGCCTTGAGGCAGACAGCCATATCCCGGATCTCGAGCGCATCAGTCTCGGCCTCCAGCGCCATCGCCGCGATCACCAGAACCTTGTCGCGGATCGCTTCGGCGGCTTCTTTCAGCGCACCCGCCGCGGCGATCAGCGTGCGTGATGCGAAAGCGCCGGTGTTCAGCGGCGACGCCCCGGTATCCCCCGCATGGACGCGCACAAAGTCATAGTCGATCCCCAGCACCTGCGCGCAAATCTGCGCAAAGGCGGTTTCGCTGCCCTGCCCGAAGGTCGAGACCCCGGTATAAAGATCAACGCCACCAGAGCGGTTGACCCGCAGTGTAACGCTTTCATGCGCCCCGAACTGAGAGCCGCGATTGGCCAGAAACCGCGCGCTGGCATAGCCTGTCCGTTCAACAAATGACGATAGTCCGATGCCGACAATCCGCCCATCGCCGCGCGGTTTGCGCGAAGCCGCCCAATGGCGTTCGTAGTCCACGGCCGTAGCCGCCATTTCGAGTGTGCGCAGGTAGTCGCCATTGTCATAAATCGCGCGGCTCGGCGTCGTCCAGGGCAGGTCCTCGGGGCGCAGCATGTTCAGGCGGCGCATCTCCAGCGGGCTTTTGTTCAACCGGCGCGCAAGCCGATCCAGCAGGACCTCGCGCGCGAAATTGACCTCGGGCTGACCATAGCCGCGATAGGCCCCCACCGGCGTCTTGTTGGTCAGCACCACGTTGCGCTTCACTTGCGCGTCCGCCACCCTGTAGGGACCGGTGAAGGTCACCGAGGACAACTGAGACGATCCGAAGGGCGAATTCCATCCGCCGATATCGGTCGTGTATTCATTCATGATCGACGTGATCCGGCCGTCCTTGTCCGCCGCGATCATCATGTCGTGAAAGGCTTCACGCCCATGGGTCGAGGCGCGGAAATACTCCATCCGGTCCTCGATCCACTTGACCGGCCGTTCCAACAGCATCGCGTGCAGACAGGCCAGGATGTCTTCGGGGAAGGCCCCCAGCTTGAGCCCATAGGCCCCCCCCACATCCGACGCGACGACCCGGATGCTGCTTTCGTCCAGCCGCAGGGACTCTGCCAGTTGCTTGCGCACCAGATGCGGAACCTGGGTCGAGCTGCGCACATCCAGCGCGCGGGCGCCGGATCGCCAGGACACAACGATGCCGCGCGTTTCCATCGGCAGCGGAGCGACCCGGTTGACCACGAACCGGTCCGCCAGCACGGCATGCGCCGCGTCGCGCTGTGCTTCAGGTTCTCCGGCACGGTCCACGTTCGACGCCATCAGATTGCTCTCGAGGACATCCGGGTGCAGCACCGGCGCGTCCGGCTCCAGCGTCGCGGTCATGTCGGTGACATGGGGGATCGGCTCGTATTCGATCTCGATCAGTTCCAGGGCGTCTTCCGCGATCGCGCGGGTAACCGCCACGACGCTGACCACAGGCTGACCTTCGTGTGTGGCGCGGTCGCGCGCCAGCGCATAGTAGGGCAGGCTCGGCGCACCGGGAACGGGGCGCAAAACTGTCAAAGGTTCGCTCAGTTCTGCCACCCTTCGCCCGTCCAGCACCTGGACGACACCCGGCAGCGCCTCGGCCGCTGTGGTATCGACCCTCAGGATGCGGGCGTGGGGAAAGGGGCAGCGCGCCACGGCCATCTCAAGCTGATGGGCCAGTGTCACGTCGTCGGCGAAAAGCCCGCCCCCGCGCAACAGCCGGTCATCTTCCTTGCGGGGAACCGATCTTCCGATAATTGCCCGATCCGTGTCTGCTGGCATATCCACCCCCGCCGTCACCTGGAAATTCATGCCGGAACCTCCGTCTGCGCGGACATGCCGTGGACCGCACCAAGATAGTCTTCTATTGCCCGCACGATACCTTCATATCCGGTGCAGCGGCACAGGACGCCGCTGATCTCGTCGCGGATTTCGGCCCTCGTCAGGACCCGCCCCCATGCCTCCAGCGATTTTGCGACGGCCAGGAACCCCGGCGTGCAGAACCCGCATTGCAGCGCGTGGTGGCGCTTGAACGCCTCTTGCAGAAGGCTCAGCCTGTCACCATCGGACAGTGCTTCGACAGTACGCACCCGCGCCCCGTCGAGTTGAACCGCCAGCAGCAAACAGGATTTCACCACCCTGTCATCGACGCTGATGGTGCACATGCCGCAGACGCCCTGTTCGCAACCGATATGGGTGCCCGTAAGCCCCAGCGTCTGGCGCAGAAAATCCGCCGCATGCATCCGGACCGGAACAGACTGCGTAATTGTCCGGCCATTGATCTCAAGCGAAATTTCGACCCGGTTGGTGCTGGCTGTCATAGCGGCTCCTGATATGTGCGGAAGTTTCACGATAATTCGGGCTTTGGCTCCGGCACGTGCTGGCAATGCCGGGGCAGGAACTCAGACGCCGACGGGCTGCATTTCCTTGACGACGACATCGCCGTCGATGACGATGGCTTCGTCATCCAGAAACAGCGAGCAGTTGCGCATCGGGATGTCCAGATGGCAGGCGGTATCGTTGGGTCCGCCCAGCTCGTTGTTTGGCCCGGTCGAGAACATGACGTTGCCGTAAAAGCTGCGCAGCTCCATCCCCATGCCGCCCGGGAACTGGGTCAGCCCGTGCCATTGCGCCCGGTGGTCCAGCCCCCAGCCCACATGACTCATGCCGTATCCCTTTGGGTCCTTGAAGCTTTCCATGTAGGATTTGACCAGTTCCGCATCCAGCCCGCCGCGGATGTCGGTAATAGTGCCTTTTTCAATCGTATAAGTGATCGGATCGCGCGCATAGCTGTTGAAAGGCAACAGGACATCACCCGGCGCCACGACGATCTGACCATCCACGCCATCATCCGCCCCACCCGAAAAGACAAAGGCCGCCGGCCAGTGGTCCCAGCGCCCAGGCTCATCGGTATAGCCGTATTCTGACATGGTCGGATAAACCCCGAGACGGTAGGTCACATCGGTGCCATGCGGGCTGGTGATGCGCATGGTCTTCGCTTTCGACAGGATCTCGGCGCCGACCTCGACCCTCTCGCGCAGCTCTTTGGTGGGGAGCAGACGCGCCAGCAATGGTGCCGGTTCGACGGCGGTCAGAACCCGCGTGCCTGCCGCCTGTATCGCCATCTGTTCGTCGGAGAACAGCAGGAAGATCAGGTCCACCAGCATGTCGGCATCCTTCAGCGCCTCGACGGCGGAGGGGTTGGCGGCCAGTCCGGTCTCGCCCACGTTCCAGCTGCCTGCGGGCGGCACTTCGGGCAGGCGCATGTGATACATCCGCGCGCCCAGCCGCTGACCCGCCGCCATGAAGGCATCGGCATAATCCATCCGTTCGCTGCCCTGCGACAGCACGACGACCTTTTCACCCTCATGCACGCCGGAAAGCGTCAGCTGGTGAAGACAGATCTCGATCAAAGAGTTCAGATCCATGTTTGGGGTTCCTTATGTCCAGACGAGTTTTCCAAGTTGACCATGCGCCCTACTTCTGCTGGTGCGCGGCGGTTGGCAGATATGGGGCGAGGATGGGGCTCAACACACGGAAGAACCCCTTTTCATTGTCCCAGGGGATCATGTGGCCTGCGTCGGGGACGCAGGTGATCGGGATGGCGGGGTTGGTGCGGGCCAGGTCGGCGGCGCCCTGCGCTGTCACCACCGGGCTGTCGCCGCCATGGATCAGGGCCGCGGGCAGGGTCAGCTTTTCCCAGAAGGGGAAGAAATCCTCACTCTCGAACCCGGCATGGGACTCGCGGATCGCGGTCTCGTCGCAGCCGGGCAGCACCTCGATGCGCAGCTGCAATTCGCGCTCGGGCCATTTGGGATAGAACCGCCGCACCGCCTCCAGCGTGGTGCCGGCCTTCGCTTCATTCAGCTGCGCCATGAAACTCTCGAGGCTGGTGGGATAGGCCCCCCGGCCCGGCCCGCACAGGGGCGGGTCGATGATCACCGCCAGGTTGTGATCCTCGGGCGCGTATTGCGTGACATAGGCCGCCGCGATCCGTGCCCCCATGGAATGGCCGATCACGATCGGCCTGTGCAGCTTCAGCCCCCTCACCAGGGCGTCGACATCCGCCGCGTAATCGTGCAACCGATAGGCACCGGCGGGCGCCACATCGGTTTCGCCCCGGCCGCGAATGTCGGGCACATAGACCGAAAACCCCATATCGGCGATCTGCACGGCCAGGAAATCCGCCGTCGCCGCCGGGCTGGTGATCCCCGGCAGCACGATCACCGCGGGCTGGCCGGTGTCGCCGTAGACCAGCACATGGTGGCGCAGCCCGTTGGCCTGAAGATAAAGCGATGTGCCCGTGATCCGCACGTTCATGCCGGCACCTGCGCTGTTGCGGGCAGGGTGCCCAGGGCCGCCCCCGCGCCGGGCACCACCGGGTCCAGCCCCAGCGACGTCAGGATCTCGCGCGCGGTGCAGGTCGCCGCCGTGATCACCGGCAGGCCGATCATGTCCTGCACTTTCTGAACCGCCGGAAGCGATGGCATCTGCACGCAGGCCGACAGGATCAGCCCGTCGGCCCCGGACAGGTCGAGCTTCGCCACATGGCCGGGCAGGTTCATCGGATCCAGCCGCCCCACCTCGAGATTGTCAGGCACCGACAGGCTGACGCTGTCGGTCACGGTGAAGCCGTCGGCCTCGATATAGTCGATCACCAGCTTCGTGAGCGCGGGCATGTAGGGCGCGACCACGGCGACCTTCTTCAGCCCCAGCGCATCGAGCGTGCGCACCAGCGCGCCGGCGCTGGACACGATCGGCACCTGGCGGTCGATGCCCGCGCGGATCACCTCGCCCAGCTTGCATTCGATCCCCTTATGCGCATCCGCGCCCTGGGTCATCAGCGCCACGAGGCAGGCATAGGCCACCACATCCACATCCGCATCGCCCAGCTCGGCGGCACAGCGGTCGCCGTCCCTGACCATCGCGCTCAGGCTTTCCACATCCACCGTATGCAGCCGCGCGCGGCTCGAATGGAACGTGAACCCCGGATCCGAAACCCCCGGATGGCGCTGCAAAAGCGCAGGGATCTCCGTCTCCATCGTCGTGTTCGAACTGGGCACTATCAGGCCGATACGTTTCATGGCTCTTCCTTCTTTTGCATTCGGCGCCGCGCGCCGCATCTTTTCGCTCGGCGCTTCTCAGGTCAGCGACACGAGAATCGCCAGCCCGATTGCGACGTTCACCGCGCCAAGTGCCGCCCCGACCTTGCCCCAACCGTCAGAGCACACCTGAACAGGCGCGGGCATCGCATATCCCGCCGCCGCTGCCGCGGGTGACACGGACGGGCGCGGCATGGGCCCTGGCGCCGCCACCGCGGATTCCTTGCCACTCAGCTTGTCCTGCAGGGTCTGGGCAAAGACCCCGGTGATCTTTTCCGCCTGCCTGGCGATGACCTTCTGCCCCACGCTGCCCAGCACACCGGCAAGGGCGGCTTCACTTTCAACACGAACCTCGGTGCTGCTCCCCTGCGGGATCAGGCGCACCAGACTTTCAGCGCGAAAATTTCCGACCGCTCCGCGCACAGCGCTGCCTGTCGCGGTAAAGGCGATACGCTCGCCCTGCACTTTTTCGGTGATGTGCACCTTGGCCTCGAACGTAGCCGAGATCGGCCCGACGCTTTGCTTGACACGCGCCGTGAAGGTTTCGGGATCCAGCATCTCGAGCGATTCAACGCCTGGGATGCAATAGGCGACCTGCTCGGGCTGATCGAAAAAGGCCCATAGTGTGTCAATGGGCTGATCGACGATGAACTCTTGAAGGAATTTCAAAGAAGGGCTTCCTTGTTTTCGGTTGTGCAATCCGCCAGGGCGCGCAGGGCGCGACCGACATGGATTTCCGTCAGATGGCGGCGGTATTCGTCAGAGGCGCGGATATCGCTGGGCGGGCTGATTTCAGCGGCGGCACCGGCGGCCGCCTTGGCGATATCCGCGCAGTCAAGTGCGGTCCCCTCGACCAGATCCATGGCCGCGCGCGCCAGCACTGGGGTTTCGTCCACCCCGCCCAGACCGATGCGCAGATTGCGCCAGATGCCGTCGCTGCAATCGCCGAGCACAGCGACGGACACGACCGCAAAATCATTGTGCCGCCGGTTCACCTCGGCAAAGATGAAATGATCGGGGTGGCGGGGATAGTGCACCTCAAGCAGCATTTCCTCGTTTTCCAAGGCGGTGGCATAGGAGCCCAGAAAGAACTCTTCGAGCGGAATTTGGCGCGCGCCATTTGGCCCGCGCACATGCGCCACCGCCCCTAGCGTCAGCGCGGCAAGCGGCATTTCACCGGTCGGGTCGGCCTGAACCAGGCTGCCCCCGACCGAGCCCCGGTTGCGGACCTGTCGGTCACCCACATAGCGGATCATATGGGCCAGCAGCGGCAGACGCCGCGCGATCAGCGGGTCATGCTCGATGGTGTGATAGCGGACCAGCGCGCCCAGAACGGTCACATCGCCGCGCTCTTCGATCTGGTCCAGACCTGAAACGCGCCCGATATCGATCAGGGCCGAGGGGCGCCACAGGCGCAGGTTCATCATCGGCATGAGGCTTTGACCCCCGGCAAGAATGCGGGCGCTGCCGCCATAATCGCCAAGCAACGCGATCGCCTCATCCACCGAGCCGGGCCGGTGATAGATGAAGTCCGAAGCCTTCATCCCTTGGCTCCGCCGCCGGACATGCGCATCAGGACATGGTTGATCGGTGACGTGACCTTGAGAACCGGCTTCGCCTCCTTGCTGCTCCAGACGGTTTCGGGCCGGACCTGAAGGACCGCAATGTCGCCGTTGGCGCCGATGGCCCATTCGATATCCTGCGGCGCGCCCCGATCCTTTTCGATCCGCTTGGCAAGGATGGCCAGCGCCACGGCATCGGCCTGGCTCAGACAGGGGCTGTCCTGCCGCCCGTCGTTGACCGGAAACAGATCGACGCCACCGCTTTCGGTATCAAAGCGGTATTCCTCGGTCTGGTGCGATATCTTGCTTTTCAGCAGCTTCAGCGTGACCTTGTCGACGGTGAACTGGCTTGGGGTGATGTCGCCTTTGACCACGCCCTCGCCCAAGCCCCAACAGGATTCGATGGCGATTTTCGATCGGTCGCCGGTGATCGGATCGAGCGTGAACATCACCCCGGCCGCGCGCGCCTGCACCATCTGCTGAATGCCCACGCAAATGCCGAAGTCACCCTTGGAAATGACGGATTCGCCATCGTGCTTGTAGGACAGGACCGCGTCACCATACATCCCGGCCCAGCATTTGCGCATATGCTGCAACAAGGCATCAGCGCCGGTGATCCACAGATACGTCTCGTACTGGCCGGCAAAGCTGGCCCCGGCCAGATCCTCGGATTCCCCCGAGGAGCGGACCGCGACGGGAACGTTGGCCGCCGTGCGGGTTTCCAACGCGTCATAGGCCGTGCGCACCGCAGTCTCCAGCGCCTCGGGCAGAGGGGCGTTCAGAATCCCGTGGATCAGCGCGACGGTCTCTTTCGCGATATGTTCAGGATCCAGATCGGCGCAGGCCTTTCGCACGCGCGCGGCCTCTTCGACCAGCCCGGCCGCCTCCATGAAATCGCGGTAGGCATGGGTGGTGATCCCGAAACCGGGCGGAACCGCCAGCCCCGCCGCGGTCGATTCCGCCAGGCTGGAAAACTTGCCGCCCAGGATCGGGTTCTTCGAGGCTGCAGGGTCGTCGAGCCAAAGGATGTAGGGGCGATCACTCATTCTGCTGCCTCTTCTTCAAGGATGCGTACAATCCCGATGTTGCCGTCGACCTCGATCATGTCGCCGGTCTTGATCCGGGCGGTGGCAAAGCCGGTTCCGACAACGGCCGGAAGGCCGTATTCGCGCGAAATGATTGCGGTATGCGCCATCATCCCGCCGACGTCAGACACGGCAGCCTGGATGCGAGGGAACACAGGCGCCCAGCTTGGCGCTGTCACGCGGCAGACCAGAATTTCGCCATCGACCACATCGTAGAGCTGATCGGGCTCGGAAATGACGCGTGCCTTGCCGGTCACCTTGCCTGCCGATGCCGCGACACCCCGCAATTCCGTTGCAGATTCAGGGTCGACACCCAGCCATTCCTCGATCGTTTCCTGCGTGATGCCCCAAAGCATGATCGTCAGCGGTTCGGTGATGGTGTCAGGCGGCGTGCCCAGGGCGGGGGGCGGTGTCCACTTGCACAGCGCATCACGGATGCGGCGGCGCTCGGCGATAATCGGTCGCCAATAAG
Source organism: Actibacterium sp. EMB200-NS6 (assembly GCF_001305615.1). GTDB lineage: Bacteria > Pseudomonadota > Alphaproteobacteria > Rhodobacterales > Rhodobacteraceae > Actibacterium_A > Actibacterium_A naphthalenivorans. Next base: position 2,640,224 of record NZ_CP010869.1, read on the forward strand.
TTTCGCCGCGCGGTTGCGTGCCGACAGCCCAGCCGATGATCATATCGTACAGCGCATCGTAGATTTCGTGACGGTGCAGATAGAATATGTCCTCGTTCGTGTCGAAGAACTTGTGCGCCACGAAGACATCGCCCAGCTCGCGCACCTTCGACCAGAAGATCGAGTGATGCAGATGCTCGACATAGAAATTGTGATCCTCGACAAAGGGGAACACCTTGCGCGCAAGTCCGATCAGGCTGTCGAACGCCTCACGATCATCGTCGGTGGGCAGCAGCTCGCGGTATTCGGCGGTGACCTGTTCGCGTTTCTCGAGGATCTTGTCCAACGGGCGGCGCACGTCTTCGCCATTGCGGATCGCGGTGATGTAGCCGCGCATTGCGGTAAAGGGCAGGCGCAGGTCCGTCATCCAGACCGGATCGGCGTGACAGTAGCCAGAGCCGGTAGAATACCAGAACCAGGGATCTTTCGCATCTTCCAGCGCGGCAAGCCATTCCTTGCCGGCATTGGTTGTCGCCATGTCCGCGAGGATGTCATCGGGTGACCGGTTGGGCATGATGAGATCCGCGACGCCCAGATCGACGGCCTTTTGCGACAGCTTGCGCAATTCGTCATCGGGGCGGAACAGCAGGATGTCGATGCCCGAGACCATGTCGGTAATGCTTTGATCCGCAATGCCCGGAAACACGCTCTGGCAGAATTCGCGAAAGGTCAAATAAGCGCCATAACCCAGATTGAGCATCTCGAAATGATAGGAGCCCATTTCGAGCATGTTCTCGATCATGCGGCTGTAGTCCTTGAGCATCTCGAGTGAGGAATAGGTGCCCGTGTGACCCGTGATGCTGCTTTCGGGTTCGTATTTCGGCAGCGGCTTGAACTCGATCGCGCGCAGCCGGTCGATACAATCTTGCGCCTTCGTCTTCCAATTGACGAAAATCTCATCCCAGTTCTCGAAATAATGCCCTGCCCGCTTGGCAAAATATTCCTGCCGCTCGGCGATCTGTTCGGGGTCCGTCACCGCGTTCGGGCTGACATAAAGATAGCCGTTGATGATCCGGTGATCGATGCCCATGGCAGGGGGCAGCGCCCAGACCCTGCTCGACATCTGGCTGACAGCGACCCACCAGTTTTCGGTCATGATCGTGTCAAAGGGATACAGGGGATCAGGGTTGTGCATTCCGTCGAAGAACCAGAACTTGGACTCCTCGAAAGCGCGCCGATCCTCGCTCAGAAGCGCGTAGTAACGATACAGGCTCTCCCAGCCTTCCGCGCCCTCGGGCGCTGCAATATCGAAAGGATTTGCGAACGAATTGTCCGTCTTTGCCATTGTGGTCTCCATTACCCTTTATTTCCCTGCCTGCTCGGCGCCTGCAGATATGCCAGCGCATCGTCCAGCCCGATGACATCACCATATTTCTGCTGTATATCGAATAGGTTGGCTTCATGCGGCGCCTGTGCACGATCGGCCACGCAGTCGCGCGGAACCAGCACGTTGAACCCGCTTTGCACCGCGTCCACCACTGTCGCGCGGACGCAGCCACTTGTTGTTGCACCCGCAATCAGCACGGTATCGATACCAGCCCCGGCAAGCAGTGCCGCCAGATTCGTTCCGTGAAATCCAGAGGCTCCATGCTTTACAATCACAGGCTCCGCTTCACTCGGTGCCAGCCGGTCGTCGATCTCGACGAGGCGGGTCCCGGCCATCAGCGCCTTCATCCCACTCGCCTTACGCAACCACGGCAGCATCGTGACCTCGCCGGGCGTGTAGCTGATCGTCGTAAAAATAACCGCCCGCCCCGCCACTCTAGCCACATCAAGAAGCTTTCTGGTTGCGGCTATCTCATCGCTCATGTCCGCGGCGGTCGGGTAGCAAGTGTCAGTGAAGCCATATGAGAAATCAACAACCACGACTGCGGGCGCAAGCCCTCGCGGAACCGACCGGCCAAAACCTGCATCCGCATACGTATCCAGGTCGGCCTCATTCCGCATTGCAACGCCCCTTCTTGCCATATCGTGACATCCCTCACTTTTGTGGTATACTGGTATACCAAAAGCATGAGGTCAAAACATCTTGCGCCCAAGCAGAAAAAAAAAGCGACACCCACGCCATGGGTCCACTTTTATGGCATAAATGATTAAAAAAAGAGCGCCCAGAGAATTGCGCACTTACGCAGCACAGTTGCCCCGGGATGATTGGCTTGTTGAAACCCGCCATAGGTGTTAGCCAACAAATTCTCTGAGGAAAAATTAACTGAGTAGCCAAGTAGATGTCAGGATATTTTTCGGACAATATCAATCCGGTAACGGTACGCACCAGCGAAGGCGTCGCTGACATCATCCGGCGGGAAATACTGTCGGGGAACCTCAAACCCGACCAACCGTTGTTGGAACGCAACCTTGCCCAGGAACTGGGCGTCAGCCGCACCCCGGTGCGCGAGGCACTTTTTGCCTTGCAGGGCGAAGGGCTTGTCGAACTCGTACCTCGCAAATACGCCCGCGTAAGGAAGATTACACCCAAAGATATCTCACAAATCTACGCATTGCGCCTGGTTCTGGAGGCGCACGCGGCCGAAAGCGCCGCCCGCTACGCAGACAGCGCAGCCATTCTTGAGATTGAAACAACGTTGCTGCGTCAGAAAAGCTTACCAAAAAACTGCTCCGCCATGGAGCAAGCGAACGCGGATCTCGCATTTCACGCGGCAATCTCGGCCGCTTCGGGAAGCCAGATACTGAAAACAGTATCTAACCAGGTGCTTGGTATAACGGCAACGCTGCGGTCACGTTTCAAATATGAACCCGCGCAAACAAAACTCGCCTTCAATCAGCACAAGGCCATTCTGGCTGCAATAAAAGAGCGAAACCCCGAATTGGCATTTGCGCGCATGTCCGAACATATTCAGACCTCCACGGACTACGCCAAGGGCAAGGTCGTCATCGAGGAAAGCTGATACACGCCTCACCATCGCCCGCACTCGAGCCTCGACGGGCTTACCCTGCGGGAGTATCACCAAAGGTCAGAAGAAGACCAAAACCTGAACAGAGCTAACCAATAAACGCGGGCTCAGAGGGGAGCAGGTCACGGGGGTAATCCCCCCCGAAAGTAAGGGGCTGCATAAGTAGAATTTTCTCGGCAAGATGAACGAGGAGATTTCGAATGAAGACAAGCAGATACACTGAGGCTCAGATTATCGCGATCCTGCGGCAGGCCGAAGGCGGTGTGCCGGTGGCCGAGCTGTGCCGTGAGCATGGGATGAGCAACGCCTCGTTCTACAAATGGCGGGCGAAGTACGGGGGGATGGATGCATCCTTGATCAGCCAGATGAAGGCCATGGAAGATGAGAACCGCCGGTTGAAGCGGATGTATGCGGACCTGAGCACGCAGGCGGATTTGCTCAAGGAAGCCCTTGGAACAAAGTGACAGGGCCATCTCAGCGCCGCGAGATGGCCGAAACGGCGGTGGAACGACGAGGCGTCAGCATTGCGCTGGCGTGCCGGGCCTTCGGGGTCAGCGAGACCTGCTATCGCTACAGCCCGAAGCTGAAGGACGAGAACGAGGTGATCGCCGATCTTCTGACGGGGCTGACGGATGCGCGAAAGACTTGGGGGTTTGGCCTGTGTTTCCTGCACTTGCGCAACGTGAAGGAGCACCCATGGAACCACAAACGCGTCTATCGGCTCTACTGCCAGCTGGAGCTGAACCTGCGCATCAAGCCCCGCAAACGGCTGAAACGGGAGAAGCCTGACATCCTGGCGGTGCCGGACGCGCCCAATTTGACCTGGTCCATGGACTTCATGGCAGATCGCCTCGGTGATGGCCGGGCCTTTCGGCTGCTGAACGTGCTGGATGACTTCAACCGCGAAGGGCGGGGGATCGAGGTCGACTTCTCGCTGCCAGCCGAACGGGTCATCCGAAGCCTCAACCGCATCATCGAGTGGCGCGGCAAGCCGGGCACCATAAGGGTCGACAACGTCCGGAATACATCAGTGGCAAGCTAATGGAATGGGCCGAGAAACAGGGAATTACCATCCAGCACATCCAACCCGGACAGCCACAACAGAACGCCTACATCGAGCGCTACAACCGAACGGTTCGGCATGAATGGCTCGACCAATACATCATCGAAAGCATCGAGGAGGCACAAGATCACGCCACGCAATGGCTATGGACTTACAATAACGACCGCCCGAATATGGGCATCGGCGGCATCACACCCGCACAGAAACTGAAAATGGCCGCGTGAATTCTGCGGCTGAACCCCGTTAAAAATGGGGGGATTACCCGCTGGTTGAGGACATCGTGCTGACGCCGGTGGACGGCAAAGTGGAGATCGACGTGCGCGGTGATCTAGCTGGAATCCTTACGCTTTCGGTCCAAACGAAAAACCCCGCCGGAGGGGCGGGGTCATCGCAAGTAAAGATGGTTGCGGGGGCAGGATCTGATCACAACTTGCGCCCCGAGCAAGTAAAACTGGTTGCGGGAGCAGGATTTGAACCTGCGACCTTCAGGTTATGAGCCTGACGAGCTACCGGGCTGCTCCATCCCGCGCCACGTGCCCTTTAGAGGTATTGTCCAGGGGCGCTGTGCTGGTATCGTTTTGAGAGATACGGTTTGTGCTTCTTTCTAGGTTTGGCGGTGACCTACTCTCCCACGTCTTAAGACGCAGTACCATCGGCGCGACGGTGCTTAACGGCCGAGTTCGGGATGGGATCGGGTGTTTCACTCGCGCTATGACCACCAAACCGAGAAAGAAGCACATCCGCAGGCGCTGTTTTTCGCGCCTGCCGTCCAGGTCAAGTACATGTTTTGTTGTGTATGCTTTTGATTGCTCCGCAGTTTCAGGTTCAAACCTTGCTTCTACTGGATCAAATCAAGCCTATCGGGCAATTAGTACCGGTCAACTGAACGCATTGCTGCGCTTACATCTCCGGCCTATCGACGTGGTGGTCTTCCACGGCCCTCAGGGATACCTTGTTTTGAGGGGGGCTTCCCGCTTAGATGCCTTCAGCGGTTATCCTTTCCGATCATAGCTACCCAGCACTGCTCCTGGCGGAACAACTGGTACACCAGTGGATCGTTCACCCCGGTCCTCTCGTACTAGGGGCAACTCCTCTCAAGTATCCTACACCCACGGCAGATAGGGACCGAACTGTCTCACGACGTTCTAAACCCAGCTCACGTACCTCTTTAAACGGCGAACAGCCGTACCCTTGGGACCTGCTCCAGCCCCAGGATGAGATGAGCCGACATCGAGGTGCCAAACACTGCCGTCGATATGGACTCTTGGGCAGTATCAGCCTGTTATCCCCGGCGTACCTTTTATCCGTTGAGCGATGGCCCTTCCACTCGGGACCACCGGATCACTATGGCCGTCTTTCGACTCTGCTCGACTTGTCAGTCTCGCAGTCAGGCTGGCTTCTGCCATTGCACTCAACGAGCGATTTCCGACCGCTCTGAGCCAACCTTCGCGCGCCTCCGTTACGATTTGGGAGGCGACCGCCCCAGTCAAACTACCCACCACACAGGGTCCCGGATCCGGATAACGGACCGCGGTTAGACATCAAGCAGAACAAGGGTGGTATCTCAAGGGAGGCTCCACCGGAACTGGCGTTCCGGTTTCAAAGCCTACCACCTATCCTGCACATGTTCGGCCTAATGCCAGTGTGAAGTTGTAGTAAAGGTGCACGGGGTCTTTCCGTCTAACCGCGGGAAGCCTGCATCTTGACAGGCAATTCAATTTCGCTGAGTCGATGTTGGAGACAGCGGGGAAGTCGTTACGCCATTCGTGCAGGTCGGAACTTACCCGACAAGGAATTTCGCTACCTTAGGACCGTTATAGTTACGGCCGCCGTTTACCGGGGCTTCAATTCGGTGCTTGCACACCTCCTTTTAACCTTCCGGCACCGGGCAGGCGTCAGACCCTATACGTCGTCTTGCGACTTCGCAGAGCCCTGTGTTTTTAGTAAACAGTCGCCACCCCCTGGTTTGTGCCCCCAGTCAATACTTGCGTAGAAACCGGGCCTCCTTCTCGCGAACTTACGGAGGTATTTTGCCGAGTTCCTTCAACATCGTTCTCTCAAGCGCCTTGGTATGCTCTACCAGTCCACCTGTGTCGGTTTAGGGTACGATCTAGCGGAAGAGCTATTTCCAGGAACCGATAAGCGGCCCGCCCAATCCGATAAGGGCGAACAACAGTCTCGATCCGTCACTTCTTCCTGGCCCAGGAATATTAACCTGGTTCCCATCGACTACGCCTTTCGGCCTCGCCTTAGGGGTCGGCTTACCCTGCTCAGATTAGCTTTAAGCAGGAACCCTTGGACTTTCGGCGACAGGGTCTCTCACCCTGTTTGTCGCTACTCATGTCATCATTCTCACTAGTGATCTCTCCACCGGATCCCTCACAGGCCGGCTTCACAGAAAACTCCGCATCCTCCAAGGCGCCCCGAAGGACGCTAAAGAGGATAGGAGTTATGTCACACTACGCTCTGCTACCATGCCTTACGGCATCCTAAGCTTCGGCTCATGGCTTGAGCCCCGTTACATCTTCGCCGCAGGACAACTTGATTAGACCAGTGAGCTGTTACGCTATCTTTAAAGGATGGCTGCTTCTAAGCCAACCTCCTGGTTGTTTTGGTCGTCCCACCTGCTTTCCCACTTAGCCATGAATTAGGGGCCTTAGCTGTAGGTCAGGGTTGTTTCCCTCTCCACCATGGACGTTAGCACCCACAGTGTGTCTGCCATCTAGTACTCCTCGGTATTCGGAGTTTGGTTAGGATCAGTAAGGCGGTAAGCCCCCATTACCCATCCAGTGCTCTACCCCCGAGGGTATTCGGATGACGCTCTACCTAAATAGATTTCGCAGAGAACCAGCTATCTCCGAGTTTGATTGGCCTTTCACCCCTAGGCACAACTCATCCCGACCTTTTTCAACAGGTGTGGGTTCGGACCTCCAGTTGGTGTTACCCAACCTTCATCCTGGTCATGCCTAGATCACTCGGTTTCGGGTCTGATCCCACGAACTCGACGCCCATTTAAGACTCGCTTTCGCTGCGCCTACACCTAACGGCTTAAGCTTGCTCGTGAGACCAAGTCGATGACCCATTATACAAAAGGTACGCCGTCAGGGCTCGAGGCCCCTCCGACTGATTGTAGGCGTCCGGTTTCAGAAACTGTTTCACTCCCCTCGTCGGGGTGCTTTTCACCTTTCCCTCACGGTACTGGTTCGCTATCGGTCAGTAAGGAGTACTTAGCCTTAGAGGGTGGTCCCCCCATGTTCAGACAG